>VGTG01000217.1 GCA_016874795.1 Deltaproteobacteria bacterium | reverse complement strand
CGACGCAGGCGTACTCGAACAGTACGTCGAGGAGCCCAGAGGGAGAAGCTCGCGAAGATTCCGTGCTATCGGCCGCCGCAGTAGGGATCTGGTGAGAAACGCAGGCTAGGATACCTCCGCCCGGGAGGCCAGAGCGCGCCGGACGCGGCCTTCTGCCCGAGAAATCCCCGACGAATCCCCGGATTCTCCCCGGACTGCGCGGGCGACCTCGCCTGCCTCCTCGGCTTCTCCGACACGAGGGCGTTCTCGCGCGCGTTCCGGCGCTGGACGGGCGAGACGCCGAGCGCGTGGTCGGGCCTCTCTCGCTGAAATCCCGCGAGAGGGAGAGGTTGAGAAACGGTCGGGATCGCCCGATAACCGGGGATCGCTTCGAGGTCGAATTCGGACTCCCGGCGCGACGCGGCAGTCGGGCAACGGCTCACGGTGTCGCTCGCCGCGCTCTTCGCGGTCCTCGTCGCGCTGGTGCTCGTGCTGGTGCTCGTGCTCGGAAGGTCGCCCGCCCTCGCGGAGACGCCGCTCGACCAGGACGTCGACGTCAGCGTCAACTATGTCTACGCGACGCAGTTCGGCTTCGGCGGCTACTCGATCGGCGGTCTCGACGTGAGCGTCTTCTCGCTGCCGCTCGAGTTCACGTTCGACGACGTGATCGGCCCGTGCGACGTGCGGCTCGGCCTGCCGGTGATCTACGGCTACTACCGCTTCGAGGGAACGCTCGACGACGGCACGCTCGTGAAGGCGTCGACGAATTCGCTCGCGACGGAGATCCGCGCGAAGCTCGACATCCCGGTCTTCGAGCACTTCCGCGTGACGCCGCTCGCGGCCTGGGGCTTCGGCGGCACGTTCGACTTTAGCGCTTCGGCGAGCGGCGGCTCCGGCGATCGGGCCGACCTCGACGCCGCGGACGGGCCCTTCTACACCTACCAGATCGGCCTCTCGAGCCTGTACCAGGTGCCGTGGAACGAGTTCACGCTCTCGTTCGGCTTGGCCTACCTCTACGCCGGCGATTCGCCCTTCGGCGACACGGACGAGGGCTTCGGCAGCGAGGCCTACGGAACGTTCCGCACGGGCTTCGACGTGCGCCATCCGCTCGGCTTCAAGATCGGCCCGCACATCACGCCCGATCTCAGCGGGTTCTTCATCTACAGCCTGTTCTCTCCGAGCCTGCAGTTCACGCGCTTCGAGGAGGAGGCGCTCCAGGTCCCCCAGATCTTCGAGCTCGGCGCGACGCTCGGCTCGTCGACGCCGATGGAGCTGCCGGTGATCGGCGGGCTCTTCGACGGCATGCGCATCGGCCTCGCGTACGACTTCGGCGAGGACTTCGACGCCGTGAACGTCGTCTTCGGGTTCCCGTTCTGAGGTGTGCGGCGAGCGGGCTCTCTTGGCCGCGGGATCAGCCAGCGACGCCGACTCCGCCGTCCGCGATCAGCACCTGCCCCGTGACGACGTCCGATCCCTCGATCAGCGAGAGGATCGCCGCCGCGATGCTTTCCGGCGTCGAGACCTTCTTCACGAGCGACCGCTGCTGGAAGGAGTTGCGGACCGGCTCGTAGAGCTCGCCGAGCCCTTCCTTCAGCCACTCGCCTTCGATGAAGCCCGGGGCGACGGCGTTCACGCGCACCTTCGGCCCCATCACGCGCGCGAGGATGACGGTCAGGTTGTTCAGCGCCGCCTTCGAGGCGCAGTAGGGGATGGAGCTGCCGGTCGCGTAGACGCCGGCGACGCTCGAGACGTTGATGATCACGCCGCCGTCGCCGGCTTCGAGGTGCTTTCGCGCGGCGCGGGCGCACTGGAACGGGCCCTTTAGGTTCACCCCAAGGATCCGGCTCCAGTCGTCGTCGGTGACCGCCTCGAGGTCCGCGTGGTTGATGAAGCGGGTCGTCCCGGCGTTGTTCACGAGGATGTCGAGCCCGCCGAGCTCGGCGACCGCGGTGTCGACCAGGCGGCGGCAGTCGGCGTCGCTGGCGACGTCGGCTTGGATGGCGATGGCCTTCACTCCCTTGGCCCGGGCTTCTGCGGCGACGGCTTCGGCGGCGTCACGCGACTTGCTGTAGTTCACGGCCACGGCGCAGCCTCGCTCGGCGAGCGCGAGCGCGGTGGCTCGGCCCACACCGGTGGCGGCGCCTGTAACCACGGCGGAACGATCCCCCGGATGCATGCACCCCACCTCCCATGCTTCATCAGCGAATGCGAGCTTTGCCTAGGTTTACTCGTACCGAAGCGCGTGCACGATCGATAGACGCGAAGCGCGAATAGCTGGGAGCGTTCCCCCTAGGACACAAGCGAGCACTCCCAGCGTGGCAGCAGCTGCTGGTGCGCCAAAGGTCGGATAAACCTCAAGCTGCCACCCTAGAATCGACTGCAAGACGCCAGCAACAAACGCGAATCCCATCCCGACGCCTAAAATGGCAGCGAGCGCGGCGCCCGCAATACCAATCACAAGCGCCTGCGCAACCACCATTTTGCCGATTGCCGCAGGTGCGTGACCGATCGACCGGAGCGTTCCGATCTCACGCGTGCGCTCAATGACGTTAGCAGCCAAGGCATCAGCTGTTCCCGCGAAGACGACAATGACAGTCAAGACCGCGATGACATCCAGAAATATGAACGCCCGACGAACACTGCCACCGATCCACTCGCCCAGCTCGTCTGCATCGACCGTCCGGAGCCGGTACTGAGTACCCAGATCGGCTTGTATGGCTCTGCGTACCTCTTCAATCGAATGCCCATCTGAAACTAGGAGGTAGGCACGAACGATGGAGTGGTCTTGCCAGTACTTACGATAAACCTCCCGGCTGATCGTTAGGTTGCCCTCACCAGACAGAAACCCGGCAGAGGTTACGCCAACAATCGGCAGCTCGAGCGGGCCCGAGGGCGTCATGATCTCTACCTGGTCACCAATCCGGAGCCCTCTCTTCGTGAGAAGGGTGGAATCTGCCAGCGAACCATCCCCAGCAGCCACGGCTTGAAGTGCTCCAGGCATCGAGCCCTTTTCGAGATGCCAGGTCCCAAATTTTTCGTGAAGCAAGCGCACCGGATCTACGGCCAGCACTCCCGCTTCCGGATTGTGTGAAATGATTTCGGCATCTGAGCCGACGAGGTGTACGCCCGGAACCTCGCGCAGCTTGTGAAGCAGGACTTCTGACAAGCGAGGCTGACTCTGATCCACTGCGAGTCCACCAATGCTGGAATCGACGATTATATCGGCCTGCCGCACCCGCATGTTTATGTCGGTGACATAGCGCTCGAAACTGACTCTAACCATCCCTATCCAGACAACGAGACCGATACCTACGAGAATCATTGTTGCCGCGCCGATAGCTCGGCTGGGCGCTCTGCTTTGATCTTTGGCGCCAATGAGTGCGGCTTCGCCGAAGATGCGACCGACGATGGGCGTTACGACTCTGAGTGCGGGCTGTACCAAAAGCCCGCCGGCGGCCGCGAGCAGGAGCATCGCCAATCCTCCGAGGAGCGGTGAGTTGGTCGCGCTCTGGGCGAGGAGGGCAGCCAGCCCCAAGGCCGGGGTTAATACCCTCGCTATGCGTGTCCATGTCGGGGTGGAAAACGGATCGCGCCTTCTTTTCCTGGCTTTGAGGACCACTATTGGTGCTCTTGAAGCCCGCCTGGCGGGGATACATGCGGATAAGACTCCGCTGCCGATACCGGCGAGGCCCGCGACAACAAGCGGGAGAGGCCTAAGAGAAAGGTGTGGCTTCGCGATCGACTGCTGGAGGTTGAGCGCCATCGTGTCTGCGACCGGTCCGGCGATAAGTTGGGCAAAGAACACTCCGAGGGGAAGACCGATTGCTACAGCGACTGTGCCAACGATCGCTGCTTCAACGAGTAGATCCCGTACAAGCGCGGTAGGTGTCCAACCCATTCCTCGAAGGACCCCCATTTCCCACATGCGCTCTTGATAGACTGTAGCGAGGCGGTTCGCCGTGATGAGTGAGCCGAGAAGCAATCCCATGAACGCTAGGACGTTTAGTAGCGCTTGAAAGCCCACCGCTGCGCGCTCAAGTTCTGCCTTTCGTTCTGTGACTGGCACGACGCCGACAAAGTTCGGAAGTACCTTGCGTAGGGAGTTTGCCACAGCCGAGGGACTGACTCCGTTCTCGACTGCAACATCGATGCGCGTCAGGCGACCTTCCTGGCCAAGCGTCTCTTGGGCCGAGAAAAGGTCCATGATTGCGAATTCGCCTCCAAAGGCCCGACCGACGCCCACATCATCAAGAACACCGCGTATGACCAAATTGCGACGTCCGCTAGGGGTCTGGATCGAAAGCGTTCCACCGCGCTCGAGATCGCGTTCCTCTAAGAAGCTCGCCGCAACCATCGCCGAGTCGGGTTGGTTAAGGAATACAAGTGGGTCGTCCACTGCGCCGGTTGCGGTCGCGCTGGATCTGTACAGGCGGACGGTCGCATCGTCGAGCATGTCGACGCCGACTAGTCGCAGCCGGGTTTCGGACTCATCGTCCAGGAGCGCACTGCCCAGGAGTAGCGGGACAGCCATCTCGACTCCCGGAGTGCCGCGCACGAGGTCCAGAGTTCCCTCATCGAACGTCCCGCCCGAGAGCGGAGCCACTTCCAGCTCGGCGCGCCCCGCAAGCGCTGCCGCCGATTCCTGAAAGCTTTCTCGCAAGCCCGCATTCGCGAGCAACATTCCCGCGGCAAGGGCGACGCCAAGTGCGATCACTACCACTGCGGTCGCCAGCTGTCCGATCTGCCCTCGAAACTGGATCCACGCGAGTCGGAGACGGCTCATCGGCTGTCTCTGCCTCGCTCTGTCTGCAGAGCCGCAACCTTCCGGATCGAAACGACGCTGGAGTCGCGACCATTCCCGACTCTTCCAACGTCATGCTCGATGCGGCCATCGCGCATTGTCACAGTGCGGTGTCCATACGTCGCAGCGAATGCGTCGTGCGTTACAACTACGATCGACATGCCCCGCTCGGCGTTGAGGTCTCGCAGCAGGTCGAGGATCCGCCCGCCGCTACTCGAGTCGAGATTTCCGGTCAGCTCATCCGCCAACAGCAGTAGTCGTTCGGCGACGAGCGCGCGCGCCATCGCAACCCGCTGCTGTTCACCTCCAGAAAGCTCTGCTGGGTAACGTTTCCAGGCAGCTGGCGAGATCCCGACTTTATCCAAGACCGCAGTCGTTCTGGTGCGCGCTTCGCGTCCCCTGATGCCAATCGGGCCGAGCCGAACGAGGACGTTCTCATCGACGGTAAGTCTGGGTAGCAGATCGAAGCTCTGTACGACGAATCCGAGGTGGCGTGCGCGTAGGTTGCTTCGCTCACGCTCCGAGAGTGAGCCGAGGTCCATTCCAGCGACGACGACTCTGCCACTGGTTGGATCGTCGTACCCCGCGATGAGATTGAGGAGCGTACTCTTGCCGCACCCGCTTGGGCCCATCACGGAAAGAAACTCCCCAGCCTGAACGGAGAGGGAGACGTTCGCTACTGCGTCTACCGAGGCGTCTCCCGCACCGTAGCACCTTGTTACGTCATCAAGCTGAACGATCGCATCCATTCGTAGTGTTGCTCGGCCGGAAACGCGCGACGGAACGAATCTATGAAGTGCGCCTTTTCTTGCCAGCCGCTTTTGTGGATTGCTGCTTGGCGGCGTGCTGGATGGCGACGTTCGACGAATCGATCGCGTTGTCGGTTTGCTCAGAGCTGGCGACGTTAAGCGACTCTGCGACCTCCTGCAGGAACTCAAGGTCCGCGGCGACGCGGAAGAGCTCCCGCCGAATGAGCATCGGCAGGATCTCCGTCGGCGTTCGCCGCTTCGCGCGTGCGTACTGGAGATCTCGCTCGAGGCTCTTCGCGTGCTCGAGGAGGTCGCGTTGCCACAGCGCCAGCAGCCGGGACGCGCGCTCGGGCTCGACGTCTGCGAACAACATCGCTCGTGCGATCTTGTCCCGGTCGCCCATCGCGTCGCGCGGAATGTCCTCGAACCACTCCTCGAACGATTCGCGTCCCGAGGAGGTGATCTCGTACGACAACCGACGGGGATCCGTGCCGAGCGGATTCGGTACTTGCCGCACCAGGCCCTCTGTCATCAGCTCGCCCAGCTGGCGGTAGAAGTAGCCCGCTCCGTAGTCACGATTGGTGCGGCGGTTGTATTCCTTCATCAACGCGTAGCCGTGGAGCGGTTCCCCTCTGCGCAGAAGGCCGAGGATGTGGAATCGGAACATGCGCACCCTCCATTCGTTGGATGGAGCCCTATCGGGACCTGCAGCGAGCGATCAAGCATAATCGGCGCCGGCGGGAAATGGGTGGGGGTGACCTAGTTCCGAAGCGATTGAGCCTTCTATCCCAGAGCTTCGTCTTCGTGGCACACGAACTTCAAATTGTTGCTTTCGGGATCATGCACGAAGGCCGCGTAATAGGACGGGTGGTACTGCGTCCGTAGACCCGGAGCTCCGTTGTTCCTGGCTCCAGCAGCGAGGGCAGCTCGGTAGAGAGCATCCACCCCGCCACGCGTCGCCACGCGGAACGCGAGGTGCGCGGGATGCACGGTTCCGCGGCGTCGGACCAGCGCAAGCGCTGCGTACTCTGCGGTGCCCAGTCCGGCGGCCTCGTCTCCGAAGTCGCGCACGAGCCGATAGCCGAACGGAGCTAGAACTCGAAGGTAGAACTCGCGGCAGCGCGCGACGTCGCTCACCGCGAGATCGATGTGGTCGAGCTCGACTCGGCAGTAGTCCTCGGCCGCCGCGCGCCTTCGCGTGTGCTCGATCACACCGAGCACCTGGAGCCAGGGCGGAGCGTCGAACGGATTCGTCTCCAGCCTCATTCCTGCCCTTCGCATCCTCCCGCTGGGTCCGCATCCCACGCCGGCGGCACGCCGTGCAAGGGGCCGCCCGGGTCCGCCCATTCGCGTCCGAAAACCGCGAGCGACGGGCGTCGCCGAGTGCCAGTATCCATCCGTGGACCTGCTCGATCGCGAGGCCTGCTACCGCGCCCTCCGGAGCCGCGACCCACGCTTCGACGGACGGCTCTTCGTCGGCGTCACCTCGACGGGGATCTACTGCCGGCCGGTCTGTCCCGCGCGGACGCCGAAGCCGACGAACTGCCGCTTCTTCGCTTCGGCTGCGGCCGCGCAAGAGGCGGGGTTCCGGCCCTGCCTGCGCTGCCGGCCGGAGACCGCGCCGGGGCTCGGGTCGTGGCGCGGGACCTCGAACACGGTCGCGCGCGCGCTCCAGCTCATCGCCGAAGGCGCGCTCGACGCGAGCGCGAGCGAACGAAGCGAACGAAGCGAACGAAGCGAGCGGAGCCAGCGGAGCCAGCTCGGGAGCAGCGACGAAGAGCGCGAAGCCGCCGACGGCGTCGAAGCGCTCGCCGCGCGCGTCGGCGTCGGCGGGCGACAGCTCCGCCGCCTCTTCGAGCAGCACCTCGGCGCCTCGCCGATCGCGGTCGCGCAGACGCGGCGCGTGCTCTTCGCGAAGCACCTCCTCCACGAGACGCGCCTGCCGATGGCCGAGGTCGCGCTCGCGGCGGGATTCGGCAGCGTGCGGCGCTTCAACGAGACGTTCCGCGCGCTCTTCCGACGGCCGCCGAGCGCGATTCGGAGGAGGAACGTCGCGGACGTCAAAGGTGAAGCCGCCGACGGCGTGACGCTCCGCCTCCGCTACCGCCCACCCTAAGACTGGAGCGCGATGCTCGGACACCTCGCCGCACGCGCGATCGACGGCGTCGAGGAGGTCGCGAACGACCGCTACCGCCGCACCGTCGCGATCGACGGCGCCCTCGGCACCGTCGAGGTCGCGCACGAGCCGGCGCTCGGCAACCTCGTCGTCCTCGTCCGCTTTCCCTCCGTCCGCGCGCTTCCCGCGATCCTCGCGCGCACGCGCCGCGTGTTCGACGTCGACGCCGACGTCGAGACGATCTGCGCGCACCTCTCGCACGATCCGCTCCTCGCGCGCATCCTGAAGGAACGGCCCGGGCTGCGACCGCCCGGCGGCTGGGACGGCTTCGAGCAGGCGGTGCGCGGCGTCCTCGGCCAGCAGGTGAGCGTGATCGCGGCGCGGCAGCTCGCGGGGAAGCTCGTCGCCATTTGCGGCGAGAGCCTGTCCGGCGAGACGAGCGGAACGCCCGACGCACTGAATCGCGCCTTTCCTTCGCCCGAGCGCATCGTCGCCGCCGCGGAAGCCGGCGAGCTCGGCGCAATCGGCATGCCCGACTCACGCCGCAAGGCGATCGTCGCTCTCGCACACGCGGCGATCGAGGATCCGCGTCTTCTCGAGCCCTTCGGTGCCGTCTCGGTCGAGGAGGCGACGGCGCGCCTGCGTGCGATCCACGGCGTCGGCGAGTGGACCGCGCAGTACATCGCGCTCCGCGCGCTGCGCGAGCCCGACGCGTTCCCCGCGGGCGACGTCGCGCTCTTGCGCGCTCTCGAGGCCGGCGACGGTCTCGAAGCGAGACCGACGCCCGCCGAGCTGCT
>VGTG01000216.1 GCA_016874795.1 Deltaproteobacteria bacterium | reverse complement strand
GTCGGCGGTGCCGTCGGCGGCGCCGCGCGCGCGCTCGAGCGCGGCGCCGAGAAGGCCCTACCGACGCGCTGAGAGCGGCGCGCCTCGTCTACTGCGCCTTCCCGGCGCTCGTCCCGTAGAGGCGCGCGACGTAGTCCTGCATCATGCGCGCACCGCTGAAGCGCGGACCGAACCGCGAAAGGGACTTCTTCACGCGTGCGAGCCAGCGGTGCGGCAGCCCGGCGCCGTCGCGCTCGTAGAAGAGCGGGATCGCCTCGTGCTCGAGGAGGTCGTAGAGCGCCGTCGCGTCCTCCTCGTCCTGCGCCTGCGGATCGCCGTCGCGCGACGCGATCGCCCAGCCGCTCTCGCCGTCGTAGGCCTCGTGCCACCAGCCGTCGAGCACGCTCAGGTTCAGGCCGCCGTTCAGAACGACCTTCATCCCGCTCGTGCCGCTCGCCTCGAGCGGCGGGCGCGGCACGTTGAGCCACAGATCGACTCCCGCGACGATTCGCGGCGCCATGTGCAGATCGTAGTCCTCGAGGAAGATGATGCGGCTCCCGACGTGCGGCGCTCGCCGCACGGTGAACAGCTGCTTCAGGACCTCCTTCGCCTCGGAGTCCTGCGGGTGCGCTTTTCCCGCGAGGACGATCTGGATCGGCCGGTCCTCGCTCGCGAGGAGGCGGAGGCCCCAGTCGAGATGGCGCGTCAGCAGGTACAGCCGCTTGTACATCGCGACCCGGCGCGCGAAGCCGATCGTCAGCGCCTCCGGATGGAACATGCGGTTCGCCGCCTCGACGTAGTCGGGCGACTCGCCGCGCGAAAGGCGGTGCTGCACGGAGATGTCGCGCGCGTATTCGACGAGATGCCGTCGCATCTCGCCGCGCACCGCCCAGAGCTCTTCGTCGGGGATCCGCTCGACGCCCTCCCACACGGCCGGATCGGCGGCGCGCTCGCGCCAGTCGGGCGCGAGATGGCGATCGAGGAGCGCCTGCATCGGCGGCGCCATCCACGTGGTCGTGTGAACGCCGTTCGTCACGTGCGTGATCGGCACCTCGTCGACCGGGCGATCCGGCCAGAGGCGCTGCCACATCGGACGCGCGACCTCGCCGTGGCGACGCGCGACCGCGTTCGCAGCGCGGCTCGTCCGGAGCGCGAGCACGGTGATGTTCACCGGCTCTGACGAGCTGTCGACGTCGAAGGCGCCGAGCCCGTAGAAGAGCTTCGGCTGGATCTCGAGGTCCTTCGCGAGGCTTCCGAGCGCCGGCTCGATCTCGTCGCGCGGATACCACTCGTTCCCCGCCGCGACCGGCGTGTGCGTCGTGAACACCGTCGAAGCGCGCACGCGCTCGAGCGCTTCCTCGGGCGAGGCGCCTGCGGCGACGTGCTCGTGGATCCGCGCGAACGCGGCGAGAGCCGCATGACCTTCGTTCAGGTGCACGATCCCCGGCTCGATCCCCATCGCCTTCAGCGCGCGCGCGCCCGCGACGCCCAGCACCGCGTACTGCGCGAGCCGCGTGTGGCGATCGCCGATGTAGAGACGCGCCGTGATCCAGCGGTCGATCGGGTGATTGTCCTCTCGGTCGGTGTCGAGGAGGTAGAGCGGCACGCGCCCGAGCTCGGCGCGCCAGATCTGTACGTGCACGGTGCGGCCGCGGATGACGACCTCGACCGTTAAGGGGCGTCCCGTCGCATCGCGCACGAGCACGACGGGCGAGAGCTCGAAGTCGGTACGCGTCCAGTACTCGAACTGCCAACCGTCGATGCCGAGGCGCTGGTGGAAGTACCCCTCGCGGAAGAGCAGACCGACGCCGACCATCGGCAGCGCGAGATCGGAGGCCGACTTCAGCACGTCTCCCGCGAGCACGCCGAGCCCGCCGCCGTACAGCGACAACGAGCAGTGCGCGCCGAACTCGGAGCAGAAGTACGCGACCGGTCGCTCCCGCTGGACCGGCCCGACGAGAGGCGGACGGCGCAAGTCGGCTTCGATCTGCTGCGCGACGGCGGTGACCCGCTGCACGTAGCTCCGATCCTCCGCGAGTGCTCGGAGGCGACTCGGAAGGACGGTCTGGATCATCCAGCGCGGATTGCACGCGCTCCGCGACCAGAGCCGCTCGTCCATGTCACTGAAGAGACGCGGCCCGTCGGGGAGCCACGTCCAACGATAGTTGAAGGCGACGCGCGCGAGCGGCGCGAGCCCCGCCGGAAGCCACTCCGACAGCTCGAGAGCCGCGCGCTCCAGCTCGCGGCTTCCGTCGTCCCGCTCGCCCTGCATACCAACCTCCCCGGGCCGCCCTTCGCGGTCCGCCCCATCGACGATACACCGACGCGGGCGGCCGTGCCCGCCGCGCGGAGCGCGGGATGCCTGCGTGGGCGCAGGCTTGCGTGGTCCGCAGCGCTGTGCGACCTTACGCGCGCAGACGTTGCAAGCCACCCGCCCGAAAAGCCGGGCCGGGACGCGCGCGACACCGCAAGCCGAGCCCGTTTGTGTCATTCACGCCTAACGCGTCCGCCCGGGGGCGGCGCACGGGATCCTCGGTGACGGGAACCGCCCTCCGTATTGGCCGGCGCCTGGTACGGCACGCCGCCCGGAGAGGCACAGGAGGTAACGATTAGCACCAAGCTCTTTGTTGGGAATCTGGACTTCGACACGACGCGCGCCGAGCTCGAGCGCTTGTTCTCGAGCGTCGGTCCGGTCACTGAAGTCTTCCTGCCGACGGACCGAGCGACCGGCCGTCCGCGGGGCTTCGCGTTCGTCGAGTTCACGGACGCATCGGCCGCCGCGGCCGCGACGCAACGCTTCGATGGCTTCGAGCTGAACGGCCGCAGCCTGCGCGTCAACGAGGCGCAGGAGCGCCGCCCGCGCCCGCCTTCCTCGGCGCCGGCTTTCGTCGACGACTGGCAGCCGCCCGAGGCGATGAGCTTCCATCGCGGAGCCAAGCCGAAGGGCAGTCGCCGCAATCTCCGCCGCAAGAAGCGAAGCCTGTAAAGAGCGAGGGGCGCCCCCCCTCGCGGCGACCTACCGTGCTGCGAGGCGGCTGACGGTGCGGTTCCGGCCCCAGTGCGTCGAGATGTTGTTGCGGAACATCGCGGGGCGCTCGGTGAGAACCTCGGTCTCGAGCCAGAGTCGCTTCAGGTGACGCACGAGCCCCGCGGCCCGGTCGTCCTCGTACGTCGTCCGTGCATGCAGCACGTGATAGTTGTTCACGAACTGGATGTCGCCCGGACGGAAGTCCATGAAGACGTTGTAGCTCGGGTCGTGCGTCATCGCGTCGACCCGGCGCATCGCTTCCTCGGCCAGAGGTGAGATGCGCGGCGCGTCCGCGTGCCGCTGCGAGGCGAGAATGTAGGGCCGGATGTAGCGCACGAAGAGCCGCCCGGCGTGCTCCGTGAAGACCGGCATCTGGTACCACGAGCGCGCCCCCGCCGGCTGCTCGCCGCGGAAGTCGTAGGGCTGCGGCTCGTAGAGTGCCGCCGCGAGCGCCGCGTCCTGGCGCACGAGGTCGTTGTGGATCGCGACCGCGTTCGCCACCGTCGAGAGCCCACCGCGCTTCGCGACCTGCAGGCACATGAGGCCGACGAGATCCGAGCCGTCCGAGTGATACGGGAACGGCAGCGCGCCGCCGATCTCGTTTCCGCGCGAGTCCGCCTCATGGCCCGACTTCCCCTGATCGGTGACGTCGCCGAGCAGGTGACCATGCTTGTTCTGCGGCCACGGCCTCCCGAGGTGCATGCCGATGCCCCAGTAGAGAAGCTCCATCTCCGCTTGCGAATATCGCTCGCGCGGGAGGCCCCGGATCAGGACGAAGCCGCGCCCGTCGATCAGCTCGCGCTCGATCACCGCGAGCCGCTTCGACAGGTTCGGCAGCGGGAACGCCGCGCGATCGATGTCGAGGAGATCCTGCGATACGCCCTGCGCGTGCCGCATCGCGGCCTCGAGCTCGCGCACCTCGGCCTCGGAGACGTGTTCCGTCCAGATCGACTCGTCGGCGACGTCGCCGGCGCGCCACTCCGCCTGCGTCTCGAGAATCCGCGGTTCGCTCATGCAGGCGATCCTATTCCGCCCGCCTCCGGAAGCAAGGCGCGACTTCGGCTCGGGCTCGACCCAGCGATGCGCTGGATCATCGGCGACCGCGCCGTCCAAGAGCGAGGAGCCTCGACCAGCCAGATGGGTCGCTTCGAGACCGTGGCGATGACCGAAGAGTGCAACCTGAGGGCGCTGGCAGCGCTGTCGGGGCAGGGGCTCGAGGTTCCTTCGCGAGAACTGCGCAAGGTTCTCCCCGGCAAGCGGGGACGCTGCTCCCTTTCCCTCGTCTCCCCTACTTCGTCTCCGAACCTCGGCGACGAGGGCATCCGTTAGTTAGTTAAGTCTCTCTTTGCCGCATGCCCGCTCTCGAAGATGTTTCCCGGCCATGCAGCGTGTAGGAGGTCGTACTGACTGACCGGTCTCGAGGTTGCGTCGGATCTCCTCCGCCTGGCGTGTTCTCGAGTCCTCGGTCTCGGGATGAGCGGGCCCGGTCATCTCCACCTCGCCGGAGCCCGTCCGGTTCCCTCCTCGAGGCGATTTCTCGTCTTGGTGAGCTCCTCGGCGAGGAGCCGCTCCGGAGGGAGCGTCGTGCGATACTCTGCCGCGAGCACCCTATTTGGAAGCCCCTCGAGGGCGTACTTGACAACCGCATCGTTCTTCGACCCGCAGAGAATGAGCCCCACGGGGGGATTCTCGCTTAGACGCTTCTCATCGCTTACTCAACCGAATCCGATGGAGCAAAGGGATGGAAGGTGCGTTGCGGTCGACTGCAGCATTTCACGACGGCCGTTGCGTAGGATCGATCATGCGGAATTGCAGAGCCTCACCTAGATGCAACCGCGTTGCGCGAAATCGCGACCTCGGATACGACGAAGGCCATGCGTTTCGAGAAACGCTCGAATGACCACCCCTGCGACTGCCGCGCGCACCACGGACGCGAGGCCGGGCCTTCTTCGGGTCCGTGGACGGCGCTCGTACCCGTTCTCGCCTGCCTACTCTGTCCTGCGTGCCTGACGACATTCGCCAAGCTCTCCTCCGTGCTCGGCGTAGGCTTCGGGCTCAGCGAGGTCCAGCACGTCACCGTGCTCGCCGCCGCCGTCTGCGCATCGATCGGCGTTTCCGCGTGGCGCTCTTGGACCACGCGCCGACGATGGCCGATCGCCACCGCGATCACGGGTGCCCTGCTCGTCGCGATCGGCCACTTCTCTCACGATCTGCACTCCGTCGAGTGGGCGGGAGTCCTCGTGCTCCTCGCCGGCGGTCTCACCGAGCACCTGTGGCTGCGCATGCGCCGCAGGACGCTTGCGGCCGCGACGGCGTAAGTCGAGACGCCGCCTTTCGAATGTCCGGACCAACGGATAGTGACGGCTCCTGAAGTTGCCCTTCGCCCAGTTTGTGCCCGTCGCTCCGCGTTCGCTCGCTCATGATGATCCGAGATTCCAAGACGGGCGAGATCCGCGGCGCCGTGCCGCTGATGCTCGTCTTCTTCCTCTCGGGGTTCGCCGGGCTCGTGTACGAGGTGCTGTGGCTGCGCGACCTGTCTCTGCTCTTCGGCAGCACCACACACTCGGCCGCGACCACGCTCGCCGTGTTCTTTCTCGGCCTGTCGACCGGAAGCTTCGTCTGGGGTCGGCGGGCGGCCCGCGTCGCGAACCCGATGCGCGAGTATGCCCTGCTCGAAGTCGGCGTGGCGGGAAGCGCGTGCGCGTACTTCCTGCTCCTGCCCATCTATCACGCACTCTATACGACGCTCTACGAGCCGCTCGAGTCGTCGCCGGCGCTCCTGACGGCGGCCAAGGCGGTACTCGCCGGCGGCGTGCTGTTCCCGGCAGCGTTCTTCATGGGCGGGACGCTCCCGCTCGTCGGACAGCACCTGATCCGTCATCGAAGCGAGCTCGGCACGCGCGGCGCACTCCTCTACGCCGTGAACACGGTCGGCGGGGCGAGCGGTGCTTTGGCGGCGGGCTTCTACCTCCCCGTGTGGCTCGGATTTCGTGCGTCCTACGCCGCGGCCATCGCGCTGAACCTCGTCCTCGCGTCGGCCGCGTGGTGGATCGGCCGATCGTCGGAGCCCGCCCCTGCTCCAGAGCCCGCCGGCACCCCCACCCCCGAGTCGGAGTCTGAAGGCGAGCTTCCGCCGGCGGTCATCGCGGGTGTCGCCTTCCTCTCGGGCTTCGTCGCGCTGGGACTCGAAGTGCTGTGGACGCGCATGTTCGCGCAGGTGCTGCACAACTCCATCTACTCGTTTGCGGCGATCCTCGTCGTGTTCCTGGTGAGCCTCGGGATCGGCGGCGGCCTGGCGAGCATTCTGGCGCGCACGGTTCGCCGGCCCGTCCACGGATTGACGGCGCTACTGATCGGAGCGGGGATCGGGGTCGGCGCGAGTCCGTTCCTCTTCTATCTGGCGACCGGCGGCCTCCGCTACCTCGCCAGTCGGGAAGACTGGTCGAGCTACCTCGCGAGCGTCTTCGGGATGCTCGCACTCGTCTGCCTCGGGCCGGGTGTGCTCGTCGGTGCGGTGCTTCCCTTCCTGCTTCGGGTCGTAAGTCCGGAGACCGGGACCAGCGCCGGCGCGGTCCTCGGGCGTCTCGCCGCGATCAACACGGCGGCCGGGGTCGTCGGCTCCTTGGTCGTCGGCTTCGTCCTGATCGACGTTCTCGGCGTGTGGGGCAGCCTCCGGAGCCTCGCCGTCGTCTATCTGCTCGCAGCGATCGTCGTCGGCGCCGTGGGCCGATCCGTGCCGACGGCTCTTCGCGCCGTGCCGATCGCTGCGATCTTCCTGCTCGCGTCGTTCCTCGACCCCGGCCGGCTCCCGATCGTTCCCGACTACGATCATCTGAGGGTGAAGCCGAGGCTCCTGCGCGCGTGGGAGGGGCGCGACGGAACGGTGGCGGTCCTCCAGACCCCGAATGACCTCTGGATCACGCTGGACACGTACTACTCGCTCGGCGGCACGCGCGTCGCGCCGCACGAGCAGGCCCAGGGGGATCTACCGCTGCTTCTCCACCCGAACCCTCGCTCGGTGTTCTTTCTGGGCATGGGGACGGGGATCTCTGCGGGGGCAGCCCTGCGTCATTCCGTCGACAGGGTCGTCACCGCCGAGCTCAACCCGAACGTCGTGGAGGCCGCGCGGGAGTTCTTCGGCCCGTACACGAATGGCCTCTTCACCGACCCGCGCTCCGAGATCGTGGTCGAGGACGGGCGAAATCTCCTCAAGGGCAGGAGCGAGAGATACGACGTGATCATCTCGGATCTCTTCGTGCCCTGGCAGGCGGGTACGGGAAGCCTCTACACGCGCGAACACTACGAGATCATCCGCGAGCGCCTGGCGCCGGGCGGCCTCTTCGCGCAATGGCTTCCCTTCTATCAGCTCACGCGTCGCGATCTCGACATCATCCTGCGCACGATCCTCGACGTCTTTTCGGAGGCTACCCTCTGGCGGGGAGGGTTCTCCGCGGACCGGCCCGTGCTCGCGGTGATTGCACGGTCGGAGCCGGCGCCCCTCGACGCGGAGCGCGTCGCGGAGCGCTTCCGCGAGCGCCGGAAGTTGCCGGAGCTGCCCCGGGCCCAGGCCGTCGGCCTCACGGCCATGTTCTACGCCGGGAATCTGCAGGCGATCCGTTCGGAGCTGGCGGACGTTCCGGTGAACACCGACGACCGTCCCGTCCTCGAATACGAGGCGCCGATCCATCAACGGCGGCAGCGCGCGGGCAAGGCCCGCCTCTTCGTCGGGGAGGACCTGTCGCGGTGGGTCGGGCAACTCTCCGAGCGGACTCCGCCCGCGAGCGATCCCTACCTGCAGCGGCTCACGCCGGAGGAGCTCGATTACGTCGCCGCGGGACGACTGCTCTTCGACGCCGGCGTCTTCGCGCAAGCCGGAGACCAGGAGCGGGCGCTCGCCGCCTTCGAGGACTTCGCCGCGCTCGTTCCCGAGGAGATCGCAGACCGCTTCCGCAACGCGCTCGACCCGAACAGGCGCGAGGCGCCGGCCGCAGAGCCTAGAACCGGACCTCCACGCCACCGGTGAAGTTGCGGCCCGGTAAGGGCGCGCGGTCTTTCAGGAAGGACTCGGAGGCTCGCGCTTCCTCGTTCAGCAGGTTCGAGATGCGGAAGAAAAGCAGCGGCCGCACGAACGTATCGAGCCCGAAGTCGTAGCTGAAGCTCAGGTCGAGCATCGTGTAGCCGTCGGTCGTGAACTCGCCCGCCGGCACGCGGTTCTGGGCCTGCGCCTGCACGGCGTCGAGCTGTGCCTGGAACGCGTCGTACCCGTAGATCAGGCTACCGCCGAAGCGGAGCGGCGGGATCCGCGGCAGCGGCTGGTCCGCATCGAGGTTCTGCGCCCACACGTAGTCGGCGCGGCCGACCACGTGCAGCCGGTGCTCTCCCTCCTCGAAAACGGGGACGCCGATCTCAACCTCTCCGCCCGTGAACGCGGCGTCGGTCGAGAAGAAGCGGCCCACGGGAACGACGCCGATGGTCTCCCCCGTCCCTTGGAGGAACGTGAAGCCCCAGAATCGGTCGTAGAACGCG
>VGTG01000215.1 GCA_016874795.1 Deltaproteobacteria bacterium | reverse complement strand
CGGGCTCCTCGACGTACTGTTCAAGTACGCCTGCGTCGCCCTCCGGTCCGAGGCTCGCGAATCTTCGGCACTCTCGACCGCCTCGCGACGTGATCTGGTGAGAAATGCAGGCTAGAAGCGGTTCGAAGTCAGCGTCCGGCCTGCTGCTCTCGGGATGGGCAGCGCCCGAGCCGGCACCCTCAGAAGGATTCGGTGTGGCGGAGCGTCGGGTCGCGATCGTCGGGCGCCTCGGGATCGAGAATCGATCGAGATCCTTCGTCCTCCGCAGACGACCATGGCGGTGAGCGTGCCGGCGCGGTCCTGGGCGGAACCGCCGGCAGGCCGAGGTGCGCGAGGACCCGGCGCACGATCGCGGGATCCTCGATCGTGGCAAGGAGCCGCAGCCGCCCACCGCAGCCGGGGCACGCCAGCACGTCGATCTCGAAGCAGCGTCGCAGCAGATCCGCCCAGGCGAAGTAGCGACGTGGCGGGCGCGGTCGCTTCTGCTGCTCTTTGTCGGTCTCGGCGCCATCCCCCGAGGCCGGGGGCGCGTGATAGAGGAGCAGATTGACGCGCGGCTTCGGGATGATCGCGACGAGCTTCTCGAGTAGCTCGCTCGGCGTGAAGGCGATCGCGCGCGTGCCGTCGCGCCAGGGGCGGCGGATGTGAAGGAGGATTTTGCCCTCGGTCGTGTACTCGAGCGCATCCTGGGCAATCGGCGGGCGCAGGACGTAGCCGCAGAGATGCTCGAGCCGAGCGCGGTCGCCGGCCGGCACGGCGACATCGGCGTGGAGATCGAAGCCGAAGACGTGCGCTTGGCGCGCACCACTCGACTCGATCCAGGGAGCGCTCGGGTCGCGGCCGAGCCTGACGATCGGTCGCCCGGCACGCGGCCCGGTCGCCGCGCGGCCGAGGACGGAGGCTGCGCCGATGTCGCGCAGCAGGGGCGATTCATCCGCGAGCGAGTCGGGGATCCGGCCGGCACCGGCAGACGTCCCGAGCTCGATGCCGTGACCCGCGACGAGGCGCTTGCTGCGCCGCGAGACCGACCCGAGAAGCTTCGCGACTTCGAGATCGGTCGGCTCGGGGTTGGGGACGAAGCGCAAGCCGCCGCTCCAGTCGTCGACGAACACCCGCGACAGCTCGACGTGTTGATCGCGAAGACGCCGTTCGAGAAGCGAGTTCGCGGCGCACAAACGAGGACGGCGCCCGAATCCACGCGCGTACCACGCCGGTTCCGCCGCCGAGCGCGATCGTGTACGCATGATGCGTGGTGCGACTGAGCGTCAACGTGAACAAGGTCGCGACGCTGCGGAACTCGCGCGGCGGCCGGTTGCCGAGCGTGCTCGAAGCGGTCCGCACGTGTCTCGACGCGGGCGTCCCCGGCATCACGGTGCACCCGCGCGCGGACGAGCGCCACATCACGTCGACCGACGTTCGCGAGGTCGCGGCACTTCTGGCCGAGCACCGCCGCGCGACCGGGGCCGACGTCGAGTACAACATCGAGGGCGACCCGAAGCCCGCCTTCCTCGAGCTCGTCCACGAGGTCCGGCCGGATCAGGTGACGCTCGTTCCCGTTCGTGAAGGCGAGGTGACGAGCCAGGCGGGCTGGCCGACCGACACGAGGATCGAGCCGACGGTGAACGCGCTGCGCGACGCCGGCATGCGCGTCAGCCTCTTCGTCGATCCCGCACCGGAGCCGATCCAGTGGGCCGCGGACATGGGCGGCGATCGCGTCGAGCTCTTCACCGAGCCATACGCGCGCGCGCACGAGGAAGGCGCCACCGAGGGCGAGCGCAGCTATGCGCTCTACGCGGCGATGGCGAAGCGCGCGCACGCGCTCGGCCTCGGCGTGAACGCGGGCCACGACCTCGACCTCGAGAATCTGGTTCGCTTCCGTTCGCTGCCGCACCTCGACGAGGTGTCGATCGGCCACGCGCTCATGAGCCGCGCGCTCTTCGTCGGGCTCGAGAGCGTCGTGCGCGAGTACCTCGCAATCCTCGCCGTCTCCTGAGCCCTTCAGCCCGCGATGCGGGGCGCTTCCTCCCGTCGCGCGAAGTCGGCCGAGCCGAGCATGGCCCCGAAGAACGTGCGCGCGGCCGCGTGCAAATCGTCCTTCACGACGGACGGGGTGCCGAAGATCATCGTGCGCGGCGCCTCCGGCACGTACGCGGGCCACTCCGGCAGCTTCTCCGCGCGCGGCACGCCGTCGCTCGCGAACGAGACCCAGGCGCGCTGCATCCGGTTCGAGAGGCTTCGCGCGTCCGTCGTCACGCCGAGCGTCGCGCGCAGGAGACCGCCGCGCAGCGTGCCGAACACGAAGGGGATCTCGAGGCCGTGGAACGCGCCCGTCAAGCCGCCGAGAAGGCGCGGCATCCAGTCGAAGCGGTAGAGATACGAAGGCGAGCCGGCGCGTGCGCACGCTTCCGCGAGAAGCGAAGCCGGGACGTGGAACACACGGTCGGACTGGAACGAGCACCAGCGGTCGATCGGGCGACCGTAGGTCGCGCCGTACGAGGTCATCGCGGAGTCGAGAAGCCCGTCCGCTTCGACAAGAAGCGCCTCGAGCGTCCGCTCGAAGCGCCGGCGAAGCGCCGCGTCGTCGAGGCTCCGCGAATGGCGATCGCCGAGCAGAAAGAGCCGCCACTCGTCTCGGTTCGTGCCGATGATCGTCGGCACCGGACGGACGCGTCCGCTCGCGATCGCCGCGTACGGCGACTCCGTCAGGAGCGAGCCGTCGATGCTCGGCTGCCACGGCAGGACGCCCAGGATGATTCCGAGCTTGCCGGCGACGGAGCGCTGCGCATCGAGGATCGCGCCGACCGAGGCGCCGCGCAGCGCGGCCGCGCTCTTCCCGTCCGCGCCGAGCTCCTCGAGGAACAGCTCCGTGACGCGGCGAACCGCCCCCGCGCTCGAAACGTTGTGCGCAGCGCCGCTCTGCAAGATCGCTCGAGAGAATAGTCCCTGCGCGCGCGGCGTGCCGAGGAGCGTCCCGACGCTCATCCCGCCCGCGGATTCCCCGAAGACCGTGACGCGCCCGGGATCGCCGCCGAACGCCTCGATGTTGTCGCGCACCCACTCGAGAGCCGCGATCTGGTCGTGCAGGCCGACGTTGGGGTCGATCTCGCGCTCGTCGAAGATCCCGCGCACGTTCAGGAAGCCGAGCGCGCCGAGTCGATAGTTGATCGTCACGACCACGACGTCGCCGCGCCGCGCGAGCCGCTCGCCGGAGTAGAGGCCCGTCGCACCCGAGCCGAGCACGAACGCGCCGCCGTGGATCCACACGAGGACCGGCCGCTTCTTGCCGTCGGCCGCGGGTGTCCACACGTTCAGGTAGAGGCAGTCCTCCTGCTGCGTCGCCTGGGCGCCGACGATCTGGCGCACGAGCAGGACCATCGAATCGTTCTGCGGAGCAGACGGTCCGAACGCGGTCGCGCTCCGGATGCCGTCCCACCGCGGCATCGGCTCGGGCAGACGGAAGCGGCGTGGACCGACCGGCGGCGCCGCGTACGGAATGCCGCGGAAGACGAGCGTCCCGCTCGAGAGCGCTTCGCCCTCGAGCGTTCCGGAACGGGTCGTGACGCGCGGTGCAGCCATTCCTCAGGCGGGCGAGAGGACGAGCACGGGAATGTTTCGCGTCGTGCGCGCCTGGTAGTCCTCGTAGTCGCGGTACATCGCGACGAGGCGCGGCCAGTACGACGCCTTCTCCGCATCGGAAGCGCGCCGCGCGCGCATGCGGCGCTTCGAGGAGCCGATCTCGACGTCGACGTCCGGGTTGGCGACCATGTTGTAGTACCAGTCCGGGTTGTGCGACATGCCGCCCTTCGAGGCGACGAGCACGATGTCCGAGCCGTCCTCGAGGTAGAGGAGCGCCACCGTCCGCGGCTGTCCCGACTTCTTGCCCTTCGCGGTGACGAGACAGATCGGCGCGCCGTGCCGGAACTTCGCGCCGAGACGACCGCCGCTCAGCCGGAAGAGCCAGACGTTCGCGACGGTCATGAGCTTGACGAACACCGATCCCATCCGCTCCTGGGTGGGCGTCCAAGGGGGCAGCCGCGTCTCCGCCATGCTGCTTTCATAGCGCCCGCGGGCACCAACGGCTATCCACCGATCGTGCCCCGGACGATCCATTTCGTCTCCCTCGGGTGCGCGAAGAACCGCGTCGACACCGAGATCATGCTGGGCGTCGGCGATGCTGCCGGCTTCCGCGTCGTCGAGGATCCCTCGGAGGCCGAGGTGATCGTCGTCAACACCTGCGGCTTCATCGGCCCCGCGAAAGAAGAGTCGGTCGACACCATCCTCGAGATGTCGCGCTACAAGGACGAGGGGTCGTGCGAGCGTCTCGTCGTCGCGGGGTGCCTCGCGCAGCGCTACGTCTCGCAGCTCGCCGGCGACATGCCCGAGGTCGATCACTTCCTCGGCTCGAGCGACATGCTGCGGCTCGGCGAGATCCTCGCCGATCGCGGCGAAAGGCTGATGGTCGGCAATCCCGCGGATTACACGATCCGCGCGACGGACCCGCGCCGCCTGACGCAGCTCGGCCACAGCGCGTACGTCAAGATCGCCGAGGGCTGCAATCGGACATGCAGCTTCTGCGCGATCCCGTCGATCCGTGGGAAGCAGCGCTCGCGCCCGGTCGACGATCTCGCCCGCGAGGTCGAGTGGCTCGTCGCACAGGGAGTCGTCGAGGCGAACCTCGTGAGCCAGGACACCGTCGCGTACGGGCGCGATCTCGCCGAGCGGCCGACGCTGGCGCAGCTCGTGCGCGCGCTCGCGGACGTCCGCGGACTCCGTTGGCTCCGGCTGCACTACCTCTATCCCGAAGCGTTGACGGCGGAACTGCTCGAGGTTCTCGGTGGGCATGCGAACGTCCTGCCGTACGTCGACATGCCGCTGCAGCACGCGAGCGACTCGATGCTCCGCCGCATGCGACGCGGCCACGGCGGACGCCGCATCTACGACGTCGTCGAACGCCTGCGGAGCGCGCTGCCCGGGCTCGTCTTCCGCACGACCTTCATCGTCGGACATCCGGGCGAGAGCGAAGAGGACTTCGCGGAGCTCTGTCGCCTCGTCGAGTGGGCGGAGTTCGATCACGTCGGCGTGTTCCTCTACTCGCACGAGGAAGGGACGCACGCGGGCGAGATGACCGATCTCGTTCCCGCGAAGACGGCGCGCTCGCGCCAGCGGAAGCTGATGCAGCTCCAGCGCGGGATCTCGCGCCGCCGCGCGAAGAGCCGGATCGGCACGGAGCTCGACGTGCTCGTCGACGGACCGAGCGAGGAGAGCGAGATCCTGCTCGACGGCCGCTGGTGGGGTCAGGCCCCCGAGGTCGACGGCAAGGTGATCCTTGCAAACGGTACCGCGCGCCCCGGCGAGCTGCGCCGGGCACGCGTCACCGCCGCGGCGGACTACGACCTCGTCGCGGACCTCCTCACGCCCGAAGGCCTCCTCGACGTCCCCGACTGCCGCTGAACCCTTCCGCGCGCGGAGCGCGCGGCCGAAGCGAAAGCGAGCGGGGAGAAGAGGCGCAGCTCAAGCTTTGCCGCGTGGAGGAGAGGGGGGCGCCCCTCTCCTACGATGAACCGCGGCGGGCGCGGATGAGCTCGATCACGCCCGGCAGGATCGAGAGGACGATGATCGCGACGATCACGACATGGAGTTGGTCGCGCATCCGAAGGGCTTCGGAGCCGGGCATCGCGGTCCGACTTACGCGCCGCGTCACGAGGTTTCCCAGCGTTTCCACACTCGACGACGAAGCGGCCCGATGGTATGGGTGGAGCCCCTCGGTCGTATTCTCTCTTTGGAGCGCGAGGCTGCGCTGAAGCGTTCGCCGGACTCGAAGCCGTTCTCACGGACGGCGATCCGAAGTCCCCCTGGCGGGCGGCCAACCCCTCGACATCCTGTTTCGGTGCACGGGGCGAGAGCCCGGTGTGCTTTGCAATTGGAAGGAGGCGAAGGTCGTGTGTTCGAATGAAATCACGCAGCGAGAGGTAGCGGCGCGGGCGGCGTCGGCCGTCCGGAGCACCTTGGCTCTTCTCGGCGGGCTCGTGCTCTCGCTGCTCGGCGCGAGCGCCGCGCACGCGGACGAGTCGAAGATCGTCCTGCCCGACTTCAGCTCGGTGCAGTTCCTCGGCACCGACGGACACACCGTGCTCCTCGTCGGCATGGTCATCAGCCTGATCGGCTTCGTGTTCGGCGTCGTCATGTATTCGCAGATCCAGAAGCTTCCCGTGCATCGCTCGATGCGCGAGATCTCCGAGCTGATCTACGAGACGTGCAAGACCTACCTCGTCACGCAGATCAAGTTCATCCTCCTGCTCGAGGTCTTCATCGGCATCATCATCGTCGCGTACTTCGGATGGCTGCGCGGCCTCGATGCGGTGAACGTGATCACGATCCTCGTCTTCAGCTTGATCGGCATCGCGGGAAGCTGCGGCGTCGCCTGGTTCGGCATCCGCATCAACACGTTCGCGAACTCGCGCACTGCGTTCGCGAGCCTCGAAGGCAAGCCGTTCCCGACCTATGCGATTCCGCTCAAGGCCGGCATGAGCATCGGCATGGTGCTGATCAGCACCGAGCTGCTCATCATGCTGATCATCCTGCTCTTCGTGCCTTCCGCGAGCGCCGGACCGTGCTTCATCGGCTTCGCGATCGGCGAGTCGCTCGGCGCCTCGGCGCTGCGCATCGCCGGCGGCATCTTCACGAAGATCGCCGACATCGGGTCCGACCTGATGAAGATCGTCTTCAACATCAAGGAAGACGACGCCCGTAACCCTGGCGTCATCGCCGACTGCACCGGCGACAACGCGGGCGACTCGGTCGGCCCGAGCGCCGACGGGTTCGAGACGTACGGCGTGACCGGCGTCGCGCTGATCACGTTCATCGTCCTCGCGATCGCGCACAACCCGGTGGTCCAGGTCCAGCTCCTGGTGTGGATCTTCGTGATGCGCATCGTGATGGTGCTGGCGAGCGGCGGCTCGTACCTCCTGAACGAGGCGATCGCGAAGGCCCGCTACGGCGCCGCGGACAAGATGAACTTCGAGGCGCCGCTGACCGTTCTCGTCTGGCTCACCTCGATCGTCAGCGTCGTGCTGACCTACCTCGTCTCCGCGATCCTGATCCCGGACGTCGCCGGCGACACGTCGCTCTGGTTCACGCTGTCGACGATCATCACCTGCGGAACGCTCGCGGGTGCGGTCATCCCCGAGGCGGTCAAGGTCTTCACCTCGACCGAGTCGTCGCACGTGAAGGAGGTCGTCGTCTCCTCGCGTGAGGGCGGCGCTTCGCTGAACGTCCTCTCCGGTCTCGTCGCCGGCAACTTCAGCGCCTACTGGATGGGCCTGATCATCGCCGGCCTGATGGCCATCGCCTACCTCGTCTCCTACGACGGGCTCGCCACGCTGTTCCTGCCCACGGCTGCGCACGTCGCGGCGCCGGTGTTCGCGTTCGGCCTCGTCGCCTTCGGCTTCCTCGGCATGGGCCCGGTCACGATCGCGGTCGACTCCTACGGCCCGGTCACCGACAACGCTCAGTCCGTCTACGAGCTGAGCGTCATCGAGAGCCTCCCGAACATCAAGCAGGAGGTGAAGCGCGACTTCGGGTTCGACCTGAGCTTCGACAAGGCCAAGCACTACCTCGAGGAGAACGACGGCGCCGGCAACACGTTCAAGGCGACGGCGAAGCCGGTGCTCATCGGCACCGCGGTCGTCGGCGCCACGACGATGATCTTCTCGATCATCATGGTGCTGACGCACGGTCTCGCGGACGCGGAGAAGGTCGCGCAGCTCTCGATCCTGAACGCGCCCTTCCTCCTCGGCATGGTCGTCGGCGGAGCGGTGATCTACTGGTTCACGGGTGCGACGATCCAGGCGGTCGTGACGGGCGCCTACCGGGCGGTCGAGTTCATCAAGGCGAACATCAAGCTCGAGGGTACGGAGAAGGCCTCGATCTCCGACTCGAAGAAGGTCGTCGAGATCTGCACGCAGTACGCGCAGAAGGGGATGCTCAACATCTTCTTGACGATCTTCTTCTCGACTCTCGCCTTCGCCTGCCTGAACCCCTACTTCTTCGTCGGCTATCTGATCTCGATCGCGATCTTCGGTCTGTACCAGGCGCTCTTCATGGCGAACGCCGGCGGCGCCTGGGACAACGCGAAGAAGCTCGTCGAGGTCGAGCTGAAGGAGAAGGGCACCGAGCTCCACAATGCGACCGTCGTCGGAGACACCGTCGGCGATCCGTTCAAGGACACCTCCTCGGTCGCGATGAACCCCGTCATCAAGTTCACGACGCTGTTCGGGCTTCTCGCCGTGCAGCTCGCGCTCGAGATGGGGCTGACGGAGAGTGGACGGCAGCTGAGCCTGATCCTCTCGGCCGGCTTCTTCATCGTGTCGATGTACTTCGCGCGCCGCTCGTTCTACGGGATGCGCATCGAGACGCAGAAGGACGCCGCGACCCCGCGTACCGCCCGCGCCGCCTGAGGCGCGCGAGCACCAGAGTGCGGAGGAGAGAGGCTTCGGCCTCTCTCCTCCCCGCACTCACGGACCTCCGCGCGCGAAGCGAGCGGCCGAGAGAAAGCGAGCG
>VGTG01000214.1 GCA_016874795.1 Deltaproteobacteria bacterium | reverse complement strand
GACCTGATAGTCCGGGAACTCGTACTGGCCGAAGCTCATCTTGAAGTCGCAGCGCTTCGCCAGGTCGACCGTGTTGTCGATCGCCTCGGGGAACTCCGGGAACGCAGCCCGCATCTCCTCGGGCGACTTCACGAAAAGCTGGTTCGTGCCGAACTTCCACCGGTTCGGGTCCGCGAGCGTCTTGCCCGTCTGGATGCAGAGGAGAGCCTCGTGCGCCTCGGAGTCGTCGGGCCGGAGGTAGTGGCAGTCGTTCGTCGCGATCAACGGGATCCCGAGGTGCTTCGCGATCGAGACGAGCTCGCGGTTCGCCGCGGTCTGCTCGGCGAGATGGTTGTCCTGGATCTCGATGTAGTAGCGGTCGCCGTCGAAGATCGTCGCGAACTCGCTCGCGACCTCGCGCGCTCGCGCGATGTCGCTCCGCAGGATCGCCTGGTTCACCTCGCTCGCGAGGCAGCCGGAGAGGCAGAAGAGACCCGCGTTCAGCTCGCGAAGGATCTCCTTGTCGATCCGCGGCTTGTAGTAGAAGCCCTCCTGGTAGCCGAGCGAGACGAGCTTCGAGAGGTTCCGGTAGCCCTGCTCGTTCTTGGCGAGGAGGATCAGGTGGTAGTTGCCGGCTGCCTCGGGATCATCCGCGCGCGCAGAGGACTTGTCGTGCCGGCTCTTCGGCGCGACGTAGACCTCGCACCCGATGATCGGCTGCACGCCCTTCGACTCGGCCGTCTTGTAGAAGTCGACCGCGCCGAACATGTTGCCGTGGTCGGTCATCGCGACCGCGGGCATGCCCAGCTCGGCGACGCGCGGGATCAGCTCGCTGACCTTGTTGGCGCCGTCGAGCAGCGAGTACTGCGTGTGCAGATGCAGGTGCACGAACCCCACGGCCTCGCCTCCTCCTCACTTCCGATTCCGCACTAGCCCAGACGATAGTTCGGAGCTTCCTTCGCGACGACGACGTCGTGGACGTGGCTCTCGCGGTGCCCCGCTTCGCTGATCCGGATGTAGCGGGACCGCTCGCGGAGCTCGTCGAGCGTCCGGCAGCCGAGGTAGCCCATGCCCGCGCGGATGCCGCCGACGAGCTGGTGGAGGTTCGAGGAGAGCGAGCCCTTGTACGGCACGCGTCCCTCGATGCCCTCCGGCACGAGCTTCATCGCCTCTTCCTCGTCGTC
This sequence comes from Deltaproteobacteria bacterium, assembly GCA_016874795.1. Taxonomy (GTDB): domain Bacteria; phylum Desulfobacterota; class Binatia; order UBA12015; family UBA12015; genus VGTG01. The sequence continues at coordinate 7,482 of VGTG01000214.1, read as the reverse complement.
CTGGAAGTAGCGATCGCGGCTGCCCGCGCGCATCGCCTCGAGCGAGCCCATGCCGCGGTACATCTTGTAGGTTCGTCCCTGGTACAGGATCGTCTCTCCCGGGCTCTCCTCGGTGCCTGCGAAGAGGCTGCCGATCATCACGGCATGTGCGCCGCACGCGAGAGCCTTCACCGCGTCGCCGGAGAAGCGGATCCCGCCGTCGGCGATCACCGGGATCTTTCGATCGCGCGCGACGCGGGCGGCGTCGACGATCGCCGTCACCTGCGGCATGCCGACGCCGGAGATGATGCGCGTCGTGCAGATCGAGCCGACGCCCATGCCGACCTTGACCGCGTCTGCGCCGGCGTCGATCAACGCCTTCGCACCGTCGCCCGTGCCGACGTTCCCGGCGACGACGTCGAGGTCGGAATATCTCCTCTTGATCGCCTTCACGGTCTCGAGCACGTTCTTCGAGTGGCCGTGCGCCGTGTCGACGCAGATCACGTCGGCACCCGCCTCGATCAGGGCGGCGGCGCGCTGCTCCCAGTCCGCCCCGACCCCGACGGCCGCGCCGACGCGCAGGCGTCCGTGGCGATCGCGACACGCGTGCGGGAAGAGCGTCGCCTTGTCGATGTCCTTGACCGTGATCAACCCGAGGAGCCGCCGCTCGTCGTCGACGACGAGGAGCTTCTCGATCCGGTGCTCGTGCAGGCGGCGCGTCGCTTCGTCGAGCGTGACGCCCGGCTTTGCGGTGACGAGGTTCTCGCGCGTCATCACCTCGCGCACGGGACGATCGAGGCGTCGCTCGAAGCGGAGGTCGCGATTCGTGAGGATGCCGACGAGCTTGCCGTTCTCCGTCACGGGAAGGCCTGAGATCCGCGCCTTCTGCATCGTCGCGAGCGCTTCGGCGAGGGTCTGGTCCGGTGCGACGGTGAGCGGATCGGCGACCATGCCGCTCTCGTACTTCTTCACCAAGGCGACCTCGGCGGCCTGGCGCTCGACCGAGAGATTCTTGTGGACGAACCCGAGGCCGCCCTCCTGCGCCATCGCGATCGCGGTCCGCGACTCGGTCACCGTGTCCATCGCGGCCGACAGCAGCGGGATCCGCAGATCGATGCGCGCCGTGAGGCGGGCCGCGAGATCCGTCGTCCGCGGCAGGACCTCGGAGGCCGCCGGGACGAGCAGGATGTCGTCGAAGGTGAGCCCTTCCCCGAGCGGATGAAGCTCCATCCCGTCCCCCTAACGAACGAAGCCCAGACTTGCGGCTGGGCTTCGTGACGCGACGCAGGGTCGCGGAGCTCTTTCGAGCAGAACCATGGGACTTCCTATCAGGGCGCTATCCGTGTGGCAAGCTCTGATGCGGAAGCACCACATCTTGTGGTCGAGAGGAACGCGTCACTCGGCGACGGTGACCTTCTCGATCGTCACGGCCGACTTCGGGACGTCCTGGTGCATGCCCTTCGATCCCGTCGCGACGCCTTCGATCTTTCTCACGACGTCCATTCCGCCGGTGACCTTGCCGAACACCGCGTAGCCGAAGCCTTGCGGCGTGGCACTCTTGTGATCGAGGAACGCGTTGTCCTTCACGTTGATGAAGAACTGCGACGTCGCGCTGTCGACCACGCCGGTCCGCGCCATCGCGAGCGTGCCGTCCTGGTTCTTCAGGCCGTTCGTCGCCTCGTTCTTGATCGGCGCCTTCGTTCCCGGCTTCGGGCTCAAGTCCGCCGTCATGCCGCCGCCCTGGATCATGAATCCGGGGATCACGCGGTGGAAGACGGTGCCGTCGTAGTAGCCTGCCTTCGCGTAGTCGATGAAGTTCTTCACCGTGATCGGTGCCTTGTCGGCGTACAGCTCCGCCGTGATGTCGCCCATCGAGGTCTTGATCGTGACGGTCGGATTCTTCTGCACCGCTGCGCCTCCTTCCGGCTCTGCGGCGTGCGTCGTTGCGACCAGAGCAAGAGCCCCGAGCGCCGCGATCACGATTGAAATTCTGGTTCCACTCTTGCGCGTCATGTGACGTGTCTCCCCCTTCGTCCGGTCGGTTCCTAGCCAGAGACCCGCGCGCGGTCAAATTCGCCTCGCTCTTCCCTGCGCGCCGGTTCCGTTGAAGAATGCCTGACGAACGCCGATGGCCGACCACGCCTCAGACTGCGAGCTCTGCGCGCTCGCGCGCACGACGCGCTGGTATGCCCAGTACCGGGAGCCGTTCGCGTTCACGATCCTCGACTGCGATTCGTGCGACACGCCGATGGCCGTCCTCGGAGAGCATCGCGCCGCCATCTCGGAAGAGGAGCGCGCTGTGATGACCGGCGCGCTGCGCCATCTCGCGGACGCCCTCGCGATGTGCGACCCAGACGACCTCTGGTTCGACGACAAGATGCGCCAGATCCCGGACCACTACCACGTGCATCTGCGCAGGCGGCCGAGCTGGTGCCGCACCGTGAAGAGCTAGGTCTGGGAGGTCTTCCTCTTCGGGCGGAACGCCTGCGCAAGGACGCGCTTCCGCACGCGGATCGAGGACGGCGTCACCTCGACGCGCTCGTCGTCGTCGATCCAGTCGATCGCATCCTCGAGGCCGAGGATGCGCGGCGGCGTGAGCCGGATCGCCTCGTCGTGGCCCGCGGCGCGGATGTTCGTCAGCTTCTTCTCGCGGACGATGTTGACGTCGAGATCCCCGGCGCGCGAGTACTCGCCGATCACCATGCCCTCGTACACCGGGGTCCCCGGTCCGACGAAGAGTGTGCCGCGCTCCTGCAGGTGGAACAGCGCGTACGGCGTCGTGCTCCCGGCGCGGTCGGAGACCATCGCGCCGTTCGTCCGGCGCTGCATGTCGCCCGCCCACGGCGTGTACCCGTCGAAGATCGTGTTGATGATGCCGGTGCCGCGCGTGTCCGTGAGGAACGAGGAGCGGAAGCCGATCAGACCGCGTGAGGGGACGGAGAACTCGAGGCGGACGCGGCCGGAAGCCGGCGGTCCCATGTGGGTCATCGTGCCCTTCCGCACGGCGAGGAGCTGCGAGACGACGCCAACGTATTCTTCGGGGATGTCGATCACCGCGAGCTCGAGAGGCTCGAGGATCTGCCCGTCGCGCTCGCGCGTGACGACGTCGGGCTTCGAGACCTCGAGCTCGTAGCCCTCGCGGCGCATCGTCTCGATCAGGATCGCGAGCTGCAGCTCGCCGCGGCCGGCCACGCGGACGCGATCGGGCGAGTCCGTGTCCTCGACGGAAAGGCTCACGTTGCGCCGCGACTCGGCGAGGAGCCGCTCGCGCACCTTGCGCGAGGTGACGTACTGGCCGTCCTTTCCGGACCACGGCGACGTGTTCACGCCGAAGATCATCGCGATCGTCGGCTCGTCGATGCGGAGGCGGGGCAGCGCCTGCGGGCGCTCGCGGTCCGCGATCGTGTCGCCGATCTGGATCTCCTCGATGCCGGCGACGGCGACGATGTCGCCCGCCTGCGCGCGCTCCAGCGGAATGCGGGTCAGGCCGTTCCAGCCGAACACGTGGCTCAGGCGAATGGACTTCGGCGTGCCGTCGGGCGTGCACAGCGCGTAGTTCTGTCCGATGGCGATCTCGCCCGCGAGAACGCGCCCGAGCGCGAGCCGGCCGACGTAGTCGTCGTAGCTGAGGTTGTTCACCTGGAAGAGCGTCGGAAGGCCGCTCGAGACCTCGGGACCCGGTAGCGCGCCGACGATCGCCTCGAAGAGGGCACCGAGGTCGCTCTCCTCGCGCGCGAGGTCGCGCGTCGCGGTGCCCGCCTTCGCGTTCGTGTAGACCACCGGGAACTCGAGCTGCTCCTCGCTCGCGTCGAGGTCGATGAAGAGCCCGTAGATCTCGTCGAGCACCTCGCTGACGCGCGCGTCGGGCCGGTCGATCTTGTTGATGCAGACGATCGGCGCGAGCCCCGCCTCGAGGGCCTTGCGGAGGACGAAGCGCGTCTGCGGCAGGGGCCCCTCCGAAGCATCGACGAGGAGGATCACGCCGTCGACCATCGCGAGCGTCCGCTCGACCTCGCCGCCGAAGTCCGCGTGGCCCGGGGTGTCGACGATGTTGATCCGGATGTCGCCGTAGGTGATGGAGGTGTTCTTCGCGAGGATCGTCAGGCCGCGCTCGCGCTCGATCGCGTTCGAGTCCATCACGCGCTCGGCGACGTTCTGGTTCGCGCGGAAGATCCCGCTCTGATGCAGGAGCGCGTCGACGAGCGTAGTCTTCCCGTGGTCGACGTGCGCGATGATGGCGACGTTGCGTACGTCTTCCCGCCGATGCGGCTCGGCGTGCTCTTCGGCGTGGGCTCTCACGCACGCGCCGCTAGCAAACGAGCGTGCCGCGCGCACGATCCCGCGCCTTGCGAAGCCGAGAACCCGCTTTTCGCGAGCCTTCCGGGCTAGGGCTGGAGGCCTCCGTTCGCGGAATCCCAGGCGAAGGTCTTCGTTCCCTCCGGATGGTGCGCATTGGCGGTGAACGCCTGCGGACCAGCGGTGAGGGTCACCACGACGTTGTTCGGTGGGAAGTAGGAGGGCAGGTCGCCCACCGCCGACGCGTAGCGGCCGTTCCGGGCGAAGTAGGCTTCCTCGGCCTTCGCGAGCGTGTTGAGCGCCTGTGCCGCGTGGGCATCGAACCCCTGGGCGCGATAGGCCGAGAACGCCGGCAGTGCGATCGCAGCGAGGATTCCGAGGATCGCCACCACCACCAGCAGCTCGATCAGCGTGAAGCCCCCCGGCTCCTTCTTTTCGATCATGATCCCCATCTCGTTCATCCCTGCGAATGTCCCGCGCTCCCGGGATGCAAGTCCCGAGCCGCGAGCTCGCGCCGGAAAATCACGTGTTCGCGTACACCCCTGCCCCGTGAAGTGACGCCGGACGGCGCCGAGCGTCCGCCCGACGCTCTTCGGTGCCGCTTTCCGTCACCCGGCGTGTGCTCCGTCGACGCCGAGCGTCCTCTCTGGCGAACCCGTTCGCCAGGGCCTACAAGCGGTGGCGAGGGGGGCTGGAGGATGGAGGAATCGACCCGTCGAGCCGACCTGGGCACGACCGCGGAGCAGCGCTACCTGAGCTATGCACTCTCCGTCATCACGGCGCGCGCCTTGCCGGATGCGCGCGACGGGCTGAAGCCCGTCCAGCGCCGGATCCTCTACGCGATGTTCCAGAACCTCCGGCTCACCGCCGGAGCCAAGGCCCGGAAGTCCGCGCAGATCGTCGGCGAGGTGATCGGCAAGTATCACCCGCACGGCGACGTCGCCGCGTACGACGCGATGGTACGCATGGCCCAGGACTTCTCGCTGCGCTACCCGCTGGTGCACGGCGAGGGGAACTTCGGCTCGCTCGACGGCGACGCCGCGGCGGCCTACCGCTACACCGAGGCGCGCTTGACGGCGGTCGCCGAGGAGATGCTCGAGGACCTCGCCGCCGACACCGTCGAATGGCGCGCGAACTACGACGCGACGCTCGACGAGCCGATCGTCCTGCCGAGCCGAATCCCGCAGCTCCTGATGAACGGCTCCACGGGGATCGCCGTCGGCATGGCGACGAACATCCCGCCGCACAACCTGCGCGAGGTCGTCGACGCCCTGGTCGCGCTGATCGACGATCCCGATCTCGCCGTCAAGGACCTCCTGAAGTACGTGAAGGGCCCGGACTTCCCGACGGGCGGCGAGCTCCTTTCGAGCCGCGCCGAGATCCGCGCCGCGTACGAGAGCGGGCAAGGTCCGCTGCGCCTTCGCGGGGAGTTCACGGTCGAGAAGCTGCCCCGCGGACGCGCGCAGATCGTCGTGACGTCGATCCCGTACACGGTCAACAAGGGGCTCCTCGTGGAGCGCCTCGGCGCGCTGATCGTCGAGCGCAAGATCCCGCAGCTCGTCGACGTGCGCGACGAGTCGACCGCGGAGGTCCGGATCGTCCTCGAGCTGAAGACGGACGCCGATCCGCAGGTGGCGATGGCGTATCTCTTCAAGCACACCGACCTGCAGATCAACTTCAACGTGAACCTGACGTGCCTGAAGCCCTCGGCGGCCGCGGGCCAGCCGGGTCGCGTTTCGCTCCGCGATCTCTGTCGCGAGTTCCTCGACTTCCGCATGAACGTCGTGACGCGCCGGCTCGAGTTCGAGAAGCGGAAGCTCGAAGCCCGCCTCCACATCCTCGACGGCTTCCACAAGATCTACGCCGACCTGGACAAGGCGATCCGGATCATCCGCCGCGCCGAGTCGCGCGCCGACGCCGCGACGAAGCTGAAGGAGGCGTTCGATCTCGACGACGTGCAGGTCGACGCGATCCTGGAGCTTCGGCTCTACCAGCTCGCGCGTCTCGAGATCGACAAGCTCGAGAGCGAGCGCGACGAGAAGAGAAAGCGCCTCGCCGAGGTGAACCGGCTTCTGAAGAGCGAGAAGCTCCGCTGGAAGCTGATCCGCGACGAGCTCGAGGACGTCGCGAAGCGCCACGGCGACGCGCGGCGGACGAAGGTCTCCACGAGCGGCCGCGACGACCTCGCCTACGACCCGGACGCGTACGTCGTCCACGAGGAGGCGACGGTCGTCCTGACGCGCGACGGGTGGATCCGCCGCGTGCGCGAGCTGCGCGACCCGTCGACGGCGCGCCTGCGCGAAGGCGACGCGGTCGCCGCGGTCCTGCCGGGCTCGACGCGGGACCGCGTCGTCCTCTTCTCGAGCCGGGGCGTCCTCTACGTCCTCCCGGTCACGGACGTTCCCGCGACGACGGGATACGGCGAGCCGGTCCAGTCGCTGTTCCGGTTCGGCGACGGGGAGCGCGTGATCGCGAGCCTCCTCCTCTCCGGCGCGGCGCCCGCTCCGGAGGAGCCCGCGCCCGCACCTACGAAGAGCGGACGACCCCAGCGCGAGCTCTTCTCGGAAGAGGACGGCGAGGTGATCGAGCTCGCCGAGGAGACGATCCCGCTCCTCGTCGCTTCCGCGCGGGGCTACGGCTTCCGCACCTCGCCCGACCTCTCCGCGACGACGCGCTCCGGGAGACGGTTCGCGCGCGTCGGCGAAGGGGACGCGCTCGTCTCGGTCGAGCGGATCGAAGCAAAGGAAGTGGCCTGTCTCGCGGAGAGCGGCAAGGGAATGCGGATACCCATCGACGAGGTGAGCGAGCTCTCCGGCGTCGGCCGTGGCGTCATCCTCATGCGACTCGATGCGAAGGACCGCCTCCTCGGCGCGCTATCGCTCGGGGCGAAGGACTCCGTCGAGATCGGCATCGAGGGTGCCAAGGAGCGCGTGGTCGAAGCCGCGGCCTTCCCTCGCCTGCACCGCGGCGGCAAGGGGCAGAAGGTCGTCAAGCGCGGCACGCCGACGTTCCTGCGAAGGCCGAAGGAGGCGTGAGCTCCTCCGCGCTGGCGGCGGCCGGGGCGGCCCGTCTCGTCGAACACGCCCGCTCGCTCGGTCCCGGCGGCCCGGCTAGCCTGCATTTCTCACCAGATCCCTACTGCGGCGGCCGATAGCACCGAATCTTCGCGAGCTTCTCCCTCCGGGCTCCTCGACGTACTGTTCAAGT
>VGTG01000213.1 GCA_016874795.1 Deltaproteobacteria bacterium | reverse complement strand
AGCTTCTCCCTCCGGGCTCCTCGACGTACTGTTCAAGTACGCCTGCGTCGCCCTCCGGTCCGAGGCTCGCGAATCTTCGGCACTCTCGACCGCCTCGCGACGTGATCTGGTGAGAAATGCAGGCTAGGGGAGCGCATGCCCGTCGATCTCGGCTCGCTCGTCCGTCCCGAACGCACCGCCGTCGTCCTCCAGGAGTGCCAGGAGGGCGTGATCGGCAAGGAGTCGCTCCTGCCGGAGCTCGCGAAGGTGGCGCAGGAGGAGCTCGTCCCGAACGTCGCCGCGCTCGCCCGGGCGGCGCGTGCCGTCGGGATTCGCGTGATCCACTGTCTCGCGGTGCCGCGCGAGGACAAGTTCGGAGGTCACCGGAACGCGCCGCTCTTCATGGCGACGCGACGGGCCGGAAGCCGCATCCACGCGGGCAGCCCGGGTGCCTGCGCCGTGGAGGGGATCGACGTCGCACCGGAGGACGTGGTGCTCACGCGGATGCAGGGGCTGACCCCGTTTCGCTACTCGGAGCTCGACCCGATCCTGCGGAACGAGGGGATCGGCACGATCGTCGCGTGCGGCGTCTCGCTCAACGTCGCGGTCACGGCGCTGACCTTCGAGGCGGTGACCGCGGGCTACCAGGTCGTGATCCCCCGCGACGCCGTCGCCGGCGTGCCGCGCGCCTACGGCGAAGCGGTGCTCGACAACACGCTGCGCGTCGTCGCAACGCTCACGACGACGGCGGAGCTGATCGCGCTCTGGCAGTAAGGGGGTCCGGTTCGTTGCAGCGTATCTGCACCCAGGCTGCCAGCAGCCTGGGTGCAGATACGCCGTAACGAACCGGACCCCCTCAGGCTTTCGCGGCCTTTGCGGCGGCGACCGCGTCCGCGGGCATCACCGGCATCGCCGGCGGCTTCACCTCGCGGAGCGACACCGCCTCTTTGGTCTCGTCGAGCGACTCGCGCACCATCCGCACGAAGGCGGGCAGGTCGGGGATCAGCTCGTAGTCCGCGTTGAACCCCCAGCACACCTTCCCGTCGTAGCTGAGCAGCGCCACGCCGAGGCCCGTGTTCTCGAGGAGCGGCACGAGTGGATACATCTCGAGGAGCTTCGCGCCGAGGAGATAGAGCGGGAACTGCGGCCCCGGCACGTTCGTCACGATCATGTTGATCGGACCCGAGGCCGCCTGCGCGCCGAGCGAGAGCAGGATCGCAGGCGCCCACTCCGCTGCCGCCATCATCATCTCGACGCCGAGCGCCTGCTTCGAGCGCTTCAGCTCCTGCGTCGTCTCGTGGATGCGCTCGATGCGACGGAGCGGATCGGGCTCGTCGACCGGGAGCTGCACGATCCACGAAGAGACGCGGTTGCCGAGCTTGCCGCGCTCGTCGTCGCGCCGGATGCTGACGGGTGCCGCGGCGCGGAAGTCGATCATCCCGGGGTCGACGCGCCGGCGCACGAGGTAGCGGCGCACGGCGCCGGCGACGGTCGCGAGGACGATGTCGTTCACGGTGCAGCCGAGCGCGCGGCGGATCGACTTGATGTCGTCGAGCGGCATTTCGAGCCAGTCGAAGCGGCGGTGCGGACCGAGGCGTCCGTTCATCGGCGTCTCCGAAGCGCCGCGGAACGCCCAGCCGAGGAGCTGCGTGATCGCGCGCATGCGCATCTTGAGCTCCGTCAACAGATCTTCCGTCTCGTTCGCGAACTCGCGAATGCCGCGCACGAGGTGGAAGGGGATCGTGAGCCGCTCGAGCACCTCGTCGCGCAGGAGCTCCATGCTCGAAGGAACGGGACGCGGAAAATACGGAACCGGGTCGGGGACTTCGGAGGTCGGCGACGTCGACATCAGGATCATGCTGAGGTCGACGCCGGAAGCGCCGGCGATCATGCAATGATGGATTTTGGTGATGACGGCGAACCGATTTCCTTCGAGCCCCTCAGCGACCCAGATCTCCCAGAGCGGCCGATTGCGATCGAGCCGCTGCGACATGATGCGCTGGGAAAGACGCGCGAGCTGCGCCATGCCGCCGGGACGCGGCAGGCTCGTGTGGCGGATGTGCTAGTCGAGGTTGAAGTGTCGGTCGTCGACCCAGACGGCACGGTTCTCGAACGGGATCCACTTGAGCTTCTGGCGGTAGCGCGGAACGAGGTGCAGGACCGCCTCGATCGCGCGCTTGTACTTCGCGAAGTCGACGCCGCCCCCGGGCGTGGCGAGGTCGCCCGCCTCGTAGATCTGCGTGGCGGCTACGTGCATGTGCACGTTGCGGCTCTCGAAGGCGAGAAAACTCTGATCCTGTGCCGACAGGCGCTCGTAGGCGTATCGAGGCATCGAGTTCCCCCGCGCCGGTGTGCCTCGATCCGAGGCCCTGCGTCAAGCCCGGTTCCGTACGTGTGGCGGGGAGCCGCGCGATGCTGCGCTCAGAGCTTCGCGAGCCAGTCCGCGATGCCGCGGCCGATCTCGTCCGGCGAGTCCTCCTGGATGAAGTGGATGCCCTTCACCGTGATCTCGGTCTGGTTCGGCCACTTCCGGCACTCCTCGCGGACGTCGCCGCGAAGGATCGCTCCCGGATCGGCGTTGACGAAGAGCTTCGGGAAGCTCGCCGTCGCGAGCCACTGGGAATAGCTCGCGACGATCTCGACCACGTCCGCGGGCTCGCCCTCGATCGGAATCTGCCGTGGCCAGGTCAGGGTGGGACGGCGACCTTCTCCGGGCGTCGCGAACGGCTTTCGGTACGCGTTCATCTCCTCCTCGGAGAGCTTCCGGAGGATCGACGTGGGCAAGACGCCTTCGATGAACGTATTCTGCTCGAGGACGAGCTTCTCGCCGGCCGGCGAGCGGAACGCCTGGAACACGTCCTTCGCCGCCTTCGGCCACTCCGCCCACGTGACCGGCCGGACGATCCCCTCCATGTAGGCGATCCCGCGCACGGCTTCGCGGTGGCGGTTCGCCCAGTCGAAGCCGAGCGCCGAGCCCCAGTCGTGGATCACGAGCGTCACCCGAGAGCGCACGTCGAGCTTCTCGAGCAGCGCATCGAGGTAACGCCGGTGCTCGACGAAGCGGTAGCGATCGGGCCCGCTCGGCTCGAGCTTGTCGGAGTCGCCCATGCCGATCAGGTCCGGAGCGATCAGGCGACCGCGGCCCTCGAGGTGCGGCATCACGTTCCGCCAGAGGTAGGAGGACGTCGGATTGCCGTGCAGGAAGACGATCGGGTCGCCGGAGCCGTGCTCGACGTACGCCATCGTGCTTCCGAGCACCTCGGTCTTCTTCTTCGGGTATCGCGGGTCTGCTGCGAGCGGCATGGGTGCTCCTCTTTGAGCGGTCGAACCGTGGGAACGATGGTGAACCGTTGGAACGATGGACTCCGTTAGCCCGACGACGTTCTCTCGACCAGTCGCTGGCCAGTCGCTGACCAGTCGCTGATTGACGCCCGGCGAGGACCGCGCTAGGTCGGCACATGCAAAGGCTCCTCGCCGGGGGAGCGCTCCTCGCTCTCGTCGCCGCCGCGGTCTCGCTCGACCGCGCGGACGCGAAGGACATCCTCTGGACCGAGAAGAAGCGGTACTCGATCGGCGACGAGGAGCTCGTCATCCGCGATTTCTTCCAGGATCGGCGCGACGGCTTCTTCGTCGACGTCGGCTGCGCGCATCCGCGGAAGGGCAGCAACACGTACTACCTCGAGAGGCGCCTCGGCTGGTCCGGCGTCGGCGTCGACGGGCTTCCGGGTTACGCCGAGTCGTGGCGCCGGCTCCGTCCGCGAAGCGCGTTCTTCAACTTCCTCGTGACCAACCACTCGGACACGATCGAGACGTTCTATCGGTCGGCGCTCTGGGGGCTCTCGACCGCGCGGAAGGACGTCGCCGCGCGGCGGTCGGCGACGGAGATCCGTGTCCCCAGCATCACGCTCGACGATCTCCTCGTGCGAAGCGGCGTGGAGCGGATCGACCTTCTCTCGATCGACGTCGAGGGCTTCCACGAGGAGGTGCTCGCGGGCTTCGACGTCGAGCGCTGGAAGCCGGAGCTCGTCTGCATCGAGGAGGAGGGCTGGTTCGCGATCCCGTGGTTCGGTGCGCACGGCTACGAGCCCATCGAGCGCTACCGCGATCGGGACATCGTCAACTGGTACTTCGCTCCAAAGGATCGAGCCGCCGCTGCGAACGCGCGCCGTACCGAAGCGGGGGAGCAGGCGATGCGGGAGCGGCGCGTGCGGCTCGCGAAGGAGCCGCCCGCTTCGCCGCTACGTCACTGGTACGAGCCGAGGGTCGTTCTCGGGCCCGGCGGTGCGCCGATGGCTCGTCCCGTCGCCGCGAAGAACGAGGGCGCGACGGAACGCTAGCCGCACGTTCCAGCCCAGCCTGGGTGCAGATACCGCACAACGAACCGGACCCCCTTCAGGGAACGAGGAGGACCTTTCCCTGGTTCTTGCGGTCCTGGAGGTAGTGATGCGCGGCCGCGGCCTCGGAGAACGGGAACGTGCGGTCGACGACCGGCCGCGTCACGCCCTCGCGCCAGAGGTCGAGGATGCGGCCCATCCACGGGCGCAGGCGATCGATCTCGTCCCACATGCGTCCCATGTTCACGCCGAAGACGCCCTTGTTGCCGTTCATCAGGGCGACGGGATTGAACTTGAGCCACGGCATCGCGACGACGGCGCGCAGGAAGTCCAGGCGGCTGCGATCCTTGCCCGTCGTTCCGGCGGAGAGGCCGAACATGCCGAGCCGTCCCGTCGCGCCGAGGATCTCGTAGCTCTTCGCGAAGGACGATCCGCCGACCGCATCGAGCGCCAGCTCCACGCCGCGGCCGCCGGTGATCTCGCGCACGCGCGCGACGAAGTCCTCGGTGCGATAGTCGATGCAGTGATCGACGCCGAGCGCGCGGAGGAAGTCGTGCTTCCCGCGTGAGGCCGTTCCGATCACCGTTGCGCCGAGGTGCCTCGCGATCTGCGTCACCGCGACGCCGACGCCGCCTCCGGCAGAATGGATCAGGACCCTGTCGCCGCGCGCGAGACCTCCCATGACGACGACGAGCTGCCACGCCGTCATGTAGTTGACGGGGAGCGCCGCACCCGCGGCTGCGTCGAGGCCGCTCGGACGCTCGAAGACCTGCGGGAGCGGCACGCAGGCGACGTCCGAGTAGCCGCCGAAGCGCGTCATCGCGAGGACGTCCTTGCCTTCCCACGAGCGATCGACGCCGGAGCCGACGGCGTCGACGCGCCCCGCGACCTCGTACCCGACGACGACCGGCATCGGCGGACAATCCTGATACGTGCCGAGACGCGCGGCGATGTCGGCGAAGTTGACGCCGGCGGCCTCGACGCGAATGCGGACCGCGCCGGCGCCCGGCGTCGGGTCGGGCGCTTCGCGGACCTCGAGAACTTCGGGCGGACCGGGGCGGGGGATCCAGACTTGTCGCATGCGCGGGTCTCGTCCACGGCGCGACCGCGGTCAAGCGCGCATTGCCGCTCCGGGGATCGCGTGCTTCCGATGCGGCATGGCGTGAGAGGGACCGATGCAAGAGGGACCGATGCAAGAGGGACCGATGCAAGAGGGACCGATGCGAGAGGGACCGATGCGAGAGGGACCGATGCGAGACGAATCGAGACGGAAATGGAGCGCGGGCCCGGGCCCGCTCGCCGGCGTGCGCGTGATCGAGAGCGCTCTCCTCGGCCCCGGCGGCGTCGCGATGCATCTCGCGGACCTGGGCGCCGAGGTGATCAAGGTCGAATCTCCGGAGGGTGACTACGTCCGCAAGATGGCGTTCCCGATCATCGACGGGACGTCGCTCCTGCACTGGCACCTGAATCGCGGGAAGAAGAGCCTCACGCTCGACTTGAAGAAGCCCGAAGCGATAGAGGTCTATCTCGATCTCGTGCGCCGCTCGGACGCGGTCATCGAGGGCATGCGACCGGGCGCCCTCGAGCGCCGCGGCCTCGGCTGGGAGCGTCTCCGCGGGGTGAACCCAGCCATCGTGCACTGCGCGATCACCGGCTACGGCTCGACGGGTCCCTACGCGGACATGCCGAGCCACGGCATCGCGTACGACGCGTGGGCCGGCGTCGCGCGTCCGGCGATCGGCGAGGACGGGGAGCCGGAGATCCCGGCGTACACGACGATCGGGATCCACGCCGGTCCACTTTTCGCGGCGTTGGGTCTCGTCTCCGCGATCCTGCGTGCGCGAGAGACCGGACGCGGCTGCCGTTTCGAGGTTGCGCAGAGCGACGCCGCCGCCGCGTTCAACTGGAGCGGCATCGAGGGCACGAAGGCCTACGAGCGTCCCGAGGACGAGGTCACCGGCAACGACGGCGACGGCAAGGGAGCGCGCCGTCCGCTCGGCGAGAGCAGCATGCGCGGTGCGGTCCGCTACCAGTACTACCGCTCGCGCGACGGCGTCGTCCTCTTCATGGCCTCGGAGCGCGAGTTCTGGAAGAACTTCGCGTACGGCGTCGGACGCCCGGATCTCTACGAGCGCCGTCCCGGCGCACGATTCGCGGACCACGCGCGCGGCGACGTCGAGCTTCGCCGCGAGCTCGCCGCGATCTTCGCGACGCGCACGACCGCGGAGTGGATCGAGCTCGGCCGCGCGGTGAACACGCCGATCGCGCCCGTCAACGACACGACGAGCCTCTTGAGCGATCCGCAGTTCCAGGCGCGGCTCGGCTTTCGCTCGCGCGAGCAGCACGGCACCGAGCTGATGCCCTCGCCGATCCGCTTGATCGACGAGGAGCTCCCGGTGCCGACGATGTCGCGCGTCTCGCCGGGCGAGGACAACGAAGCCGTCCTGCGCGAGGTCCTCGGCTACGACGACGTCCGCGTCGGTACGCTCCGGAGCTCCGGGGCTCTCGGCGGAGAAAATTCCACACCGAGCCGTTGACACGCCGCGAGGCGGACTTACCTCGAGTCCAGCAGAGAATTCGGAGGAGGCAGCTCCTCCCTTCGCTCTCGAAGGAGGTCGAGTATGGCGCTCGTGTCTTGGAGAGGTGGTTCGCTCGACGACTTGCTGCACCTGCAAGGTGCGCTCGGCAAGCTGCTCGAGAACCCGACGCTCGGCTGGAACATGGGTCCGTCGAGCGCAAGCGTGTTTCCCCCGATCGACGTGTTCGCGGACGCGGAGGGCGGTCTCGTCGTCCGTGCGGAGGCTCCCGGGGTCGACCCGGAGAAGCTCGACATCCAGATCGAGCCCGGCCGTCTCACCTTGTCGGGCGAGCGGCTGCCGAGCGAGACCGCGGGCGCTCCCGGCAACGGCTACCACCGTCGCGAGCGGCGCTTCGGGCGGTTCTCCCGCTCGGTGCAGCTCCCGCGCGACCTCGATCCGAGCCGCGCGGACGCGTCCTACAAGGACGGCATGGTGACGATCCGGCTGCCGAAGGCCGAAGAGGCGAAGCCGCGCCGGATCTCGATCGCGAGCTGAGCTCGGGGGAAGGAGACGAAACGATGACGACGCAAGAGATTGCTCCGAAGGAGAAGCAGGAAGCGACCGAGGCGCAGCAGACGAAGGCCGGCAGGTACTACGTGCCGGACGTCGACATCCGCGAGGACGAGCAGGCGCTGTGGCTCTGGGCGGACATCCCCGGCGTCAAGCAGGAGAACATCGCGGTCGACCTCGACCACGGCGTGCTGACGCTACGAGGCGACGTGACGCTCGAAGACTACGAGAGCTTGACGCCGGTCTACACCGAGTACAACGTCGGCAACTTCGTGCGGCGGTTCACGCTGCCTTCCACCTCTCATCTGGACGTCGAGGGCATCTCGGCGCGCGTTTCCAACGGCGTGCTCGAGGTTCGCCTTCCGAAGTCGGAGAAGGCGCGGCAGCGACGGATCCCCGTCAAGGCCGCGTAGGGCAAAGGGGTCCGGTTCGTTCCGGCGTATCTGCACCCAGGCTCGTCGCGGAGCCTGGGTGCAGATGTGGCGCAACGAACCGGACCCCCTAGTCGAGCCAGTGGATCTCGCGGGCCGTCGCCTCACCGATGATCGTCTCGTTCAGGCTGGTCGGAACCTTGGCTTCGGACGCCGACAGCGGCGTCCTGCCGCCCATGAGCTCGGCGAAGCGCTGTGGGTAGAGAGGCTCCGCATCCGGTCGAGCGTAGCCTTCGGGATGGCGGGGGAGCGTCGTCGCCGGATCGTACTTGTCCGTCGCGCCGAGCGTGTGCGCCAGCTCGTGCGCGATCACCACGTTGTTCTGTCCGGCCATCTCCTCGGAAGCGAAGGCGTTCACGACGCCGATCGCTCCCTTCTCGATCCCGAGTGAGTGCGTCACCGTATTGGTCTTCTTCGGATCGAAGTAGACCACGAAGATCCTCACCTGCGGCTCCAGACCCTCGTAGGTGGCGACGCGCCAGGCCCAGTAGCGGAGCCGAAGACTCCACCGCATGATCTCGAGGATGTTTCCGCCGACGGGCGCCGGAGGCGGGAGCGAGTCGATCCGGGGTCCGAGGTCGACGCGCATCGTTTCGCCGAACTCGGCCTCGACCTCGTAACGAGCGGCCTCTTCGTTCAGGCTCTTCGGGAAATCGTGTGGGTCACTTCCGTCAAGTTTGGTCAAGCTAAAGGGGAGGCAGCATGGCCGTGAGGATCTCGAGCCGCAGGTACTCCTCGTCGCGTAGGCCGTAGGCTCGTCGCTGGATGACCCGGACCTTGTTGTTGAGCCCTTCGACGAAGCCGAGCGCGACCTTGTTCTCCGGCTCGCAGTAGGCCGCGATGCCATCCCAGTGGCGATCGATCATCGCAGCGAAGCGCTCGTAGGGCTTGAGCCGTT
>VGTG01000212.1 GCA_016874795.1 Deltaproteobacteria bacterium | reverse complement strand
TTCTCCCTCCGGGCTCCTCGACGTACTGTTCAAGTACGCCTGCGTCGCCCTCCGGTCCGAGGCTCGCGAATCTTCGGCACTCTCGACCGCCTCGCGACGTGATCTGGTGAGAAATGCAGGCTAGCCTGCCCGGATGAGATTTGCGGCTCTCGTCGCGGCACTCTCCGTGCTGGCGGCGTCTTCCAACGCTCTCGCCGCGCCCGGCAAGGTGCCGACGCGGCTTCTCGATGAAGCACGGCGTGCGGGCAAGGTTCGCGTGATCGCCGAGCTCGAGGAGACGGCGGTCGTCGAGGGATCCCTTCCCCGTCGCGCCGTCACGCGACAGCGTGCACGCATCGCCGCGGCGACCCGGCGGGTCGAAAGCGTCCTCGCCGGCTCGAACGGACGCGTGACACGCGCGTTCGGGACGATCCCGTTCGTCGCGCTCGAGGTCGACGCCGCCGGGCTCGAGGCGCTCTCGCGCTCCGCGGACGTCAAGGACGTCGCCGCGGACGAGCTCTCGTTCGTCTCGCTCGCCCAGAGCGGCCCAATCGTCGAAGCAGACGAGGCGCACGAAGACGGCTTCGACGGCGAGGGCCAGACGATCGCGATCCTCGACACGGGCGTCGACGCGGACCATCCCTTCCTCGAGGGACGTGTCGTCGCGGAAGCGTGCTTCTCGGCGCTCGGCGACTGTCCGAACGGGAGCACGAGCCAGCTCGGCCCGGGCTCGGGCGCCCCGTGCGCGTACGCACCGGAATCGTGCGCGCACGGAACGCACGTCGCCGGCATCGTCGCGGGCTCCGGCGCGAGCTTCGACGGCGTCGCACCGGCTGCCGACGTGATCGCGATCCAGGTCTTCTCGCGCTTCGAGGGCTCGTTCTGCGACGGCGCGGGCGAGGATCCGTGCGCGGCTTCGTTCAGCTCCGATCATGTCGCGGCGCTCGAGCGGGTCCTCGAGCTCGCGGAGTCGCACGAGATCGCCGCGGTCAACATGAGCATCGGCGGCGTCGACCCGTTCACGTCGACGGCGGCCTGCGACGCCGCCAACGCGGCGCGGAAGGCGGCGATGGACAACCTCCGCTCGGAGGGCATCGCAACGGTCGTCGCGTCGGGGAACGAGAGCTTCACGAACGCCCTCTCGAGCCCCGCGTGCATCTCGTCCGCGGTGAGCGTCGGCGCGACGACCGACGGGGATCAGGTCGCGGGCTTCTCGAACTCGGCCTCGTTCCTCTCGCTCCTGGCCCCCGGCGTCGGGATCACGTCGTCCGAGCCGGGAGGTGTCTTCGTGTCGATGAGCGGGACGTCGATGGCGGCGCCACACGTCGCCGGAGCGTTCGCGCTCCTCCGCCAGCAGCGCCCGACGGACGGCGTCGACGAGACGCTCGAGAGGCTGCAGGAGACCGGCTTCCCGGTGACGGACGCGCGAAACGGCGTCACGACGTCGCGGATCCGCCTCGCCCTGGCCCTCGACGTCGGCGCGGCGTCGAGCCCGGGTCTGCTCGAGAACCCGCCCGACGGAAGCGCCGCGAGCGGCATCGGCGCGTTCACCGGCTGGATCTGCGACGCGGACGAGGTGCTGATCCGCATCGACGAGGACGACACCTTCGCGGCCGCGTACGGAACGTCGCGGGGCGACACGCTCGCGGTGTGTGGCGACACGGACAACGGCTTCAGCCTGCTCTACAACTTCAACCTCGCCGGGGACGGCGAGCACGTCGTCGAGCTGATCGCGGACGGCGTCGTCCTGAGCCGAAACACCTTCACGGTGGCGACGTTCGGCGTTTCCTTCCTCTCCGGAGCGCCGGCCGAGAGCTACGTGCTGCCAGATTTCCACGGACACGACGTGACGGTCACCTGGCAGGAGTCGCGGCAGGACTTCGTCATCACCGACGTCGACTGAAGCGAGCGGGGGCGCTTGCGGCGCGCCGGTGGGAATGGGAGAGCAAACCCCTTCCCAGGAGGTAGCCGCATGGATTTCCATCTGAGCGACGAGGACCGGCAGCTCCGCGAGACCGTACGCCAGTTCGTCGAGGAGATCGTCAACCCGGTCTGGCAGGAGATCGACAAGACGGACCGGATCCCCGCGACGGTCCTCGACCGTGCACGCGAGCTCGGCCTCTTCGGCCTGTCGATCGCGCCCGAGTACGGCGGCCTCGGCCTCTCGATCGTGCAGAAGGCGCTCGTGCACGAGATGCTCGGACGCGGTCCGTGGGGCCTCGCGAGCTACATCAGCGTGCACACCGGCATCGGCTGCACCGGCATCAACCTCTTCGGGAGCCCCGAGCAGAAGGCGAAGTACCTGCCGAAGATGGCCTCGGGGGAGTGGCTCGGCTCCTTTGGCTTGACGGAACCGGACGCCGGTTCGGACGCGGGCAACCTGCAGACGCGCGCCGAGCGGAAGGGCGATGCGTGGGTGCTGAACGGCCGCAAGGTCTTCATCACGAACGCGCCCTACGCGCACCACGTGCTCGTCTTCGCGCGCACGGACGTCGGCATCACCGCGTTCCTCGTCGACACGGACACGCCGGGCTACCAGGTCGGACAGGTCTTCGACACGCTCGGCCATCAGGGATCGGCGATCTGCGAGCTCGTCCTCGAGGACTGCCGGATTCCCGCGGACGCGATCGTCGGTGAGGAAGGACGCGGCTTCGACATCGCGAAGCGCTCGCTCTCCGAGGGCCGCACGATGCTCGGCTCGCGCTCCGTCGGAGCCGCGCAGAAGGCGATGGAGCTCGCGATCGAGCACGGCGAGCAGCGCCGCACGTTCGGGAAGGCCCTCCTGGATCACCAGGCGCTGAGCTTCCGCGTTGCGCAGATGAGCGCGCGTACGGACGCGGCGCGGGGCCTCTGCTACCGGAGCGCCTGGATGCTCGATCGCGGCGAGCAGGCGATCCGCGAGTCCTCGACGGCGAAGCTCTTCGCAGCCGACGGTCTCTGGCAGACCGTCGACGACGCGGTCCAGATGCTCGGCGGCTACGGCTACATCCGCGGCGAGTACATGCTCGAGCGGATCTGGCGCGACGCGCGCGTCGTGCGCGTCTACGACGGGTCCTCGGAGGTGCAGCAGATCGTGATCGCGCAGCGCCTCCGCAAGGGAGACGTCGAGAGCCGCTGGTAGCCCGACCCGGCGACGTGCGGACCGCTCTGCTACGCTCGCGCGGGATGGGCGGGGCGCGCGGCTACGAGGTGGTCATCGTCGGAGCCGGCATCGCCGGGGCATCCCTCGCCCATTTTCTCGCCGAGGGGGGCCTCGGCGACGTCCTCCTGCTCGAGCGGGAGGAGCAGCTCGCCGTCCACTCGACCGGCCGGAGCGCCGCGACGCTGAGCCAGCTCGATCGCGTGCGGACGTCGATGGAGCTGATCGTCGCGAGCGCACCGTTCTTCCAGTCGCCGCCGCCGGGCTTCGCGGAGCACCCGCTTCTCGACCCGATCGGCGTGGTCTCGCTCTTCGGCGAGGACGCGTGGAGCGAGCTGGCGCCCCGAATCCCGGCACTGAACCGCTTCGGCCTCGCATGCCACGCGATGACGCCGGCGGAAGTCCTGCGCCGCTCTCCCGCGCTCGATCCGACGACGTTCGCCGCGGGATTGATGGTGCCGGGGGACGGGCGGCTCGACGTGCACGAGATCCTCTCGTCGTACGTTCGGCACGCGCGCTCGCGCGGCGTCGAGCTCCGCACGTCGAGCCCGGTCGAGGGTTTCCTGATCGAGGCAGGACGCTGTCGCGGCGTCGTCGTCCGCGGCGAGACGATCCGCGCGCGCGTCGTCGTGAACGCGGGCGGGGCGTGGGCGGCAACGCTCGGCGCGCAAGCCGGCGCGAGCCCGATCCGCCTCGTCCCGCACCGGCGCACGATCGTGACGTTCGCGCCGCCGGACGGCGTCGACGCTTCGAAGTGGACGTTCGTGTCGAGCGACCCGCACTCCGTCTACTTCAGCCCGGAGGCCGGCGATCTCCTCCTTTCCCCGATGGACGAGGAAGCGATGGAGCCGTGCGACGCGACGCCCGACGACGAGGTGATCGCAGCGGGCCTCGCGCGCTTCGCGCATCTCGCGCCCTCGCTGGCGCCGCGCTCGATCAAGCGGCGCTGGTCGGGCCTGCGGACGTTCTCGCCCGATCGCGTCCACGTCGTCGGCGAGGACCCGGCGCGGCGGGGCTTCTTCTGGCTCGCGGGCCAGGGCGGCTGCGGGATCGAGACGAGCCCGGTCATCGGACGGGTCGCCGCGGACTTGATCTTGCGCGGGGAGACGCGACACTTCGACGCACGCCGGCTCGATCCGGCTCGGTTCGCTTGAGGGGAGGAGGAGCGGTGGCGAAGACGTACACGGCCAAGGACATCACGGTCCTCGAAGGGCTCGAGCCGGTCCGGAAGCGCCCGGGCATGTACATCGGCTCGGTCGACTCGCCGGGCCTGCATCACCTCCTCTGGGAGATCGTCGACAACAGCGTCGACGAGGCGATGAACGGCCACTGCAAGCGGATCGACGTCGTCCTCGGGAAGGACGGCGAGACGATCTCGGTGCGCGACGACGGCCGCGGCATCCCCATCGACATCCACCAGAAGTACCGGAAGCCCGCGCTCGAGCTGATCCTGACGACGCTCCACGCGGGCGGGAAGTTCGAGGCGAAGAATTACTACCACTCCGGCGGACTGCACGGCGTCGGCGCCTCCGTCGTCACGGCGCTCTCCGACCGCATGGTCGTCCGCGTCCGCCGCGACGGGACGGAGTTCGAGCAGAGCTACTCGCGCGGCGTCGCGACGAGCAAGCTGAAGAAGATCGGCAAGGTGCGCGGCAGCGGCACGACGATCGAGTTCCATCCCGATCCGAAGATCTTTCCGTCGATCCGCTTCGACTCGGCTCTGATCGCCGAGCGCCTCGAGGCGAAGGCCTACCTCCACCCGGTCACGGTCACGTTCGAGGACAAGACGCGCGGCGAGAGCCACACGTTCCACTACGAGGAGGGCATCCGCGCGTACCTCGAGAAGCTCCTCGGGAGCCAGAAGCGGAAGCGCGTCGCCTCGGAGGTCTTCTACGCCTCGCGCGACGAGGAAGGGCTCCGCATCGAATGCGCGCTCGCGTGGACCGAGGACACGAGCGAGACGTTCTCGTCCTTCGTCAACAGCATCCCGACGAGCGCGGGCGGAACGCACGAGAACGGGCTCAAGAGCGGCCTCCTCAAGGCGGTGCGGAACTATCTCGAAATCCACAACCTCGTCCCGCGGGGCCTGCAGATCGCGGCGGAGGACGTTCGCGAGGGCGTCGTCGCCCTCCTCTCCTGCTTCGTGCCGGCGCCGCAGTTCCAGGGGCAGACGAAGGAGAAGCTGAACAACCCCGAGCTGACGCCCGCGGTCGACGCCTTCGTGCGTAGCGCCCTCGAGAACTGGCTCCTCGGACACCGCTCGCCCGCGGATGCGATCGCGGGACGCGTCGTCCTCGCGGCTCGGGCGCGCTCCGCCTCGCGAGCAGCGGCGAAGGAGGTGCAGCGGAAGTCCGCCGTCTCGCACCGTCTGAACCTTCCCGGGAAGCTCGCGGACTGCAGCTCGACCGATCCGTCGCGCTCCGAGCTGTTCCTCGTCGAGGGGGACTCCGCGGGTGGCTCAGCGAAGCAGGCGCGCGACCGGCACTTCCAGGCGATCCTCCCGCTTCGCGGGAAGGTCTTGAACACCGAGCAAGCGTCCGCCGCGAAGGTGCTCGCGAACGTCGAGCTGTCCGACATCGTCAAGGCCCTCGGGTGCGGGATGGGACGCGAGTTCGACGCCTCGAAGCTCCGCTACCACCGCGTCTGCCTCCTGATGGACGCGGACTCCGACGGCAATCACATCGCGACGCTCCTGATGACGTTCTTCTACCGGCACCTGCCGGAGCTCATCCAGGGCGGCTACCTCTACCTCGCCGTCCCGCCGCTCTACCGGATCGACATCGGGAAGGAGACGCACTGGGCGCGCGACGACGAGGAGCGCGCCGAGATCCTGAAGAAGCACGACAAGCGCGGCACCGCGCAGGTGCAGCGGTTCAAGGGCCTCGGCGAGATGAACCCGTCGACGCTCTGGGAGACGACGCTCGACCCGGCGACGCGGACCCTCGTGCAGATTGCGATCGACGAACCCGCGGCGACGGAGACGACGATCCAGACGCTGATGGGACGCGAGGTCGCGCCGCGCTTCGAGCTGATCATGGACCGCGCCCTGGCGGTCGCCGATCTCGACATCTAGCTGACGAGAGGGGCGCCGCCCCTCTCCCCCATCGTGCAAAGCCCGACGGGGCCCCTGCTCCCCGCTCGCTGTCGCTCGGCCGCGCGCTGCCCGCGCGGAGGTCCGCGTTTCGGGGTTGTCCGATTCGCTCGGGAGGAGTAGCCGGTTGGACATGGTGACCGAGATCGGACCGAAGGAGTTCCGCTCCCGCCTCGCCAGCGGCGAGACGCCGGTCGTCCTCGACGTCCGCGAGCCCGAGGAGATCCGCCGCGCGCCGTTCGCCGGCGCGCTCGAGATCCCGATGGGCGAGGTGCCCGGGCGCCTCGACGAGCTCGACCCCACGGAGGAGATCGTCGTCCTCTGCCACCACGGCATTCGCAGCCGGCGCATCGCGGCCTTCCTCGAGACGCAGGGCTTCCAGCGCGTATCGAACCTGGCCGGCGGGATCGACTCGTGGTCCGCGGAAGTCGATCCGGGCATTCCGCGGTACTAGCCGAGCGCGACGGAGCGACGGTGCGCGAGCGCTTCTTCGACGTCGACGGGCTCCGTCTGCACGTCGCCGACTTCGGCGGTCCCGACGCGGCGATGCCTACCTTGCTCCTGCACGGCGGCATGGCGCACGCGGGCTGGTGGGATCCGCTCGCCACGCGCCTCGCGGAGCGCCTCCACCCGTTCGGGCTCGACCGGCGCGGACATGGAAGAAGCGACTGGGCGGAGCTCGCGAAGTACGGCTGGGAGACCGACCTTCGCGACGCCGAGCGCATTGCGGGCGAGCTCGATCCGCGCCCGTGGCTCGTCGTCGGCCACTCGCAGGGAGGGCTCATCGCCGTTCACCTCGCCGTTCGTGCGAAGATGTCGATCGCGGCGATGGTGATCCTCGATGCACCGCTGCATCCCGGCGCGCAGTCTCTCCGGCGCGCGGGCGACAGCTTCCGGCGCATGCCGCAGATCCGCTATCCGTCCCTCGAGCACGCGCTGAAGCGTTTCCAGCCCTACCCCGCCGAGCACTACGTACCGCCGGAGATCCTGCAGCGGATCGCGGAGCAGAGCTTCAAGCCCGACGACGAAGGCGGCTTCGTTTCACGCTTCCACTGGAAGCGCTTCCAGGCGGACTCGCGCGCGGAGAGCCCGCTGCGCGACTTCGGGGGGGACGTCCGTCGCGTGCCGGTGCCGACCCTCGTCGTGCGCGGGAGCGAGTCGACGATCCTCTCCGCCGAGGAGCACGCGGACTTCGTCGCGTGGCTCCCGCACGGACGCGGCGCGGTGATCCCTGGCGCGACGCACAGCCTCCACGTCGAGCGCCCCGACGAGGTCGCGGCCGCCATCTTCGAGTTCACCGCGACGCTGTAGAGCGCTGCGGCTCGCGTTTCAGTCCCGCAGGTGACCCGCGAGCATGCGGCCGAGCGGGCGGGTCGGCTCGATCCGCTCGCTCAGGATCTTCAGCACGGCCGTGATCGGCGCCGCGAGAAGCATCCCGACGACGCCCCAGATCGCTCCCCAGATCATCAGCGAGAGGAGCAGCGCCACCGGATGAAGCTCGAGCGAATCGCCCATCACGAGCGGTTCGACGAGGTTCCCGATCGCGAAGTGGATCGCACCCGGGATCACGATCGCGAGGATCGCGCCGGTCGTCGAGAGCTCCGGGTTCATCAGCACGACCGGCAACGGCAAGAGGGTCGAGATCAGCGACCCGAGGGTCGGGATGAAGTTCAGGAGGAACGCGAAGAAGCCGAACGCGAGCGCCAGCTCGACGCCGAGGAGCTCGAGCGTGACGCCGACGAGGACGCCCGTCACCGCCGAGATCAGGGTCTTCATGACGATGAAGCCCTTCACGCGCGACTCCATCTCCGTCCACACGTCGAGCGACTGCGAACGCTGACCGGTGAGACCGATCAGCAGGAAGACGAGGAACACCGTGACGAGAAGCCCCTGCGAGGTGAGCTCGAGGATCGCGTTCGTCGTGCCGAGGAGAAAGCCGCTCACCGTTCCGCTCGGGAGCCGCGAAAGCGGCCGCAGCAGATCGTCTCGCGAGACGCCGAGGTGCTCGAGCGGCAGCGTGCGCGCCGCCCAATCGAGAAGATGGCCCAAACGATCCTGGTAGGCGCTGGCACTCGCCGCGAGCTGGGCCACGGCGCTGGAGACGACGGCGACGGAGAGTGCGAGGAGCGCCATCGAGACGAGGAACGTCATGAACACCGCGAGCGCCTTCGGGAAGCGGAGCCAGCGGATCTGGAAATCGGCGAGCGGCGCGAGGCCCGCCGCGAGGAACAGCGCCAGCACGAACGGGATCATCACCGACTTCAGCCAGAAGAGCGCGAGCGCCACGAGAATCGTCGTGATGATCAGGAAGCAGGCGGTCTGGATGCGGAGATCGAGGAGACCGGCGTCCTTCGGTGCGGGGTCGGTCATCGCGGGCATCGTGCGGGTCGCGGCGCGCCAGGTCAAACGAGAGGGCTCGCGACGACGCCGTGGTTGCCCCGGACGAACGACGAGCGCTACGTTCTCGGCGAGGAGGCGACCGATGCAGGAGCTCACCACCGTGCGATTCGAGGTCTCGGATCGAATCGCGACGATCACGTT
>VGTG01000211.1 GCA_016874795.1 Deltaproteobacteria bacterium | reverse complement strand
GGATGAGCTCATGTCCGAGAAGAAGTCACTTCGGGTCGGTTCCTGGAACACCAGGTTCGGGAGCGCCGACCCTTCGTTCGTTGTTCCCCACGAGCTCGACGAGCAAACCGAGGACGTGTTGCGAACCGCGGCGGAGCTCGACGCCAACGCCCGCGTCTGGGTCGAAGGACCGGCGGGAGCCGGCAAGTCGCGGCTCGCCATGCAGTGGGCGCGCCGCGCCGCGGCGCGAGGCGAGCGGGTGCTGCTCTTGTGCTTCAACAAGCCTATGGGTGGGATCTTCGAGTTGGCGTTCGAGGACGAGGACAACGTGACCGCGGGGAACTTCCATGACGTGGCGCTACAGCTGCTCGCGCCGGTCGGGTTCGTGACTCCAGAGAGCCCAAGTCGCGAGTTCTGGGAGAACGACGTTCCGGGCGCGCTGCTCGACCACCGGGCCGAGCTCGGGGCCGGCTTCGACACGATCATCCTCGACGAGGTGCAGGACATCCGACCGCACTGGTTCCCGGCGATCGAGGACCTGCTCGATCCCGAGGGTGCAAGCCGCTTGTATCGGCTCGGCGATCCCGCCCAGAACGTGTATCGGGTGGACGCCGAGGGCGATGAGGGCTGGCTTCGATTCCCATTGAACACGAACTGCCGCAACACGAAGGCCATCGCCGCGGTCGCCCAGCACCTCGGGGGCGGCGCGACCTTCCCGACGAGCCCGGAGGGGCCACCGGTGCGGTTCCTCCCGGTCGGCGGTCTCAAGGAGCTGCGGAAGCGCCTTGGGGGCGAGCTGCTCACCCTGCTTCGCGAGCACAGGCTGCCACCGTCGTCGATCGCCGTGATCACGACGCGGGCGGATCTGCGCGACGCGCTCCTCGATCCGCCGATCACCGCGGCCAGGCTTGCCCGCTGGGAGGACCGTGACGAAGATGTCGTGGTCTGCGAGACCGCGCACAGGCTCAAGGGCACCGAATGGCAGGCCGTGGTCGCGGTCAACCTCGAACCTGCGACGACTCGGTGGCTTCCTGAGGTCCTCTATGTCGCAGTGAGCCGGCCGCGAACGTGGCTGAGCGTGATCGCACCGGAGGACACTCGCGAGTTGCTAGGGCTGGAGGATGGCGCGACGTGATCGCTCCCGGCCAGAAGAGGCGTGAGCTCTCCGACCCGGATTCGAGTTGACGAGCCTATCGAGACAGTCGCTCCGCTCGGACGTCCGGGCCAAGGGATGGCGGCATCCTGAGGCATTGGATAGCGTCCGCCGGGACACATCTGGGGGCGGGTTGTGGAAGATTTCTGTCGGTCGTGTGGAGCGACCGACGTGGCGGGGAGGTACTGCGATCAGTGCGGGGTCTTGCGCGCTGCGCCGGCGGACGGAACTGGTGATCTCCGTGGTGTCGTGTTCGAGCACCGTCGCTGGGGCAGTCGACGCAGCCTGCTGGCGACGGAGGTCGCGGGGGAGCTCGTCGTCTCGGTCGATCCCGGTGGCGAGCGGCGCGACGTCGCTCGCCACCGCGTGGCCGCCCCAGCCAACAGCACGCCCGCAGCGGTTCGATCGTGGCGCCTGCTCAACGCCGTGTCGTTCCCGCAGCCAGAGGTGCAGCGGCTGCTGACCGCGGTGCTGAGTGAGGTCGCACAGGGACGTGCGCTGGCCAGATTCGGCATCACGGCGGGCGATCAGGCCGCGATCGATGCGAGCGGGCTCTCGGAGCTCGAGCGCCGGTGGTGTAGCGCTCACCTCTGTTGGCGCTCGGGTGATCGGATGAGCGCGGCTGCTCAGTTCGCAGAGTTGCCATCGGGACGGTACCCGGATGCGCAGCCGGTACTAGTAGCGCTGTGGGACGAATTGATGGTTGATGGCTCGCTGTGCGCGCTGGCGCTGCTCCGAGCGGAGAGCTTTGCGGACGACCCGTGGTCGCAGCTTCTGCTCGCGATGGCGGGTGAAAGTGCTCCGGTAGCGAGCTGGTCGATCGGTGATCTTGTCGACCGGGCCCGCCAGATGATCCCAACCGGACCCGTCGCTGAGTCGACGGTACCCGCAGTCTGCGAGCTGGGCTTCCGCGCCTCCCAGGGTGACGGCCGAGCATCGGCCGCCTCCGGCGGCGCGCTCGCGTTGCGGGCGGCGCTTCGCGACACGAGTCTGAGCCCGGCCGACCTCGGTCCGACCACGTTGGCGGATGCGCCGCTCCCGATCCTCGACGAGCTCGTGGATGCCGGCGGTGCGTGGTTGGATCCCGGTTGGTTGACGCACAGACACCGCGATCGGCCATACCTGCTCGCACGCACTGATCCGCGCTTGTTGTCCGATGCCGATCTCGACACCGGCTCCTTCGAGAGTGAGCGCGCCAGGCGGGCGTTCCTGGATGGCGAGCTCTCGGAGTCCGACGCCATCGCCGATCCGGAGATGGCGGGACTCACCGCCTTGCGTCGTGGCGATCGTACGGCAGTCGGATCCTTGGCCGCGCTCTACGGAGAGCTCGGCGACGAGCACCGCCGAACGCGCGTGCTCGCGCTGGGCCGTTCGCTGCATGACGGGGTGATCGACTCGGCGCTGGCGTTCGATCGGTCGTGCTGGCCGCTGTTGGCTCCACTGCTGCCTCCGGAGTCCGAGTGGCGGTCGATGGCGAGCGCGTTGCAGCCGATTGCGGCGTGGTCCGTGCTCTATCGAGCGCTCGAGCTGCTGTGGCGGGGGCACTGGCAAGACGCGGCGTCCGCGGCGAAGGACGCGCTCAGAGCAAGCCCGGTCGAGCGGGTGCGCGACGAGGCGCTGAACCTGCTTGCGTACGCCCAGTGGATGCAGGGGAACGACGAGGCTGCGCTTGCTGCACTCGAAGAGGCAGTCGCCGGTGAACGAACCCCGAACCTTCAGGTGAACTACGCCCTCGTGGCCGGCGGCAGCATCGACGACGACGACAAGTGGGGCGCATCCCTGCAGCTCGCCTCCCTGGCCGATGAGAGCGCAAACCTCGGCCAGTCCGTGAGCGCCATCGAGCGTGCCGTGGCGCTCTGGGGAGAGATCCCCGCCGGAAGCGATGTCGGTGACTACCCGCCGATCGAGCTCATCGAGGTCGCGCGGCGGATCGTGGTCGAACCGACCACGGAGGAGGGCCACGACCGGATCATGGCGTTCCTGGCATGGGCCGATGCCGAGTGGCTCGAAGTAGCCGGCAACACAAAGGCCTCCAAGTGGTCCGACGGTGCACGGCATCGGTTCCGCGTCGCGCGCGCGCAGGGCCCGAGCGAAGTCGTCACGGTGCTCAAGTCGCTTGTCGACTCGTCCACGACATCACTCGACGATCGCGAGTGGGTGATCGAGCAGGGCGCGCAGCTCGCAAGCGCCTTGGTCTCGGCAATGCTCGAAAGCGAGGAGCCGCCAATAGGGATGGCGCTCTGGGCTTTCGAGCTGGCCGACGCCAAGCTGCCGTTCCCTGCTGTGACCCGGGTGCGTCTCGAGCTCGTCGCCGTCCGGATGGCAGCGGCGGCCGTGGCTGCCGACGATGACGGCTATCCGGGGGAGGTGCTCTGGGACCGTCTCGAGGCCGCCATCGATCTCTACGACAAGACTCCGGACATGGCCGACGAGCTGCCGCGCGCGCTCATCGAGGTCACGGTCGATCACTATGCATGGATGTGCCTCCCCGGTTGGGCGCGCGAGCATGATCAGATTGCCGAGGCGCACAACTCGATCGTCGGGCAGCTTTCCGGGATGTACCGATGGCAGATCGACCGCTCGGCAGTACTGCGCGCGACTTCCCCGCTCTTGGAGGTGATCCGAAGTTCCGACGGCTACATGCACGCTGTTCGGACGCGAGTGACGGACCCCGAGGTGAGAGGCCACATCGACGACATCCGCGCCGGTCTTCGCGAGATGTACCAGCGTTTGGAGAAGCTCCCGTGAGCCGATCGGAGAAGCGCAGCCCGTGGGTGGTGCTGGCCATCCCGTTCCCGTCCGACAAGGCGACCGCGAAGCGTGCCTTCTCCCGGCGGTCGCGGATGCTGCGGCGGGATCCAGGCTTCCCCTGGTCCCAGGAGGATCTCTCGTGGGCGGAGGCGGAGATCACGCTCTCCGAGGAACATCCGGAGTCGACGGTCGATCACTATCGAGTCCCTGCCGACCCGGGCGCGTTCGAGCGGCCACTCCCAGGCGAGCTCTTCGTGCCCGACGCGCGCCCTATTGCGCGACGTACTGATCTGCTGAGCCCGTCAGACCTCGCGGAGCTTGATGCGGCCTGTGAGCAGCAGGTTCTCGAGAGCGCACGCGCATGGTCGGCGGCGCTCCAACCCGATCTCGAGTACGACCCATACGGGCAGCCCGCTGCCCGACCGTCCGGAGGTGAGCAATCGTGAGTCGCAGGCTGGAGAGAAGGCTCGACGCGATCGAGGAGCTGCTCGAGCAGTTCAAGATCGTTCTCATGTTGCGCGAGCCGATGACCGGCGCCGCGGCCGACGCATACGAGGGCCTGCGCAAGCAGGTGGTCGCGGGCTTCGAAGCGCGAAACGCACGCCTTGTGGGCCTGGCGCGGCTCGATGCCGAGGTGCAACGTGGCGCGTCGATGAAGGAGATGACCCTGCTGCTACGCGACCTCCTCGCGGAAGCCGCGCTGATCAGGGTCGACGATCCCGCTCGTCTCGACGGGCAAGCCGATCTGCTGTTCAACATTGTCGGGGGCAAAGGAGACGGCCTCGAGGTGATCGAGCCGGCGTACGTCGATGCCCAGACGCATCGGACCGTGCGAATGGGAACTGCCCGGGCCGTACGGGTCTCGGATCAGCAGCCGGTAGGCGAGGTCGCCGATGGAGAGACAGCGGTGGGTGTGGCTCAGCCTGGTGTGGTGGACCAAGGGGTGACCGTGCAGGGCGATGGAGAGCGAGAGGTAGGGATGTGAGCAGCATCGGAATCGACTTCGGTACCACGAACTCCGTGCTGGCCCAGTTCGTCGGCGGACGCGCCGAGGCTGTCCCGATCGACGCCCCACCGGGTGAGTGGGCAGAGCTGGGCTTCGATCGTGTGCTTCCTTCGGTCTACGCGCGTGGGGAGGATGGTGGACCGCGGTTCGGTTGGGCGGCGAAGGCGAACCAGCGGCTCGACAGGTTCGAGGCCGTCAAGCGCCTGTTGGCCACGGAGGAGACGGTGACGATGGGCGGCGAGACGTTCATCGTGGAGGAGATCGCCGGGCTTCTATTCGGCGCCATCAAGCAGGGTGCGGCCGAGCGCGGTGTCGACGTGCGCAAGGCCGTCGTGACCGTGCCCGCGAACTCGCGCGGTCTTGCGCGGCTTCGCACGAGGATCTGCGCGGGGTTCGCAGAGATCGAGGTTCCGATACTGATCAACGAGCCTACCGCTGCCGCGATGGCGTACGGCCTGAGATCGAGCGCGGATCAGAACGTCCTCGTGATCGATTGGGGCGGTGGAACCCTCGACGTAACTCTGCTCTCGATCGCCGAAGATGTCTTTGTCGAACAGGCATCGAAGGGGGTTGGCCGGCTCGGCGGGATCGATATCGACCGGCTCGTGTACCAGAAGCTGACCGAGGACATGCCTGACGCGTCGAGCTGGACGAGCGAAGAAGTCATCACAGCCCTGCTCGCCATCGAGCTTGCGAAGGTGCGGCTGTCGGCCGCCGAAGAGGTCAGTGTCGAGCTCCCGCGCGGCCAGCGGCGCGAGATCACGCGTCGCCGGTTCAACGAGTGGATCGGCGCGCTCGTCGACCGCCTCCTGGTCCCGGTTCGCACCGTCATCGCGGAAGGTGAGGCGATGGGGTCGACCCTCGATCAGGTGGTGCTCGTCGGCGGCTCCTGCAACATCCCGCTCGTACGTGAACGGGTGTCCGACCTGACGGGCCGCGAGCCGGCACGCGGGGTCAATCCGATGACTGCCATTGCCGAGGGAGCGGCAATCGCGGCCGCGATCCTTGACGGCGCTCACGATGCCGACTTCTTCGTCACTACTGAGCACGCGCTGGGGACGTCGGTGCTCAACCCCGCGACCGGGACGTTGGAGTTCTCCGAGGCGATCCTCAAGCGCAACCAGAAGTTGCCCGCGAGCGGGACCCAGACGTTCGTCCCCGTCGTCGATCACCAGGAGGGAGTGGAGCTCGAGGTTTGGGAGGGCGACGAGACGAAGCCGCTCGGCGACGAGGAGAACGTCAGGCTCGCCGGGTGGGAGGTCGCACTGGTGCCGCGCCTGCGCGACGAGGCTCGGATCGATCTCACCTACACGTATGACGTCAGTGGGTTGCTGCACGTGAGGGCAGTCGATGGAGTTGACGGGCGCATCCTGTTCGAGGGGGACGTGCAATCCCTCTCGGGGCGAGACCCGCGGATGCTCGTAGCCGCAGGGGAGAAGGTGCGGAACGCATTGGCCGGCACTCCCGGTCTGGACGATCACCCGGCGGCCGACGTGCCCAGGGAGCTTCCATCCGACGTTCGGGAGATCGTCGAACGCGCCCGACGGAAGGTGATCCCGTTCGTCCCGGACGACGAGGCGGCCAGTCTGGGTGCCCTAGTCGAGGCACTGGAGGTCGCGGCGATGGATGGGGACTACGTGGCGGCGAGGGGCGCCCTCGAAGACGCGCTCCGACGCCATGCGTATCTCTTCTGAGCCAACGCGATGACCGACGACGATCCCGGCTCGATTCCACCTCCTCTCGGTGGGCCGCGCCGGCGCGGAGCCGGACGCCTTCCGCCACCCGCGGCCGGACCGCCCCCGCGGCCGGAACCTGGGGGCGCTTCCGCGGCCAGTGGGGGTGGGCCCGTATGCGAGATCTGCGGGAGCGAGCCGGCGACGGAGGTCACGTTCCGTCAGGGGGTTGGGTTCCTGTTCGCGCGACAGGTGCGCACGATCGATGGTTCGTACTGCCGGGACTGCGGCCGGGCGCTCGGTCGCGAGGTCGCGAACCGCACGCTGTTCACGGGCTGGTGGGGGATCTCGGCGTTCTTCTTCAACATCGGCTATGCGCTTGGCAATGCTGGAGCACTGACGAAGCTGTCGCGGCTCAGGCCGCCGGACGGTGGTCGGGGACGGCTGGATTCCGGCCGGCCTCTCGCCTTGCGCGGTGGCATCGCGTTCGTTGGCGCCGCGGTGCTCGTTGTCGGCCTCGTGATTGCAGCGTCAGGGGCCTCGTCCGAGCCCGAGTACGGCGATGGTGGCGGTAGCTACGGCGATGCTCCCGCCTGGGAGATCGGAGCCTGCGTCTCGATCATTGGCTCAGTGGTGTCGCCGACCGACTGTGACGGGCTCGAAGATGGGCAGGTTCTCGACGAGGTCTACGACCAGGCCGATTGTCCCTATGCCACGGACAGCTACGTCGAGGACGCCCTGAGCGTGTACTGCATCGATGAGGACTGAGTGATGGTGATCAGTAAGCCACTGTTCGACGTCGGATCTTGGGCGAGAGCCTGAGCATGCTGTGCGCGCATGGGCATGAGAACTCCGCGACGGCGCGCTTCTGCCGCGACTGCGGAGAACCGATGGTTGGGCCCACGGACTCCGCGACCCCCGGGTCCTCTTCGGGTGAGGTGCCGATCGAGCGCGCTCCCGCCGCGTCGCCCCGCCCGGCGGACCTTTCTCCCCTGGCCGCGTTGTTGCGAGAGCCCGAGTCGTCGGGAGTCGACGCCGGCGAGATGACGCCCGAGGGCGCGTCTGCTTCGTCACCGCCGGCGACGACGCCTCCGGTGGCGTCCCGTGAACGCCGCGGTCGGGCACCATGGATGTTCGCGTTGGCGATCGGGGCGCTCGCTGTCATCCTGGGATCGGTGGGGGCTGTCCTAGTGAGCCGGGACCACGCGGACGGACCTTGCGAGCTCGGAGTCCGCTGGCGCCAGCGCGCGGCGGCTTGGCCGGATGGGACGGCCCTCAGGACCGATCGCAGAGCCGGCATCGTCGAGGGCGGCGCGTTGATCGCCTTCCAGAGCCGAGACGAGGCCACCGCGATGGGCCACGTCGACGACTTCGTGGAGATTGCAGGTGCGGAGTTCGACGCAATCGACCGGGTTCCCAGGGAGAGGATGCTGTTTCGGGAGCGTACTGTCCTCGGCGTCGGTGGCCGGTACTACTACTCGGGTGGTGGCGCGATCTTCGAAGTGGGTGACCCCGAGTCACTCGCGCCACTCGGGATCGATCTCGCGAGCGCCGTCGAGATCCCTGTCGACGGGCTCAGGCATGCGGGCCGCGTTCCCCCGTCGGGCACGCTGCTGCGAATCGCGGGCGAGGACCAGGCGTGGGTTGTGGCGAACGGCAAGAGACATGGAGCCGGGCGGGCCTGCGACCGCGCACGGGTCGTCGCACTCCCTCGCGACCGGCGCGTGCTTGATGCGATCCCAATCGACGCGAGGCAATCGGGGCGCTGAAGTATGGCGCTGCCTCGCCTGCGGCGCGCAGGTCTGGCGGCGGCCTGACGGACGCACCGGGTGCCGGGTGTGGTGACGCACAGGCCGTAGGTGTACCGCGCGACAACCTGGCTGTCGCGCGGCACCTACTTGCGCGGTGTCCTTCGCGACTCGCTTGGCCGCTACCGGAACGGCGCTCCGGCGAGCTTGCTGGTGGCCTTCAGGAACGCTTTGAACTCGGGTCCCGGTTCGGAGCTGTCGCCGAGGGGCGGATACCCGTTGGTGCCTCTTGCTGCGAGCATTCGAGGTCCGCGCACGATGTGGACGGACCAGTTGGTGCCGTCCATGACGCCGGGGCACTCGTAGGGCCCTGCCCAGTCCCAGGCGCCGGCTCGTTCGAGCGCGGACCAGAATCGGGTCCAGTTGGCGGCGCTCGGCGTCCGGCGGCTCGTGTTCGTCGGCTTGTACTGCTCGAGGGTCTCGTGCACGAGCACTTCGCCG
>VGTG01000210.1 GCA_016874795.1 Deltaproteobacteria bacterium | reverse complement strand
ATTCCCGCGGCACCGGACGCGGCCGCCCGCGCCGGTAGCGCACGCACGCCGACCTCGATGCGCGTCACGGATTGTCTCATCGAGCGAGATGCGAATAGGCTCGCCGCATGAGGTACGTCCTTTCGAAGCTGCATCGGCTCGCGTGCGCGGGCCTGCTCCTCTTGCTGTCCGCAGGCGTCGCGGAGGCGGGGCAGGCCGCGTTCTTCGAATTCGACTATCCGCCGAGGCGGGCGACGTTCGTCCTCCAACTCCGCGATCCCGACAAGATCGAGCACGCGCGTCGCATCCTCCGCGGTGAGGAGACCGCCGCCGTGCACGTCATGGGCAAAGTTCGCGCGCAGGAGCGTCCCTGGAACGAGCCCTGGCACTTCATCCTCGCGCCGCAGTCGATCGAGTTCTTCGAGCTCGCGATCGAGGTCTGCGACGCGTCGATCCGCTACGTCGAGCAGCACCTCGACGAGGTCGGCGGCGCGTTCCTGCCGGGTCGCGTCTGGTGCCCGTGGGGCTCGCGGCTGCTGCGCGAGGTGACGCCGGACCGCCACGCGATCCGCCCCGGAGGCGTGCGCCGGGCCGGATCGCGCTGAGCAGCGGCCGACTTCGTTCAATTCGCCTTCGGACCGCTCGTCAGCGACTCCATCACGCGGTCGAGATTGAAGCTCGCCGGCTTCTGTCGCGGCGGGAAGTCGCGCAGGGTCTGCAGCCAGTTCGCGATGTACGCCTGCGCGGGCACCAGCAGGAAGAGGTGGTCGATTCGCCAGCGGTCGTAGCCGATCGCCTCGTGATCGGCGCGCTCGAACGGATCGCCGCGCAGGGTCGAGAGCTTCGGCAGCCGCAGCTCGACGAACGGCTCCTCCCAGACCTCGAGCCCGTGCGCGCGCTGCTCGAGGAAGTTGAGCTTCCACTGCCCGAAGCGGAGCGCCGCGAGCTTGCCGTCGTCGCTCCAGTAGAGGAACTCCTTCCGCGGCCACTCCGCGCCCGACTTCAGCGCGGGTGCGAGGTCGTAGCCGTCGATGTGGACCTTGAAGGTCTTGCCGCCGACCGACTTGCCGGCGAGCAGCTCGTCCTTGACGTTCGCGTTCCCGACGATCGAGAGGAGCGTCGGCAGCATGTCCTCGTGCGAGCCGACCTCGTTGATCACCGTGCCGGGCTGAAGGACGCCGGGCCAACGGATCATGCACGGGACGCGGTAGCCGCCCTCCCAGTTCGTGTTCTTCTCGCCGCGGAAAGGCGTCGTGCCGCCGTCGGGCCAGCTCATCGTCTCGGCACCGTTGTCCGTCGAGTACATGACGATCGTGTTCTCGGTGAGGCCGAGCTCGTCGAGCTTCGCGAGGATCTCGCCGACCTGCGCGTCGTGCTCGACCATGCCGTCCGGGTAGAGGCCGATCCCGGTCACGTTCTGCGCGGACGGCTTCAGGTGCGTCCAGATGTGCATGCGTGTCGAGTTCCACCACAGGAAAAACGGTTTCCCGTCCGCGTTCGCCTTCTCGATGAAGCCGAGCGCGCCCTTGGTCACCTCCTCGTCGACGGTCTCCATGCGCTTCCGCGTGAGCGGGCCGGTGTCCTCGATCTTTCCGTCGGCAAAGCTGTGCATGACGCCTCGCGGGCCGTATTTCTTCTTGAACTCGGGGCTCTTCGGATAGGCGGGGTTCTCCGGCTCCTCCTCGGCGTTCAGGTGGTAGAGGTTGCCGTAGAACTCGTCGAAGCCGTGGTTCGACGGAAGGTGCTCGTCGCGGTCGCCGAGGTGGTTCTTGCCGAACTGCGCCGTGACGTAGCCGTAGGGCTTCAAGAGCTCGGCGATCGTCGGGTCTTCCTTCATCAGACCCTCCTTCGCGCCGGGCAGCCCGACCTTCGTCATGCCGGTCCGGATCGGCGATTGGCCCGTGATGAACGCGGCCCGCCCGGCCGTGCAGCTCTGCTGCCCGTACCAGTCGGTGAAGAGTGCGCCCTCCTTTGCGATGCGATCGATGTTCGGCGTACGGTATCCCATCACGCCCATGTTGTAGGCGCTGATGTTGTACCAGCCGATGTCGTCGCCCCAGAGGACGAGGATGTTCGGCTTCTTGCCCGACGCTCCGCCGTTCGGCTCGGCCGAACGCGAGGGCAGGGCATCCGTCAAGAGAGCGAGAGCTGCTGCCAGGACGAAGCAGAGGTGCGATGGTCTTCTTCATGGTTTGTACTCCGATGGTCGACGGGCCTCGTTCGGCCCTGGCTAGGCATACGCGCTATCGTCGTCGAAATGAACCGAATCCGTGCCGAACGTCCTCGGTGGCCGGACCTTGCGCGCGGCGGGCCGGTCCTGTTGTCTGGGGCGCCGTGAGTACGTCGAGCTACGAGCAGGCGCTCGCGACTCTCACGGGCGAGGGCGGGGCCTTCGCGCTCGACGACGCGACGATTCGCGGCGTACCCGCGCGCGTCTTCCGCTCGGCACCGCAGACGCTTCGCGCGTTCGTCGACGGGCTCCGCGCCAAGGGCGAGGCCGAGTACCTCGTCTACGAGAACGAGCGCTACACGTACGCGCAGGTCCTCGGGAAGGTCGACGCGCTCGCGGCCGCACTCGTCCAGCGATTCGGCGTGCGCCGTGGCGACCGCGTCGCGATCGCGATGCGGAACTACCCGGAGTGGATCTTCTCGTACTTCGCCGCGACGTCGATCGGCGCGGTCGCGGTCGGTCTGAACGCGTGGTGGACGACGGACGAGCTCGACTACGGTCTCCGCGACTGCGGCGCGCGCGTGCTCCTCGCGGACCAGGAGCGCCTCGAGCGCGTGCAGCCGCTCCTCGGCGAGCTCGGGAAGCTCGGCGTCCGCGTCGTCGCGGTGCGTCCCGGCGAAGCGGCGTTGCCGTCCGGCGTCGAATCCTTCGATGACGTGCTGTCCGCGCACGCGGGCTCGGCGATGCCCGCGGCCGAGGTCGATCCCGACGACGACGCGATGATCCTCTACACGTCGGGCACGACCGGCCATCCGAAGGGCGTCGTGTCGACGCATCGAGCGATCCTGCAGTCGCTCTGGGCGTTCGCCTGCCGCGCGATCGCGAATGGGATCGCACGCCCCGCGAAGGAGCCGCATCCATACCCGACCTGCTACATCCTGATCGTCCCGCTCTTCCACGTGACGGGCCTCGTGCCGGTGATGCTCGGCTCCGCGCTCGGCGGCAACAAGCTCGTGATGATGTACAAGTGGACGCCCGAGCGCGCGCTCGAGCTGATCGAGCGCGAGCGCGTGACGACGTTCGTCGGCGTGCCGACGCAGTCGCACGACCTTCTCGAGTCGCCGAAGTTCGCGACGACGGACACGTCGAGCCTGCAGTCGGTCGGCGGCGGCGGCGCCGCAGCACCTCCCGCGCTCTTGAACCGCATCGAGAAGAGTTTCACGCGCGGACGTCCGAACATCGGCTATGGCATGACGGAGACGAACGCGTTCGGTCCCGGCAACACGGGCGACGACTGCGTGCGGAAGCCCGCGAGCACGGGGCGCGTCGTTCCGATCTGCGAGATCCGCGTCGTCGATCCCGCGACGGGTGCGCTCGCGGCGACCGGCGAAGTGGGCGAGGTCGGGTTCCGCGGGCCGCATCTCTTCCGCGGCTACTGGAACAAGGCGGAGGAGACCGCGGAGGTGCTCGCGGAGGACGGCTGGCTCCGCACCGGCGACATCGGCTACCTCGACGACGAGGGCTTTCTCTTCCTCGTCGACCGCGCGAAGGACATCGTGATCCGCGCGGGCGAGAACATCTCCTGCACCGAGGTCGAGAACGTCGTCTACGCGCATCCCGACGCCTACGAGTGCGCGTGCTTCGGTCTTCCGCACGAGCGTCTCGGCGAGGAGCTCGCGGTCGCGGTCTACCCGAAGCCGGGACGCACGCTCGATCCGGAGGACCTCCGTCGCCACGTCGCGGCGAGCCTCGCGGCGTTCAAGGTGCCGTCGCGCGTCTTCGTGTTCGAGGAGCCGCTGCCGCGGAACGCGAGCGGGAAGCTCCTGCGCCGGGCGCTGCGCGATCGCGTGCTGGCAAGCGGCTAGGCCGAAGCGCACCCGCTCGACGAGGGCACGAGAACGGTACCTCGACGTTCGCGTTCACCTTGAGCGCCCCGAGCAGCGCCGAGTACGGGCGGATGCCGAAGTCGGGTTGGTGGATCGTGGCCGTCGCGACCCAGCGATCCGCTTCCCGGCGCACCGAAACCGGTACGACCTCGTCGTTGCGTGCAGGGACAGCTCTCCCGTGGCACGGAATCCGTCCGCACCGATGACCATCAAGAAGTAGAAGTAGCGATCGAGGTTCGGGAGGGCCCGGGTCGGTCGTCCGCCCCGGGCTACTTCCCGAGCGCCTCGTCGATCTCCGCCTGCGTCAAGCCCGCTTCGCGGAGCACCTCCTCCCCGTGCGCGCCGAGCGCGGGCGCGGGGCGATCGCCCTTCATCTCGTACGCGGACATCGTCAGGGGAGGGCGGATCGTCTCGAACGGCCCCGCGGTCGGATGGTCGATCGTCTGGAACAC
Organism: Deltaproteobacteria bacterium; assembly: GCA_016874795.1. Lineage (GTDB taxonomy): Bacteria > Desulfobacterota > Binatia > UBA12015 > UBA12015 > VGTG01. Next base: position 4,349 of record VGTG01000210.1, on the reverse strand, counting down.
GCCGTTCGCGCGCGCCTGCGGATCATGGATCGCCTCGCCGAGCGTGCGGACGGGAGCCCAGATCACGTCGTGTCCGCCGAGCTGTGTCTCCCACTCCGCGAGCGTCCGCGCGCCGAAGACCTCGTCGAGAAGGGCGATCAGCTCCGGCGCGTTCCGGTAGCGGAAGCGTGCGTCCGCGAAGCGCTCCTCGCCTGCGAGATCCGCTCGCTCGATCGCGGCGCAGAACCCCTTCCAGTAGCGGTCCGACTCGATCATCACGAGGAAGAGCCAGCGGCCGTCCTTCGTCCGGTAGTGGTTCCAGAGCGGATTGCGCGCGCGCCGGCGGTCGTGCGTCGGCGGCGTCTCGCGCGTCGCGAGCGCCATCGCCGCGTCGTTCCCGAGGACGTAGAAGCCGATGTGCAGGAGCGACACGTCGACGACTTGGCCTTCTCCCGTCTGATCGCGCATGCGGAGCGCGGCGAGGATGCCGGTGACGAGCGAGAGCGCCGCCGCGTGATCGCCGACCCCCGGACGCAGCCACGCGGGCGGCGAGTCGGGCTCGTGCATGATGTCCATGAAGCCGGTGCGCGCCCAGTACGCGGCGTAGTCGAAGGAGGCGCGTTTCACGTCGGGTCCCTTGCGGCCGTAGCCCGTGAGCACGCCGACGATCAGCTCGGGACGGCGCGCGCGGAGCGCTTCCGGACCGAGACCGTACTTGGCGAGGCGGTGCGGTAGCATGTTCGTGAGAAAGACGTCCGCGCCGTCGACGAGACGGGCGACGGCCTTCTGTGCGGCGGGGTGCGTGACGTCGAGCGCGATGGAGCGCTTGCCGCGGTTGTCCATCTGGAAGTGCGGCGCTTCGGAGAAGTCGCTCTTGATGCCGGCGAGGCGGGGCAGGGAGTGGCGGTAGATCTCGCCCTGCGGCACCTCGATCTTCGTCACCTCGGCGCCGAGGTCGGCGAGGAGCGCGCCCGCCGAAGGTGCCGCGACGAAGCTCGCGAGCTCGACGACGCGGAGCCCTTCGAGCGGGGCCTTCACGAGGACCTCCGTGCTGCTGCGGTTCGCAAGGCGGGAACGTCCCACCGCGCGCCACCTCGGTCAAGGCGACGCCGCGTGCCCCCGAAGCAGCCAACGTCCACAGGCGACGGCGACCGCCGCCCAGATCGAGACGATCACCGCGGCGGCGACCCAGCTCACCGGCTTGCCTTCCGAGATCGCCGCACGCGAACGGGCGCGACAGTCGTCGAGCACCGCCGTCGGCACCAAACGTCTCACCACCAGGACGCCCAGAGGGATCAGGACGAGGTCGTCGAGGTAGCCGAGGAGCGGGATGAAGTCCGGTACGAGATCGATCGGGCTCAGGGCGTACGCGACGATGCACGCCGCCAACACCTTCGCGTACCACGGTACTCGCGGATCACGGGCCGCGAGGGAGAGAGCATGCACCTCGACCCGGAGGTCTCGTGCGCGTGCCTTCCAGCTCCTGGGGGCCCCGTTCGAGTTCTCGTGCATCCTGGCGAAGTCGTACCAGAACCGCTTGACCGCCCCGGGCGGCGACGATACCCAGCCCGCGGTGGCGCGCGACGAGCTTCGACCTCCCCCCGACATCGAGGCGCCCGAGGGGCGCCTGCATGCCCTCGCGCGCGAGCGGGCGCGCGTCGCCTGGACGCTGACGGCCGCGGTCGTCCTCGTGTACTTCGGCTTCATCGCCTCTGTCGCATTCGCGCGCGGAGCGCTCGGTGCGCTCGTCGCTCCCGGCCTGAGCGTCGGGATCCTCGCAGGCGCCCTCGTGATCGTCGTCTCCTGGCTCTTGACGTGGGTCTACGTCGGCTGGGCGAACCGCAGGTACGATCCGGTGCTGCGCTCCCTCCAGTCGGAGCGCTCCGCGCAAGCCGCGCGAACCGCTGGGCCACGGAGCGCGCCGACCTGATGCCGCCCGCGGAGACGGCGATCGGCCGGCCGAGCCCGATCGCGATGGCGTTCTTCTTCCTGTTCATCGCGATCACGCTCGGGATCACGTGGTGGGCGGCGCGCCGCACGCGCACGACGGAGCAGTTCTACGCCGCCGGCCGCTCGATCAGCGCGGGGCAGAACGGCTTCGCGCTCGCCGGCGACTACATGAGCGCGGCCTCGTTCCTCGGGATCGCCGGGCTCGTCTCGACGACGGGCTTCGACGGCTTGATCTACTCGACGGGCTGGCTCGTCGGCTGGCCCGTCGTCCTGTTCCTCATCGCGGAGCCTCTCCGCAACCTCGGGAAGTACACGTTCTCCGACGTCGTCGCGTTCCGCTTCCGTCCCGGGCCCGTGCGGGTCGCCGCGGCGACTGGAACGCTCGCGACGGTCGTCCTCTACCTGATCGCGCAGATGGTCGGCGCGGGCGGTCTCGTCAAGCTGATGTTCGGCATCTCCTACGAGCAGTCGATCGTCATCGTCGGTGTCGTGATGATCGCGTACGTGCTCTTCGGTGGCATGATCGCGACGACCTGGGTGCAGATCGTCAAGGCGATCCTGCTGCTGACGGGCGCCGCGATCCTCGCGGTGCTCGTGCTGCTGCGCTTCGAGATGAACCCGCTGGCGCTCTTCGCCGCGGCGGCGGAGCGCTACGGCGACGGCGTGCTCGCCCCGGGGAAGCTCGTGACGAGCCCGCTCGATGCGCTGTCCCTCGGCCTCGCGCTGATGTTCGGGACGGCCGGTCTTCCGCACATCCTGATGCGGTTCTACACGGTTCCAGATGCGCAGGCGGCGCGCACGTCCGTCTTCTACGCGACGGGCCTGATCGGCGCGTTCTACCTGATGACGTTCATCCTCGGCTTCGGCGCGATGGTGCTCGTCGGACCGGAGACGATTCGCGCGGCGGACGCGGGCGGCAACATGGCGGCGCCGCTCCTCGCCGAGCTCCTCGGCGGTACGGCGTTTCTCGGCTTCATCGCGGCGGTCGCGTTCGCGACGATCCTCGCGGTGGTCGCCGGCTTGACGCTCTCGGGCGCGGCGGCGCTCTCGCACGATCTCTGGGTCGGCGTCGTGCGCGGTGGACACGCCGACTCGCACGAGCAGCTCCTCGTTGCTCGAGTGGCCACGATCGCCCTCGGGATCGCGGCGATCGCGCTCGGGCTCGTCTTCCAGGGACAGAACGTCGCCTTCATGGTGTCGCTGGCGTTCGCGATCGCGGCGAGCGCGAACTTTCCGGCGCTCGTGCTTTCGATCTTCTGGTCGCGCAGCACGACCGCGGGGGCGGTCACCTCGATGGCGGTCGGAACCGGCGCGACGCTCGTCTTGATCGCGCTCTCGCCGACGGTGCAGATCGACTTGCTGGGTGCCTCGTCGGCGTGGTTTCCCCTGAAGAACCCGGCGCTCGTCACGATCCCGCTCTCCTTCGCGAGCGGGATCGTCGTTTCGCTGCTGACGCCGGAGGCGGGAGCCTCGACGCGGTACGCGGCGGTCGAGCGGCAGATGCACTACGGAGACGTGACGACGTCCGAGTGACGGGGTTGTGTAGAGGAGGACGCGGGAGGGTGGGCACACGCCCTCCGGGACGCCTGCTCCCGAAGGGCCGTGCGGCCGCTCAGGTCCACCGCCGAGGACGGCGGTGTACGCTTTGGAGCATGGCGAGGTCCCAATCGAGCGTCCCGGAGGGCGTGTGCCCACCCTCCCGCTCCGCCGTCCGCTTCAAGGGCTTCCAGCGGATCGCTCGGACGTCCGACAGGGGTGGGGCAACTGATCATTCGACGAGCTTGGTCTCTCGAGAGGAAGACAAATCTCTCTGATCGCTCTCATCGAAAACGACCTCCCTGATTTCCCTCGGGAGGTCGTCGAGACGCGGCTCCTGCCGATCGCGGAGGATGCGGGTTGGCCACCGCTTGTCTTCTCGCGCTGGGACCGGGTCCTGAACCATCGGCCTCTAGTCCTTGGCGTAGGTTCCATCTGGCTGAACCCACCAGGAATCGCCGCTCTCCTCGTCGCCCACGGTTTGCGAGCGCCCGGTCTCTTTCGCCAGCGCTCGCGCATGCGCGAGCGCAGTTTTCCAATTCATACCTCGGCTATCGGCTCCCAGCACACGGTATCGATCTCTCTTGACCTTTTCCGGAAGGACAAGGATTGCAACTGTCCTGCTTCAGTCGGAACGTGACAGCCGGGGTTGACGGGATTGGAGAGTAGACCGGGGCCATGATCTCAGGCAACAGCGGGCCGCGGAGCTTCGCGCGAAGGGATGGGGTCAGATCCGGATCGGCAGGGCACTTGGGGTCGGAGTGTCTTGGTTCAGCGTGAACGTGACAGCCTTGCCGCCGCGGATAGGACGCGGCAAGGAGTCACCTCATGGCGAAGAGGAGTCGTCGTCACCACCGCCCCGAGGAGAAGCTCGCGATCCTCAA
>VGTG01000209.1 GCA_016874795.1 Deltaproteobacteria bacterium | reverse complement strand
GTGAGGCCCACCGCCGCGGCGGGCGCGCTCGAGCGTCCGCTCGTCAATCTCGACCTCGTACGCTGGCACCTGACGGCTTCGGCGGCGTTTCTCGCCGTGTCGATCCTGGGCGGGCTCGCCTACGCGTTCCAGTTCCACAACCTCTATCCCTTCCAGGGAGTCGAGCTCCTCTCGGCGGGACGCGTGCGCATGGTGCACACGAACATGGCCGCGTACGGCTTCATCGCGAACGCGTTCATCGCGGGTATGCTCTTCGCGATCCCGCGGCTCACGCGGCGTCCGATCCTGTCCGATCCGCTCGGCTGGGTCATCTTCGGCGCCTGGCAGCTCTTCATGATCTTGACGATCGTGGGCCAGCTCGCCGGCTACGGTCAGGGGATCGAGTGGGGCGAGACGCCGATCTTCGTCGACCCGCTGATCCTGGTCGGGCTCGTGCTGCTCGTCGTGAACCTCTCGGTGCCGATCCTGCGCACCGCCGAGACGGGGCTCTACGTGAGCCTCTGGTACTTCCTCGCCGCCTTCGGCTGGACGGGGCTCGTGTACTTCATGGGCAACTACCTGCCGCAGTTCTGGGTGCCCGGAACGGCGGGAGCGGCGATCACCGGCCTCTTCATCCACGACCTCGTGGGACTGTTCGTCACGCCGATCGGCTGGGGGCTGATGTACTTCTTCGTGCCGGTCCTTCTGCGGAAGCCGATCTGGAGCCACGCACTTTCGCTGATCGGGTTCTGGGGGATCGCGTTCTTCTATCCGATGCAGGGCGTGCATCACTTCCTGTTCAGCCCGATCCCGATGTACGCGCAGTACGGAGCGGTCGTCGCGACGATCGCGATCGAAGTCGTCGTCCTCACCGTGCTGGTGAACTTCTTCGGCACGCTGCACGGACGCAGCGACGCGATCCGCGGCAACCTCGCGCTGCGCTGGTTCTACACGGGAATGATCATGTACGGCCTCACCTGCCTGCAGTGCGCGTTCCAGGTGACGCTCACCTTCCAGAAGATCATCCACTTCACCGACTGGGTCGTCGGCCACGCGCACATGGTGATGTTCGGCGTCTTCGGCTTCTGGATCTTCGGCTTCTTCGTCGAGCTCTGGCCGCGCGCGACGGGACGTCCCTGGGCGCATCCGCGGCTTCTCACCGCGCACTACTGGCTGACGCTCGCGGGGTTGTCGCTGATGATCGTCGATCTCACCGCGGCCGGGCTCGTGCAGGGTTATCTCTGGGCGAACCTCTCGCACTGGGCGCAGTCGATCCTCGCGTCCGCACCGTTCTGGTGGACGCGGAGCCTCGCCGGCCTGATCATCGTCGCGGGGCAGGCGCTCTTCCTCTGGGAGCTCTGGGCGACGGCGAGAGCTCCGATCGCTCGTCCCGTTCTCGCGCCCGTGGTGGAGGCGGCATAGATGGAACGCGTCGGAGCCACGTTCCTGATCGCGGGCGTTCTCACGTTCCTGCTCGGCTTCTTCTTGCAGGGCGTGATGCCGATCCTCACTCTGCGGAACGTTCCGGTCGCGACGGTCGAGGAGGTCGCGAACCCCGTCACGCCAGAGTTCGTCGATCTCGCCGAGGAGTATCCGGCCGAGTTCGAGCGCTCCTTCGGAAAGCCGACCCCGGCGTCGTTCGCGGAAGCTCTCACGCTCGGACGCGACCTGTACGTCGCCGAGGCATGTTGGCACTGCCACTCGCAGTTCGTCCGGCCGGTCTCGAACGAGGACGTCCGCTTCGGTCCCGTCTCGACCGCGGAGGAGTACCAGAACGAGATGAACCTCCCGCACCTCTTCGGCACGCGCCGCGTCGGTCCGGACCTGATCCGCGAGGCGGGTAAGCACTCGAACGACTGGCAGATGGCGCACCTCTACGATCCGCGCAGCGTGGCACCGTACTCCGTGATGCCGGGCTACGCCTGGTACTTCGAGGACGACCTGCGGCCGAAGAAGGAAGCCCTGGCGCTCGTCGCGTACCTCCAGTGGCTCGGGAGCTGGCAGAGATGAAGCGCTCTTCGGGAAAGATGTTCGTGGTCTTCGGTTTGACGATCGCCGTCATGGTCGTCGCGGGGTTCGCCTTCGTCTACAAGATGACGGAGTTCGCCTTCACGATCGCGGAGGACGAGGTCTCCGGGTTCGGCGCCGTCGCCGTCGCGACGTACCTGATCGGCATGCTGCCGATCCTGTTCCTCACGCTGTGGGCGGTCTTGACCGGCCGCTTCCGCGACATCGAGCGGCCGAAGTACCGCATGCTCGAGCTGAACGAGGAGCTCGATCGGGCGGCGAGGCGGGGCTGACGATGTCGGAGCGCCCACACGAGGCTCACGCCCCCCTCGAAGCCACGGACGACTTGGGCCCGATCGGCCCCGTGATCGCCGCACCGGGGAAGCCTCCCGCGACGGCTTCGCGTCCCGACGTCGAGCTCGAGGTCGGACGCTACGATACCTACCAGTCGAATCCCGTCCCCTGGTGGATCTCGCTCCTCTGGGTGGCGTTCTTCCTCTTCGGCGTGGTCTACCTCATCACGAACCTGATCCGGGGGTGAGGGGATGACTGCCGCGGGCGAATGCTCGCACTGCGGGCTTCGCCTTTCGCGGCGAGCCCTCGAGGCGACCGTCGCGGGAGAGCCGGGAAGGTTCTGCTGCGGCGGCTGCCTCCTCGCGGCGCACGTGACGCGCGCGCGCGGCGACGCCGCCGTGGCGTCGGCGCTCGTCGTTCGCGTCGGCCTCGCCGCCTTCTTCGCGATGAACGTGATGATGGTGAGCCTGCCCACGTGGGCGAGGCACGTGTACGGCGGTGCGGCCGACGGTCCGCTCTTCCTCGTCCTGCGCGTGCTCGCGGGCATCCTCGCGGTGCCGGTCCTGGTGCTTCTCGGGGGGCCGCTCGTGCGCGGAGCGTGGAGCGGGATCGTGCGCGGAGAGGCGAACGCGGAGGTCCTGGTCGCCCTCGGTGTCGGCGCGGCCTACGTGCTCTCGCTGGCGAACCTCCTGACGGGCAGACCCGACGTCTACTTCGACACCGCCGTCACGCTGCTCGTCGTCGTCGCGGTGGGACGGGCTCTCGAGGCGCTCGCGAAGGTGCGCGCGGGCGCCGCATTGCGGGCGGTGGCGGCAGGCCCCGAGCGCGCGATGCGGGTGCGCGGATCGCAGAGAGAGGAGGTCGCGCCCGAGGACCTCGTTCCGGGCGAGCTCGTCGAAGTGTCGCCGGGAGGAGCGTTCCCGACCGACGGCGTCGTCGTCGCGGGCGAGGCCGAAGTCGACGAGAGTGCTCTCACGGGCGAGAGCCGTCCCGTACCGAAGGGCGTCGGAAGCGAGGTCGCGGGCGGGACCGTGAGCCTCGACGGCCGGCTGCACGTGCGCGTCGAGCGCGTCGCCGGAGAGAGCGCGCTCGCCCGCATCCGAGAGATGCTCGACGCCGCGCGCGCCGAGCCCGCGCGCATCGAGCGGATCGCGGATCGCTTCGCCGCGCGCCTCGTGCCGGCGGTCCTCCTCCTGGCGGCCGTGACGGGCTTCTGGTGGGCGGAGCGCGCGGGGCTCGATCGCGGCATCCTCGTCGCCGTGTCGGTCCTGGTCGTCGCGTGCCCGTGCGGGCTCGCGCTCGCGACACCGCTCGCCGTGCGATCGTCGCTTCTTGCCGCCGCGCGCCACGGGATCGTCGTTCGCAGCGCTCCGCTCCTCGAGCGCGCCGCCGAGATCCGAAGCGTGCTGTTCGACAAGACGGGCACGCTGACCGAGCCTGTGCCGGCGGTGGAGTCGATCGAGGTCGTGTCCGGCGATGCGTCCGTCGAGGAGATGCTTGCGCGCGCGGCGGCGATCGAGGAAGGGATCCCGCATCCGTTCGCGCGCGCCCTCGTGCGCGAGGCGAAGCGGCGCGGGCTCGTCCTGCCGCGCGCGAGCGACGTCCGGGTCCGCGCCGGCCGCGGCGTCGTGGGCAGGATCGAACACGCCCTCGTGACGGTCGGCCGCTCCACGCTCGTGTTCGACGCGCTCGGTGTGGTCGCTCGGGATCCGGCGCGGGGAGTGGTGATCGCTTCGAGCGACGGGGACGTGGCGCGCGTCGCGCTGTGCGAATCGCCGGTGCCGGAGGCCGCGAGCACCGTCGAGGAGCTGCGCGATCTCGGGGTCGACGTCGGCCTCGCGTCCGGCGATGGAGCGGCGTCGCCCGCCGTCGCCGGCTTGTTCCGGAACGCGGAGGCCCGCTTCGGTCTCGCTCCCGGCGACAAGCTCGCCCGCGTCGCGGAAGCTCGAAGCAAGGTGGGCCGGGCAGCCGTCGCCATGATCGGCGACGGCATCAACGACGCGCCGGCGCTCGCCGCCGCCGACCTGGGCTTCGCGGTCGCGGGCGCGACCGACCTGGCGCGACTCTCCGCCGACGTGGTGATCCTCGGCGGAGGTCTTCGCTCCGTCCCCTGGCTGCTCCGGCGCGCCCGCCGAACGCGCCGGATCGTCCGCCAGAACCTCTTCTGGACGGCCGCCTACAACGCGGCCGCGGTCGGCCTCGCGGTCGCCGGCGCGCTCGATCCGATCACTGCTTCCCTCGCGATGCTCGGGAGCAGCCTGCTCGTCGTTCTGAACTCGCGTCGCCTCGCGGACGACGGAGAGCCGCGCGAAGCGGCGGTCTCGAGCGTCGCGCCGTCGTCGACGGCGGTCGGCGCCTGGGAGCCTTCGGAGGCCCGCCTTTGAGTGCGCTCGGATCGAGCGAAAGGAGGAACTGGGATGAAAGTGCGTGATCTCATGACGACGAGCGTCGCGACGCTCTCGGTGCACGACGACCTCGGCCTCGCGGACGACATCATGAAGCAGGGCCGGATTCGGCATCTGCCCGTGGTCGACGGGGCGCGCATCGTCGGCATCGTGTCGCAGAGGGATCTGTATCGGGCAGGGCTCTCCTGTCTGCTCGAGATCGATCCGGCGAACATGCGGGGCTGGCTGCAGACGCTCGCCGTGCGCGATCTGATGACCGATCAGGTCGAGTGCATCGGTCCGGACGAGAGCGTGCGCTCCGCCGCGGAGCAGATGCTCGCGAGCAAGGTCGGCTGTCTGCCCGTCGTCGAGGACGGCCGCCTCGTCGGGATCCTGAGCGAGACCGACTGCGTCGCGTACCTCGTCCGCGTCCTCAACGTCGACGAAGTTCGACGGGCGCTGCCGGAGCTGACCTCGGGAAATTGACGTTTCGAGGCCGACGAATCGGCGTGACCCGAACGCGCGACTACTTCGAGGAGATATCCATGACCGGCTCATCAAGACGCCTGCGAGCGATCGCGTGCGTCCTCTTCGTGGCGCACGCCGCGGCTACCGCCTCGGCGCAGCAGGTGACGGGCGCCTTGGGCTCGCCCAGCGCCACCACCACGATCAGCGGTGAGCAGCTGCCGCCGCCCGATCCGAAGTTCGGAGGCGTCATCGAGCAGGATGCGTTGCGCTCGACGTCCTGGTGGCCGCCGCGGGTAGTGCCGCCCGAGAACGCTCCCAACGTCCTCTTGATCATTACGGACGACGCCGGCTTCGGCGTGCCGAGCACCTTCGGCGGGGTGATCCCGACTCCAACGATGGACCGCATCGCCAACGAGGGGCTGCGCTACAACCGGGTCTTTTCGACGGCACTCTGCTCGCCCACCCGCGCGGCGCTGATCACGGGGCGCAATCATCACTCGGTGGGATTCGGGGTGATCTCCGAGCAGTCGACCGGCTTCCCCGGCTACGACAGCATCATCGCCCGAGACAAAGCCACTATCGGCCGAATCCTCCTCGACAACGGCTACGCGACCTCCTGGTTCGGCAAGGACCACAACACGCCGGCCTTCGCCGCGAGCCAGGTTGGGCCGTTCGACCAGTGGCCGATCGGAATGGGGTTCGAGTACTTCTTCGGCTTCGTCGGTGGCGACGCGAACCAGTGGCAGCCCAATCTGTTCCGGAACACGACGCAGATCTATCCATTCGAGGGCAAGGCGCCGGGTGCCTGGAACCTGGTCACCGCGATGGCGGACGACGCGATCGATTGGATGACCCGCATGCACCAGACCGATCCGAGCAAGCCGCTCTTCATCAAGTATGCGCCTGGTGCGACGCACGCTCCGCACCACCCGACCAAGGAGTGGGTCGAGAAGATCGCTGCGATGCATCTCTTCGACGAGGGCTACGAAAAACTCCGCGAAAGGATTTTCGAGAACCAGAGGCGTCTGGGTGTCGTCCCGAAGGACGCCAAGCTGACTCCGTGGCCGAAGGACGTCCTCGCGCCGTGGGACCAACTCGGCGCGGAGGAGAAGAAGCTCTTCATCCGCCAGGTGGAAGTGTTCGCCGCTTACGCCGCGTACAGCGACTACGAGATCGGCCGCGTGATCCAGCATTTCGAGGATCTCGGCCGCCTCGAAAACACGCTGGTCATCTACATCAACGGCGACAATGGGACGAGCGCCGAGGGCGGACCGCTCGGGACGCCGAACGAGGTGGCGTTCTTCAACGGCCTCAACGAAATCCCCGTCGCCGTGCAAATGAAGTTCTACGACGTGTGGGGTACCGATCAGACGTACAACCACATGTCGGCGGGATGGTCGTGGGCCTTCGACACGCCGTTCGACTGGTTCAAGCAGAACGCGTCCCGGCTCGGTGGAATCAACCAGAACATGGTGTTGTCGTGGCCTGCGCGAATCAAGGACAGAGGCTCGCTCCGCGAGCAGTTCGTCCACGTGATCGACGTCGTGCCGACGATTCTCGAGGCCACCGGCATACGCGCTCCAGAGACGGTCGATGGCATCGCGCAGGCGCCCATCGAGGGGACGAGCTTCCTCTATACATTCGACGCCGCGAACGCAGACGCACCTTCTCGGCACACGACGCAATACTTCGAGATGTTCGGTCAGTGGGCCCTCTACGACGAAGGCTGGCTGCTGAGCACCCGGGTCAACCGCGCGCCGTGGCAAGCCTTCGGAGCGGCCAATCCGGATCCGCTGAACGATCAGGTCTTCCAGCTCTACGATCTCGACGCGGACTTCACGCAGTCCGACGACGTCGCCGCCGAGCATCCAAGGAAGGTCGAGGAGCTGCGGGCGAAGTTCGTCGCCGAGGCCGAGAAGCATCAGGTCTTTCCGCTCGATGCCTCGGTCGCTGCGCGGATCGTCGCGCCCCGCCCGAACATCACATCGGGACGGACGGAATTCGTCTATACGCGGCCGATGACCGGCTTGCCGCAGGGCGACTCGCCTTCGTTGCTCAACGCCTCCTACACGATCACGGCGGAGATCGACGTCCCCCAGGGCGGCGCCGAAGGCATGATCCTGACCTCGGGCGGACGGTTCGCGGGCTATGGATTCTACCTCCTCGGAGGCAAGCCGACGTTCCTCTGGAACATGGTGGATCTCGAGCGGATCAAGTGGGAAGCTCCCGAGCCGCTCGCACCGGGCCGCCACACCGTCGAGTTCGACTTCCGGTACGAGGGGCTCGGTGCGGGTACGCTCGCGTTCAACGACTTCAGCGGTCTCGGGCAGCCGGGGACCGGCAAGCTCGTCGTGGACGGCAAGGTCGTTGCGACCAAGCAGATGGAGCGAACGCTGCCGATGATCCTTCAGTGGGACGAAGCTTTCGACATCGGCTCGGACACGCTTACCGGCGTGAACGACGCGGACTACGAGCCGCCGTTCCCGCTGACCGCAAAGCTCGAGAGGCTCACGATCGGGGTGGATCGTCCGCAGCTGTCGCCCGCGGACATCGAAAAGCTCGAGGCTTCGGAGAAGAAGGCGCGCGACGCCTAGGGAGGCGAGAAGCGAATCCATCACGGCCGACTGCGGAACCCGCCGCGAGGCCGCATCGGGACTCGGCAGCGCCCCGGAAGCGGTGAGAAAATGAGCCTGCACCCCGGTCTCGTCTTCCTCGGGGGCCTGGTCGTCATCATCGTCGGCGCGGAGGTGCTGCTCCGGGGTGCGGCGCGCCTCGCCGCGATGTTGGGCATCAAGCCGATCCTGATCGGCATGACCGTCGTGGCGGTCGGCACCAGCGCGCCCGAGCTCGCCGTCGGGATCGCGGCGGTACTCGAAGGGACGGGCTCGCTGGCGGTCGCGAACATCGCCGGCACCAACATCGCCAACATTCTCCTCATCCTCGGCCTCAGCGCCGCCATTCGCCCGCTCCCGCTCCAACTGCAGAGCCTCCGCCTCGACGTCCCGGTGATGATCGTCTCCTCCGTGGCCTTGCTCGCGATGGCGTGGAACGGGGTCCTCACGCGAGCCGAGGGCGCCGTGCTGGTCCTGGCGGGCCTGGCTTACACCGTCGCGCTGGTGCGCCTGAGCCGACGGGAGAGCGCCCGAATGCACCGGGAGTTCGCGGAGGAGTTCAGCGCGAAGGCTCTCGAGGCCGGCCGAGGTGCGGGATGGGGTCTCTGGAACGCGACCGTGCTCGTCCTCGGCGTGGGGCTGACCGTTCTGGGCGCCGAGCTTCTCGTTCCGGCCGCAGTCGAGCTCGCCAAGATCTTCGGCGCTTCCGACGTCGTGGTCGGACTGACCATCGTCGCCATCGGCACGTCTGCGCCCGAGCTCGCAACGACCCTCGTCGCGACCGTGAGAGACGAGCGCGACGTCGCCGTCGGGAACCTCATCGGCAGCAGCATCATGAACATCCTCGTCGTCCTCGGGCTCATCTGCATCGCGGCTCCAGACGGCGTGGACGTGAGCCGGGACGTGCTGTGGTTCGACTTGCCGATGGGGGCGGCCGTCGCCGTCGCCTGTTACCCGGTGTTCCGGAGGGATCGCCTCGTCTCGCGGCGAGAGGGAATCGCCTTCGTGGCAGTCTACCTCCTGTATTTGACGGCAGTGGTCTGGCTGCGCGTGTGAGAGAGCCGGATGGAGACGACATGACGCTGCAGTCGCCCGAGGCATGGACTAGCGCGAGCCGGGCACAATCGCAGGATCCTTCCGTCGAGGACGTCGCAGCCGTCGTCCGTGCGCTCGGCACCGACCTCG
>VGTG01000208.1 GCA_016874795.1 Deltaproteobacteria bacterium | reverse complement strand
GACGTGATCGTGCGCGTGCGTGGCGTGATCGTGGTCGTGCGTGGCGTGATCGTGGGGATGCGCGTGGTCGTGCGGGTTCGCGTGCCCGCGGACGCGAGCCGCCCACTCCGTCGTCTCGTTCACCCACACGGTGAGCTTCTTCGCGTGGATGCCCGAGCGCACGCAGGTGCCGACCTCGAGCCGGACGCCGTCGAGCGACAGCGGCGCGAGCCCTTCCGCGAGCACCTCGAGCGGCAGGCCGAGGTCGAGGAACGCGCCGATCGTCATGTCGCCGGCGACGCCCGAGAACGCGTCGAAGTAGGCGATCCTCATGACGTGGCGCTCGCCGCCTTGCTCCCGGTGCGCTCCTCCGCTTGGGCGACGCACTCCGCGAACAGGCGATGGTAGTTGGTGACGGTGCCGAACTGCTGCAGGTACGAGTCGAGGCCGACGAGCGCGCGCATCAGGAAGACGCTGTGCGCGGGCGAGTTGAACATGCGGTTCTCGAGCTTCAGCGCCGCAGCGCTCATCGCGCGCTCGACGGAGTTGTACTCGCGTGGATCGTAGTCGCGATCCTGGTACGCGGGCTCGAAGATGACGTCGAAGACGTCGACCATCGGCTCCGGATCGTCGCCCTCGTCGATGAAGCCGAGCTGGACGAGCGCGTGGCCCGCGGCGGCGCGATCCCGGTCGATCAGTCCTCGTCCGAGCCGCAGGTAGGCCGCACGGACCTCCGGCGGAAAGATGCGGATCGACCCGAAGTCGAGCATGCCGAGCTTCGGGTGATACGTGACGAGGTAGTTCCCGGGATGCGGATCGGTGTGGAGCGCACCGAATTCGAAGACCTGGCGCCAGAGCGTGCGGAAGTACTTGATCGCGACCCAGTCCTTCAGCTCCTGGTCGACGCCCGGCGCGAGGATGTCGGCGAGCTTGTAGCCGTCGACGTACGAGAGCGTCAGCACACGCCGCGAGGTGAACTTCGGGAACACCCCGGGGATCACGATTTCGTCGTCGTCCGCGAGCATCTCGCCGAAGCGCTCGGTGTTGCGGGCCTCGTTCTCGTAGTCGAGCTCCTCGCCGAGACGCTCCTCGAGCTCCCCGTATACCTCGTCGACGTTGACCTTCTGGCGCAGCACGTCGCGCGCGATCAGCGTGAACGTCTGCAGGAGCGCCTTCACGTTCTTCAGGTCCTGGACGACGGTGTCCTCGACGCCCGGATACTGCACCTTGACGACGACGTCCTCGCCGCTCCGGAGACGGCCGCGGTGGACCTGTCCGAGCGAGGCCGCGGCGAACGCCTCGGGGTCGAGCTCGGCGAAGAGCTTCTCCGGCGGCTTCCCGAGCTCGCGCTCGATCTGCTCGCGGATCATCGCGAACGGCATCGGCGGCACCTCCGACTGGACGACGGAGAGCACCTCGAGCACCTCCGCCGGAAGGAGGTCGTTCCGCATGCTCAGCATCTGCATCATCTTGAGGAACGTCCCGCGGAGCTCCTGCGAGCGCTCGACGATGAGCATCGCGTTCTTGAGATGCGTATCGAGCACCTCGCGGCGACGCTCGTCGACCGACTGGAAGGGGCGCTTGAGCGCGCTCCAGAGGTAGTTGCTGCCGACCTGCGTCGTCAGCGAGCCGACCTTGAGCGCGCGGCGCGTCCGCCCGGTGGTCAGCTTGTCCTGGCCCTGCTTGCGCGCCATGCCGTCAGGTCCGCCGATTGATCTGCGCGGCCGCGACCGCGGCTCCGAAGCCGTTGTCGATGTTGACGACGACGACGCCGGCGGCGCAGGAGTTGAGCATCCCGAGGAGAGCCGCGATCCCGCCGAACGAAGCGCCGTAGCCGATGCTCGTCGGCACGGCGATCACCGGGCAGTCGACGAGGCCGGCGACGACGCTCGGTAGCGCGCCTTCCATCCCTGCCACGACGATCAGCACCGAAGCGGTCGTGAGGCGCTCTTTGCTCGCGAGGAGACGATGCAGACCCGAGACGCCGACGTCGTACAGGGTCTCGGCGGGCTGGCCGAAGGCCTCGAGCGTCCGCCTCGCCTCCGCGGCGACGGGCAGGTCGCTCGTCCCCGCGGCAATGACGAGCACCGTGCCGCGCGTCTCCGGGCTTGCGGGAGAGAGGATCCGGCTCGCGGTGCGCGCGACGGGATCGTGCTCCACGCCGGGAATCCGGGCGAGGAGCTCCGCGGCGGCTTCGGGCTGGATCCGCGTCACGAGGACGTTCTGTCCGGCGGCGAGGAGTCGCTCCGCGATCGCAACGATCTGCGGTCCCGTCTTCCCCTGCCCGAAGATCACCTCCGGAAAGCCGACGCGGAGATGCCGGTGATGGTCGACGCGCGCGAACCCGATGTCCTCGAACGGGAGGTGCTTGACCTTCTGCAGCGCTTCGTCGGGCGAAAGCGCTCCTTCAGCGACCTGTGCGAGAATCTGGCGGAGCTGCTCGGGCGTCATGCTACAGCGAAGCCTTCGCGGTAGCCCTGCGTCAAGCGCTCGGCGGCCCGGAGAAGTGATCGAATCCCGCGGCGCGGGGACGGTGCGGGCGCCGATCCGCGCCGAGGAGGACGATCTCGCCGTCGCGGTCGGTGCAGCGCCCGATGCGCGTGAGCGGCGTGCCCGTCTCCCTCGCGATCTCGTCGAGCCGCGCCGACACCTCCGGAGGGCAGGCCACGAGCAGCTCGTAGTCCTCGCCGCCCGAAGCAGCGAAGTCGGCGCCTGCCGCGTCGAGCGTCGCGACCTCGCGGGATCGCGGCAAGAGGTTGCGCTCGATCTCGGCGCCGACGCCACTCGCGGCGCAGAGGTGTCCGAGATCGGCGAGGAGCCCGTCGCTGACGTCGATCGCCGCATGCGCGCCCGCGGCGGCGAGCGCGAGACCGGCGGCGATGCGCGCGGAGGGCCGTGCCCAGGCGCGACGAAGCTCTTCCGAGGGCGCCTCTCCGGACTTCCAGCGCGCCACGGCCGCCGCCGCTCCGCCGAGCGTACCGGTGACGACGAGCTCGTCTCCCGCACGTGCTCCGGCGCGCGAAAGACGAGGGCCGGGGATCTCGCCGAGCGCCGTCAGGGTGATCGAGAGGTCTCTCGCGCTCGCGAGATTGCCGCCGATCATTGCCGCTCCGCCCGCCTCGCTCGCACGCGCGCAGCCGTCGAGGATGCCGTCGAGGAGGGACACCGGCGTATCCGGGGCCGCGGTGATCGCGGCGAGCGTGTACAGCGGCCGCGCTCCCATCGCGGCGAGGTCGCTCAGGTTCACGACCGCGGCTCGCTCGCCGAGCTCCTCGGCTTCGAGCCAGTCGAGCCGGAAGTGGACGCCCTCGACCAGTGCGTCCGTCGTCACGGCGATCGGAAGGTCGCTCGGCGCGAAGACCGCGGCATCGTCGCCGGGGCCGACCAGAAGGCGCGCGGCGGCGTCCCCCGTCGACTCGCTTTCGCCCGCGGGGCGTGCGCGAAGCCGCCGGCGGAGGCGCGCGAGGAACGCGTGCTCACCGGCGTCGCGCAAGCGCTCCACGTCAGCCAAACTTCTCCCGGACCTTGTCGAAAAAGCCCTTCGACTCGGGAGCTTCCTCCCCGGAGATGGCCGCGAACTCCTCGAGCAGCTCGCGTTGCCGCGTGGTGAGCTTCTTCGGCGTCGCGACGTCGACGCGCGTGAGCTGATCGCCGCGTCCGTAGCCGTGCAGGTCCGGGACGCCGCGTCCGCGCATGCGGAAGACGGCGCCGGACTGCGTCCCGGCTTTGACCTTCATCTTGACGGGGCCGTCGAGCGTCGGCACGTCGAGCTCGGTGCCGAGCGCGGCCTGCGCGATGCCGATCGTGACGTGGCAGAGGACGTTGTTGCCGTCCCGGCGGAAGACCTCGTGCTCGTCGACCGCGATCACGACGTAGAGATCGCCTGCAGTACCGGCCGAGGTCGCCTCGCCCTCGCCTCGGAGCTTGAGGCGCGTGCCCGAGTCGACTCCGGACGGGACGCGGACCTGCAGCGTCTGCTGCTTCCGCACGCGGCCCGAGCCGCGGCAGCCGTTGCACGGCTCCTTCACGACCCGGCCGCGGCCGTTGCAGCGGCCGCAGGTCTTCGCGATCGAGAAGAATCCCTGCTGGAAGCGGACCTGCCCCATGCCGCGGCAGGGCTTGCATTTCTCCGGCGCGGCTCCGCCCTTCCCGCCGGTGCCCTTGCAATCCTCGCAGGGGACGGCGCGCGGAACCGAGATCTCCTTGTCGCAGCCGAAAGCGGACTCCTCGAACGAGACGCGCAGCGTGTAGCTCAGGTCCTCGCCGCGGCGACGTCGCGTGCGTCCGCCGCCACCGCCGCCGCCGAAGAACTCGTTGAAGATGTCGCCGAAGAGATCTTCGAAGCCGCTCGCGCTGAAGTCGAAGCCGGCACCCTGGCCCTCGAAGGCGGCGTGACCATAACGGTCGTAGCGAGCCCGCTGCTCCGCGTCGGAGAGAACTTGATACGCCTCGGAGATCTCGCGGAAGCGTGCCTCCGCTTCGCTGTCCCCCGGATTGCGGTCCGGGTGGAAGCGGAGCGCCAGCTTCCGAAAAGACTTCTTGATCGTCTCGCCGTCGGCGGAACGTTCGATCTCGAGGATCTCGTAGAAGTCGCGCTTTGAAGCCACGAGTCGGTCCGGATGGATTCTCGGCTAACGCTTGGCGCTAGGCAAGCTCGCGGGTGCGAGTGGCTCGCTCAGCCACCCTTCACCTCTTCGAAGTCCGCATCGACGACGTCGTCCTTCGGACGCCCGCCGGCGTCGCCGCCCGCGTTTCCGCCGTCGGCCGCTCCGCTGCCGCTTCCACCCGCTTCGCCCGCCCGCTCGCTCGCCACCTTGGCGTACATCGCCTCGGCGAGCTTGTGCGAAGCCTTGCTGAGCTCGTTCGCTGCTTCGCGAAGCTGATCCGCGTCCGCCGCGGTGTTCTCGAGGACCTGCTTCGCCTTGCCGACCGCGGTCTCGATCTCCGCGCGCGCCGCGGCGTCGATCGCACCACCCTGGTCTCCGAGCGACTTCTCGGTCTGGTAGATCAGCGAGTCGAGCTGGTTCCGCGCCTCGATCGTCTCGCGGCGCTTCTTGTCCTCGCCGGCGTGCACCTCGGCGTCCGACACCATCTTCTTGATCTCGTCCTCCGAGAGGCCGGACGAGGCGGTGATCCGGATCGACTGCTCCTTGCCGGTGCCGAGGTCCTTCGCGTGCACGTGCACGATGCCGTTCGCGTCGATGTCGAAGGTGACCTCGACCTGCGGGATGCCGCGCGGAGCCGGCGGGATGCCGATCAGGTCGAACTGGCCGAGGAGCTTGTTGTCGGCCGCCATCTCGCGCTCGCCCTGGAACACGCGGATCGTCACCGCGGTCTGGTTGTCCGAGGCGGTCGAGAAGATCTGGCTCTTCTTGGTCGGAATGGTGGTGTTCTTCTCGATCAGCTTCGTGCAGACGCCGCCCAGCGTCTCGATGCCGAGCGAGAGCGGGGTCACGTCGAGCAGGAGGACGTCCTTCACGTCGCCCTTCAGCACGCCGCCCTGCACCGAGGCGCCGATCGCGACGACCTCGTCGGGATTCACGCCCTTGTGCGGGTCCTTGCCGAAGAGCTTCTTCACGCGCTCCTGGACCGCGGGCATGCGGGTCATGCCGCCGACCAGGACGACCTCGTCGATCTCCTTCGTCGAGAGCGAAGCGTCGCGCAGGGCGGTGAGACACGGCTGATCGAGGCGATCGAGCAGGTCGCTGCAGAGCGCCTCGAGCTTCGCGCGCGAGAGCTTCAGGTTCAGGTGCTTCGGACCGGAGGCGTCGGCCGTGATGAAGGGCAGGTTGATGTCGGTCTCGGCGACGGTCGAGAGCTCGATCTTCGCCTTCTCGGCCGCTTCCTTCAGACGCTGCAGGGCCATGCGGTCGTTGCGCAGGTCGATGCCCTGATCCTTGCGGAACTCGTCCGCGAGGTAGTCGATGATGCGCTGGTCGAAGTCCTCGCCGCCGAGGAACGTGTCGCCGTGCGTCGACTTCACCTCGAAGACGCCGTCGCCGACCTCGAGGATCGAGATGTCGAACGTCCCGCCGCCGAGATCGAAGACGGCGATCTTCTCGTCCTTCTTCTTGTCGAGGCCATACGCGAGCGCCGCGGCCGTCGGCTCGTTGATGATGCGCTTGACGTCGAGGCCGGCGATGCGGCCTGCGTCCTTCGTCGCCTGGCGCTGGCTGTCGTTGAAGTAGGCCGGGACGGTGATCACGGCTTCGGTGACCGGCTCGCCGAGGTAGTCCTCCGCGGTCTGCTTCATCTTCTGGAGGACGAAGGCCGAGATCTCGGCCGGGCTGTATTTCTTGCCGCGGCTCTCGACCCAGGCGTCGCCGTTTTCGCTGCGGATGACCTTGTAGGGGAGGACGGTCGAGGCCTTCTGGACCTCGGGGTCGTCGAAGCGGCGGCCGATCATGCGCTTGATCGCGAAGATCGTGTTCTCCGGGTTCGTCACGGCCTGTCGGCGGGCGATCTGGCCCGTGAGCCGCTCGCCGTTCTCGGCGAACGCGACGACCGACGGGGTGATCCGGCTACCCTCCGAGTTGGTGATCACAGTGGGGTCTCCCCCTTCGATGACCGCCACACAGGAGTTCGTGGTCCCCAGATCGATTCCAATCACCTTGCTCATGGCTTCCCTTCCAACGCGCAGAATTCAGGGAACGGCTGCCGCCTTCGGCGTACCCTCCCGATTTCTCTAGATTTTCCGACTCTGTCGACTTAACCACGATCCCCGGCGCTTCAAGCCGGACGTGGCTCAATTCCCCCCGTCGATCGGGGACTTCGCGACCGTCACCTGAGCGGGGCGAAGCAGCCGATCGTGCAGCCGGTAGCCCGGCAAGTGCTCGTCGTGGACCGATCCCGGCTCCGTCTCGGTCGTCACGACGTGCGCGAGCGCCTCGTGCTCGCTCGGATCGAACTCCTGGCCCGCGGCGCTGATCCGGGTCACGCCGTGACGCGGCAGGACCTCGCGGAGCTGCTGCGCGACCATCGCGACCCCGTTCCGCAAGGCCGCCGCGGTAGCGTCCGGCTGGCTCGCTTCCCCGGCGGCCGCGAGGGCGCGCTCGAGGTTGTCGATCGCCGGCAGGAGGTCGCGCAGGAGGGGCTCGGCGGCGTAGCGGATGGCCTCGGACTTCTCGCGGGTGATGCGCTTCTTGAAGTTCTCGAGCTCGGCGCGCTCGCGGAGGACGTGCTCGCGGAGGCGGGCGGCCTCTTCCTCCCGTGCGGTGAGCTCGCGAGCGAGCTCCTCGATCCGGTCGAGAGCCGCCGGCAGGGTCACGGGAGCGTCCTGTTCGTCCGTTGGGGCCGCGGCCTCTTCAGGCTTCCTCGCCACGCCCTCGTCGGCTTCGGCGACCGGCTCGCCCGCTTCGCAGTTGTCCTCCTGCCTCGGTTTCATCTCCTGCAGCTCTCCCCCGCCGGAGGGCCTCCGAGCGCCCCTCCGCCACCGAACCGCGGGAACGTAAGCACGCGATTCCTCGTGTCAACGCGGTTTTCCGGATGCTACGGAGCCCACGTGCGAGCGCTCTCGACGCCCGCGGTCGTGCTCCGGACCCGCGAGTTCGGCGAGTCCGACAAGGTCGTGACGGTCCTGTCCCGCGCCCTCGGCAAGTTCACCGGCATCGCGAAGGGCGCCAAGCGGTCGCGTCGCCGCTTCGCGGGCTCGCTGGAGATCTTCTCGCACGTGATGCTCGACTATCGCCTGAAGAGCCACGCGGACATGGCGTTCCTCGAGCGCGCGGTGCTGATCCGCCCGTGGCACCACATCCTCGGCTCGGTCGAACGCTATGCTGCGGCGAGTCACGTGATCGAGCTCGCGGACAAGATGACCGCCGAGCGCGAGGTCGGGGACGAGCTCTACGCTCTCGTCGTCGCGGCGCTCGCGCGCCTCGACCAGCGCCCGGCGTCCGCGACGACCCTCCGGATCCTCGAGCTCGCCGCGATGACGGCTTGCGGCTACCGGCCGGAGCTCGAGCGCTGCGCGCGCTGCCGCCGGCCGCTCCCGTCCGCCGGCGACGTGCGGGTGCTGCAGTCGGGAGCCGGTCTCGCCTGCGCGAGCTGCGGGGAGCGCGAAAAATTCGGCCCGACGATCACGGCGGGAGCCGCGGCGGCCCTCGGACGCCTCGCGCAGGCGGTCGAGAGCTCGCGAAGAGGCGAGCTCGCCGGCGACCCCGCGGCGGCTTTCGCGGACGACGAGCGCCTCGAAGCCGAGACGGGAGCCCGTCTCGCGCGCGAGATCCGTCTCGCGACGACGACGCTCCTCGCGCCGCATTTGCGCAGCCGGTTGCGGGTGCTGGAGCTGATGGGGGTGTGAGGACTCGCGCGCTCCCCGCCTTCACGCGCCGGGAATCGCGGCCGGATCGACGAGACCGTGTCGGCGCCAGCCCGATTTCGCGAGCCACGTGCGCGGCGCCGCAACCGGCGGAAACGATCCGGATGCCACACGTGGCACTCCGCCTCGCCAGCCGTCGAACCATCGGCCCGAGGATGCTCCGTGCAACACGCGGAAGTCGCCGCGCTCACACCCCAGGCTCAGAGTTCGCTCGAGCTCGCGTCAATCAAAATCTAACGCGAGATCGAGGAGCTTGAATCGGGCGATGTTTCAGAGTCACCGCGCGCGAGACCCTGAGTGCGAAAGCGGTATCCGAGAGCAGTGACCAGCACCGCGAGTGCGATCATCCACACCAACCGCCCCTGGTAGCGTTCTTGGACCGACGAGAGGTTGCTGACGAGCGACGCATTGCCGATGAGCGCCACCCAGACAATCAGATGCAGCTCGCTCGTCGGGATCTCGAAACCCAGCATCGCGAAGGCGACGATCGCGAGGCTGAGGATCGCCGCTACGACAGTCACGACGCCGTGGAGATCGACGAACCTTCGAGCATCCGACCAGAGCCTCCCGGCTTGCTGACGCGATGAGAGAAACGACGTGTACTCCCTCGGGAAGCGATCGGCGAGGACCCTGCTCACCCACGTCTCCTTCGAGTAGGCGGCCAAACCGTTGCCGACATCGAACGTGACGAGCTGCCGAGCCGTATTTGCCCCTAGGGCCGCGAAGTTCGCCGCGGGATGA
>VGTG01000207.1 GCA_016874795.1 Deltaproteobacteria bacterium | reverse complement strand
TTTCCGCTCCCGCTCAACCTCGCCGCGAGCCGCGCCCAGCGCGGGTTTCCGAGCGTTCAGGCTCCCGTTTCTACCCACTCAAACGCCCGAAGACCCGGAAATCGAAACGATCGCTTGAAGCGTTGACAAGGACCCGGATAGGTGTCCAGCCCTCGTCAGGCTACCCGACGCGTTCCGGGAGGGACGCGAGTGAGGGGGAGGTAGGGGATGCCAAGCTGGAATCGGTCCGCGGTCGCCGCAACCGTCACGCTCGTCCTCGCGCTTCCGTTCCTGCCGACCGATGCGGGCGGTCAGGAGCCCGATCCCGGCCTCGAGGCGATCGACTCCCAGGTTCCGAAGCCGGAGGGCGCCGAGGCGCCGTCCTCCTACGTCGAAGAGATGACCGAGCCGCGCAACGTCGGCGGCGTCGAGGACGAAGCCGACGCGGAAGCCGCGGAAGCGGCCGAAGCGGAGGCGGCGGGAGCGGAAGCCGCCGGTCTCTCTCCGGAGGAAGCGAAGAAGGTCGAGCAGATCGTCGTCAGCGCCCGGCGCCGTCAGGAGCTTCTCGAGGAGACGCCGATCTCGATCACCGCGCTCAGCGAGGAGACGCTTCGCGCGACCGGGACGACGCAGCTCGACCAGATCCAGTACCTCGTTCCGAACCTCTCGATCTTCCGGACGGGCAACGGCCAGACCGCTTCGATCGTGCTGCGCGGCGTCGGGAACTTCCCCTTCGTCTACTACGACCAGGGAACCGGGCTCTACATCGACGGCGTCTACCTCTCCCGCAACCAAGGTTCGCTGCTCGACATGGTCGACATCCAGCAGCTCGAGGTGCTGCGCGGCCCACAGGGGACGCTCTTCGGCAAGAATACGCTCGGCGGCGCGATCAACATCACCACCGTCAAGCCGCGCGAGGAGCTCGAGGCCTTCGCGATGATCCGCGCCGGCGGCTACGGCACCCTCGACACGCGCGCCACGTTGAACCTTCCCGTCGACATCGGCTGGTTCGAGGACAAGCTCTTCACGCGCTTCACGTTCGCGTCGTTCAACATGGACGGGTATGCGTACAATTCGCTTCGCGACGAGTACCAGTCGAACCGGAACTCGCAGAACTTCCTCGGCGCCGTGCGCCTCCTGCCGACCGACGACGTGACGATCGACGTCACGGGGACGTACGCGACGTCGCACGCCTATGGCCTCGGCGGTCAGTGCGTCGTCATCCCGCAAGCCTTCGAGGATGCCCTCGCTCCGCTGGTCGCGGCCGGTCTCGTGCCGGCCGGCTACGCGGAGCAGTATCGACAGAGCTGCGAGAGCTCGCAGCCGTTCAACTTCCAGTCCGAGGCCGCGCGTCTCGCGTCGATCGACAGCTACGGCGTCTGGGGCACCGCCGCCTGGGACGCCGGCGAGGTAGGCTGGCTCGAAGCGCTCGATTTCAAGCTCACCTCGGCCTGGCGCCAGCAGACGCCGCGCGTGCGCGACGACTTCGACTTGACGTCGATGCCCGTCTCCGTGCTGTCGACCGCCGGAGGGGGCGATCCCTTCGACGGAACCCAGGACTGGCAGAACCAGATCCAGCTCGAAGCGCAGGTGAACGGCACCGCGTGGGACGATCGCATCAACTTCGTCGCGGGTGCGTTCTGGTTCTGGGAGAAGGCGCGCACCGACAACGGCTTCCGCTTCTTCGCGCCGACGGAGCAGTTCCAGATCTCGCCGATCGTCGTCAACGCCGGGTTCAGCCAGAATTTCATCTCGACCGACAACAACGACTGGGCGCTCTTCGGGCAGGGAACCGTCGACATCACCGACTGGTTCAGCCTGACTGCCGGCGTCCGCTACACGGAGGAGACGAAGCGCCTCGATCGCCTGCTGCTCGAGCCGTGCAGCGACGGCGCGCCTCCGGGAAGCCCGGCATGCTCCGTCCCGTCGGCCGATCCGGTCACGGTCGACTTCGAGGGCGAGCAGAAGTCGAGC
This sequence comes from Deltaproteobacteria bacterium, assembly GCA_016874795.1. Taxonomy (GTDB): domain Bacteria; phylum Desulfobacterota; class Binatia; order UBA12015; family UBA12015; genus VGTG01. The sequence goes on along the minus strand of VGTG01000207.1, from coordinate 7,234 downwards.
GCGTGGACGCCGACGGTCACGGCGGCGTTCCCGGTTCCGGAGGAATGGATCGATCCGTGGTCGATCAACTACTTGATGGGCTACTTCACCTACTCCCAGGGCTTCCGGGGCGGCGGCTTCAACGGTGGAGCGCGCACCCCCGCGCCGATCGCCCTCGAGCCGTTCAAGCCCGAGTTCATCGATTCCTACGAGATCGGCGCGAAGAGCATCGTCTTCGACAATCGAGCGACGATCAACGTGTCGTTCTTCCTCGCGGATCGGTTCGATCAGCAGGGTCCCGAGATCGTCGTGACGGAAGCGGAACCGATCGACCAGGTCGACGTCCTGACGCGGAACGCAGCCGAATCGAACACGCGCGGTGTCGAGCTCGAGGTGAACACGCAGCCGATCGACGACATGCTGATCGACGCCTCGATGGGCTACGTCGACGCGAAGTTCGGCGGCTATTCGGGCGCGCAGAACGCGGTCACCGGCGAGCCGATCGACCGCGCGGGCCAGCAGCTGCCCTTCATTCCGAAATGGCAGACGCATCTCGGCATCCAGTACTCGATGGAGATGCCACGCTTCGGTCCGGATTGGCTCCAGGGCTGGCTGACGCCGCGACTCGACTGGTCGTTCCAGGGCGCGACGCAGTACTGGGCGCCCGAGCTCCCGCAGCTCCTCCAGCCTTACTACAACCTCCTGAGCCTGCGGCTCTCGTACGACTTCATGGACAACACGTCGCAGATCGCCTTCTGGGGCTCGAACGTCGCGAACGCGACCTACTTCCAGGAGAGCGTCGCGATCCCGCGGGTCATCGGCGTCGTGACGCGGTACTACGAGCAGCCGCGGACATTCGGCATCGAGATCAGCCACCGATTCTGACCAGCGGAGGGGCGCTGCGCGGCGGGAACCGGGATTGCTACCGTTCGCGGGCGATGGCCACTCTCCTGGTGATCGAGGACGAAGAGGTCCTCGCGAAGAACGTCCGCCGCGCGCTCCAGAAGCTCGACCACGTCGTGCACCTGGCGGCGAGCGGCGCCGAGGGCGAGCAGGCGTTCGCGGTGGAACGCGGCGAACGATCCGTCGTACGCGGGGCTTGCGGCCGGTGTCTCGAAGAAGACGACGGCGATCGCGGTGTACGATCTGTCGCGGCCGGTGGGAGCCCAGCTCGTGTGGGGCGTCGAGCCGGATCCGGGGGCGCCGGCGCCTTCTCCGACGCCGACACGGGTGCTCTCGGCCACTCCGCGGCCGACGGCGACTGCGACTCCGAGGCCGAGTCCGACGCAGACCCCCCGGCCGAGCGTCACGGCGACTCCCTCACCGACTTCTTCGCCGACCCCAAAGCCCACGGCCACGCCGACCCCGAAGCCCACGGCCACGCCGACACCGAAGCCGAGCGCTACTCCCACGCCGACGCGCACGCCCGCGCCGACGAGCCAGGGCCTGGTCGCATCGATCGTGGTCGAGTCCTCCTGGCAGACCGGCTACTGCGCCGGCATCGCGGTCACGAACGCGTCGTCCTCGCCCAGGCTCGCGAAGACGTTGCGCTTCCAGCTCCCGGCGAACGTGCCGATCACGCAGTCGTGGAATGGGCAGCTCACGCGCAGTGGTTCGACGGTGACGGTCACGCTTCCCAGCTGGGTGAGCGCCATTCCCGCGGGACAAACCCAGAAGCACTTCGGCTTCTGCGCGACGGGCTCGACGCTACCGACGAGCCCGACGGCGTCGTGAGGCTCCGTGGGCTGCTGGTAGGACGCTCGGGTCAGCCGGGAATTTCCGAGGGATCGACCAGCCCGTGACGGCGCCAACCCACGCGTGCGAGCCACGTCCGCGCTCCGGCGACCTCGGGCGGTTCACCGCTACTCTCGCAGGTAGGGCTGCAGTCTCTCCAGCCTTCGAACCAGCGCGCGGACGAGGCAGCATCCGGCCGCACCGGCGGTGCGCATCCGAATCGTTGGCGCCAGTGCTTGCGCGCGTTGAGGAGAACGTAGGCGAGGGCTGATCGTACCTCGCGCGGCGTCCGCAACAGATGCAGGTGGTAGCGCCCGTCGAGCACCGCTCCGACCCGCCGGAAGGTCCGGTTTACAGCCCGCGCGAGCCTCGCGCCGATCGACTTCATCCCCCGCGCGAGCGCGTCGCGCGATTCCGCCTCGACGAGGAAGTGCGCGTGGTCGCACTGGATCGAGTAGTGGAGGACGCGAAAGTCGCCGCGCTCGCAGGCGACGCGTAGGCTCTGGCGGAATTCGTGCACGAGCCGGACCGAGCGGAGGCTCGGGACCCCGCGCCGAACGCGGAGCGTCACGTGAGCGGGGCAGGGGCTCGAGAGCTCGGACCGACTCCGGTGCAGCACCCGAGCGCGCCGCGATCTCGGCCGCCCCGCACCAGTACGGGGACCGCCCCACCCGGAGCGCCTGCGCACGTCGTCGAACGTGAGCTGCGCGGACGAACTCCGACGCATGCGGCGAGACTACACTCCCGCTGTACCGAAGTCAAGAAAAAAGAACTGTACGACGCGATTTGAATCGGGCGATGTTCTTCGGCGACGGAGCTGTCCCGATCGCTCACGAGTCAGTCGAGATCCGCGCTTTTGCTCTCGAGCTCTTCCTTGAGCGTGTGGAACCGCGCTACCACCTCGGCGGCTTCTGGGGGTATCCCGACGTCGTCGAAGAGTCGTTCCACCACTGCGAGAGATTGGAGTGGGTGTACGCGGAAGGTCGTTCGCTGCGACAGCCGGTTCACCGCGTAGGCGATGTCAAAGGACTCTCGCTGGACATCCCGGATCCGCTCCCGCGCGACGGAAGCCTCTGCGAGCGCACCCGCGCGCTCAGCGCTGCCTCCGCTGCGGTTCCAAGAAATCCGTCAGCGTCGAGCGCGTTCTTCAGGGGCATCGCAACCTCTCCGAGGCGGCAGCCCTCAATTCACCCGCCGCGTCCCCTCCCCCCAGAAGCTCTCCCGCAGCCGATACTTCTGCAGCTTCCCCGTCGCCGTGCGGGGCAGCTCCGGCAGGAAATCCACCGACGTCGGACATTTGAAGTGTGCGAGGCGCCCGCGGCAGAACTCGATCAGATCCTCCGCGGTCGCCTTCGCTCCGGGACGAAGGACGACGAGCGCCTTCGGCGTCTCGCCCCACTTCTCGTGCGGCACGCCGATCACGGCGCACTCGAGAACCGCGGGGTGCTGGAAGAGGGCGTCCTCGATCTCCGGCGAGCTGATGTTCTCGCCGCCGGAGATGATCACGTCCTTCTTCCGGTCGACGATGTGGATGCTGCGGGTCTCGTCCCAGACCGCGAGGTCGCCCGTGTGGAACCAGCCGTCGCGGATCGCCTTCGCCGTCTCCTCCGGCTGCTCCCAGTAACCCTCGAAGACGACGTTCGAGCGCGCGCACACCTCGCCGATGCTCTTCTCGTCGCAGGGCACCTCGTTCCCCTCGTCGTCGAGAAGCGCGATCTCGACGCCGATTCCCTGCACGCCGGCGCGCGAGCGACGCGCCCAGTCCTCCTTCTTCGTGTGATGATCGGGCCTCGAGATCGTGAGGAGCGGCGACGTCTCGGTCAGCCCGTAGATCTCCATGAAGTCCCAGCCGAGCTCCTTCTCGAGGCGCTCGATGAACGCGGACGGCGGCGGCGCGCCCGCGACCGTGAAGCGCGGCCGCGTTTGCACGTCGTGCTTCGCTCGGTCCGGATAGTCGAGAGTCGCCCGCAGCACCGCCGGCGCCATGCACGCGAAGGTCACCCGCTCGCGCTCGATCCGCTTCCAGATCTCGCCCGCGTCGACCGCGCGCAGCACGACGTGCGTGCCGCCGACGCCCGTCAACGCGTAGACGCCGCCCCAGCCGTTGCAGTGGAACATCGGCAGCGTCCAGAGCTCGACGTCGTCGTGGTGGATGCCGAGGTGCATGATCATGTTGAGGGCGTTCAGGTAGAGGCTCCGGTGCGAGAGCATCACGCCCTTCGGGCGCGCCGTCGTGCCCGACGTGTAGTTGATCGAGACGAGGTCACGCTCGTCGAGCTCCGGCGAGCAAGCGGGCGGCGGCTCGGCCGAAGCGGCTCCGACCCACTCGTCCCAGTCGCGCCAGCCCTCGGCCGTCGCCTCGTGCGTCGGCTGACGGGCCGAGATCCACTGCTCGACCGTCCGAAGCCGAGGCCGGATCTGCTCGACGATCGAGACGTACTCGCGATCGGCCAGGACCACGGTCACGCCGGCGTGGTTCAGGATGTACTCGTGATCCTCCGCGACGAGCCGGTAGTTCAGCGGCACGAGGATCGCGCCGATCTGGCTCGTGCCGAAGAAGCTCTCGAGGAAGAAGTGCGAGTTCGGCGAGAGGATGCAGACGCGGTCACCCTTCTTCACGCCGAGCGCGAGGAGCGCGTTCGACATCCGGTTCACCCGCGCTTGCAGATCCGCGTACGTGAAGCGGTTGTCGCCGTCGACGACCGCGAGCTTGTCTCCGTAGAGCCGCGCCGCGCGGTGCAGGAAGTCGTGAACGAGCATCGGGACGTACATTGCGAAACTCCTCCGACGTGTCAGATCAGCTCGACCTCGCTTCCGCCGTGATCCGGATCGGAACGACGTGCGCGACGTCCGCCGAAGAGCGGCCGACGTGCAGCTCGTACTCGCCCGCGTCGATCCACCAGCCCGGCTCGGTCCGCCCGAGGTCGAGCTTGCCGCCGGGAAGGAAGCTCGCCGCCGGACCGAGCTTCGTACGCAGCGCCTCCTGATCGGGCGCGCCCGGATCCCAGCAGGCGAACGCGCGGTCCTCGAGCACGAGCCGTACGATCGCGGACGCGCCGGGCTCGAGCCAGACCTTCTCGAAAGCCTTCAGCTCCTTTGCGGGCCGGACGAGCTTGCCCGGCGGCGGCGCGACGTAGCACTGCACGACCTCGGCACCGCGACGCGGGCCCGTGTTCGTCACGGGAACCTCGACGACGAGAGGCGATCCCGGCGCGTGCTCGCGCGCGGTGACGCGCGGCTCGCCGATCGCGAACGTCGTGTACGAGAGACCGTGTCCGAACGCCCATCGTACCGGGAGACGGCGCGTGTCGTACCAGCGGTAGCCGACGAGCACGCCTTCGCCGTAGAGCACTTCGCCGTTCTCGCCGGGGAAGTTCCCGAACGACGGGTTGTGCTCCAGCAGCGAGGGAAACGTCGTCGGCAGACGGCCCGCGGGGTCGGCGGCTCCGAGCAGTACGTCGGCGAGCGCTTCGCACATCTCCTGCCCGCCGAGCCACGCCTGCAGAACCGCCGCGACCTCGTCGGCCCACGGCGTCGCGACCGGGGCGCCGGTGTTGAGGACGACGATCGTGCGCGGATTCGCCGCGCGCACGCGCGCGACGAGCTCGTCCTGTGCGCCGGGGAGGTCCATCGAGCCTCGATCGTGTCCCTCGGACTCCCACTCGTCGCTCGTTCCGACGAGCAGGATCGCGACGTCCGCTTCGGCGGCGAGCGCCGCGGCGGCTCCGATCGGATCCTCCTCGACGGGCGACCGATGCCCGATCTGCACACCGCGGAGGAGGAGCGCCTCCCGGCTCGAGTACTCGACGCGAATCTCGACCGCGCGTCCCGCCGCGAGCTCGACCGTCGCGAGACGCTCCTGGCTCGCCATGCCGAGGAAGCTCGGTCCGAGCGGCGGCGGGTCCGTCACGCCGTCGAGCACGATCTTCCCGTCGACGAAGACGCGCGCGCGTCCCGCCTGTACGAGCGCGAAGGTGTGGGCACCGGACTGCTCCGGTGTGAAGACGGCTCGCGCGCGCAAGGAGAACTCGCGCGCGCCGACGCCCTCGGCGGGTGCTCCGAAGAACGCGAGCCGCGTCTCCTCGAACACGAGGCGCTTGACGGGCTCGCCGGCGAGATCGAGGTTCGGGAAGATCTCGACCGCGATGCCGGGCTCGCCCTCCGGCGTGCGCAGCACGGCGCGGTTCATCGTGCGCGTCGTGCGGTCGATGTTGCAGCCGGGATGGTGCAGGACGCGGCACGTCGCACCGAGCCGCTCGCGCATCGTCTCGAGCGGCGGTGTACGCCGATGCGGCCGCAGGCTCGCCGAGCCGCCGCCCATGATGTGCGCGCGACCCCAGTTCGGGCCGAGGAGGGCAACGGAGCGAAGACGGCTCGCGTCGAGCGGCAGGATGCCGTCGTTCGCGAGGAGCACCGTCGACTCGCACGCGGCTTCGCGCGCGAGCGCGCGGTGCTCGGGTCGCTCGACGGAGCGCTCCGCCGCCTCCACGGGATCCTCCCACGCGCGCAGGCGATCGACGACGGAGAGGAAGCGCTCGACCTTCGCGTCGAGGACCTTCTCGTCCACGGTTCCCTCCCGGACCGCTTCGCCGAGCGCAGGTCCGAAGAAGCGGCCCGGACCCGGCATCTGCAGGTCGAGCCCCGCGGCAGCGGATGCGGCGGTGTCTCCCGACGAGAACCAGTCGGTCATCACGATGCCGGTGAAGCCGAAGTCGTCGCGCAGCACGCGCTCGAGAAGCCACTCGTTCTCCGAGCAGTACGTGCCGTTCAACCGGTTGTAGCCCGTCATGATCGCGAGGACGCCGCCCTCGCACACCGCGAGCTCGAACGGAACGAGGTAGATCTCGCGCAGCGCGCGCTCGTCGACGCGCGAGCTCATCGTGTAGCGCTGGAACTCGGCGTCGTTCGCGACGAAGTGCTTCGCGGTCGCCGCGACGCCGCGCGATTGCACGCCGCGCACGAAAGCGGCGGCCGTCTTGCCGGAGAGGAGCGGGTCCTCGGAGTAGCACTCGAAGTTCCGTCCTCCGAGCGGCGAGCGATGGATGTTGATCGTCGGCGCGAGGAGGATCCGGCACGCCTTCGTGCGCGCTTCCTCGCCGAGAGCCGAACCGACGCGCTCGACGAGCGCCGGGTTCCAGGTCGCGCCGAGAGCCGAGCCGCACGGAACGCAGAGCGCCGTCTCGCTTCCGGCGCCGAGCAGTGCATCGCCGCGCGCGCCGTTCGGTCCGTCCGTCATCTTGAGGGCGGGGATCCCGACGCGCTCGATCGCCGCCGTCCGCCACATGTCGGCGCCGGCGGTGAGCAGGGCCTTCTCCTCGAGGGTGAGCTTCCGGACCAGCGTGTCGTCGCGCATTCCGCTGGTCCCCTAGCCTGCATTTCTCACCAGATCACGTTGCGAGGCGGTCGAGAGTGCCGAAGATTCGCGAGCCTCGGACCGGAGGGCGACGCAGGCGTACTTGAACAGTACGTCGAGGAGCCCGGAGGGAGAAGCTCGCGAAGATTCGGTGCTATCGGCCGCCGC
>VGTG01000206.1 GCA_016874795.1 Deltaproteobacteria bacterium | reverse complement strand
TAGTCGCCGAGGAGGCTCGTCTGCGTCTCGGCCGCCTTCCGGGCCACCGATTCCGCACGGCTCGGTTCCCTGTCGTGTTCTTCCATGCGCGTCACCCTCCTCAGAATCGGCGGAAGTAGGCGTCGAGGTCATCGACGCGGCGGCGGGGGACCCAGTATGTCGTCGCGGCTCGATCGATTCTGAGGCCCAGCGGATCTCGCTGCAACAGGCGTCGAAGGAGACCGATTGGGGTCATGACGCCGAAGTAGATCGTCCCCAGGATGAGGTGCGACATCGCCCAGCCGAGCGGGTAGGTCGCGTACATCCAGGCGATCAGCGCGACGCGCCCCGCCTTCGGCACGAGAAGCCCGAGGGCGGCGACGGCGAGAGCGAACGAGACGATCGCGACTGGAACGACCGTGGAGCCGGTCGCGTACCAGGTCACCGCGGCGAAGATCGCGCCCGCCAGCGGCAGCCAGAGTGCTGCGAACCAGCGCACCTCGCTCGCGGTGGGATCGGTCTTGAGCTCGATCAGTGCCATGCCGGTGCCTTTGCTTCCGCGGTCCGGATCTCGCTCGGCGCCGGCGGCTTTCTTCCGCTCATCACGAAGAAGCCGCCCTCACGATTCCCGGTGACCGTGTGCTTGAGCTGCACGAGGAAGTGCTCGAGCGCGGTTCCCTGCGGCGTGGTCTCGAAGAGGCCGGCTTCGGCCGGATCGCTGCCGAGATGGACGGACGGGAGCCCGCGTACGAACTCGATGCCGCTCCCCTCGAACCACTCGAGCACCTCGCCGATCGTGTGCTTCGACTCGTGCGGGTGGCGGTACTGGTCGGCGAACCACGCTCGCGCCTTCTCTCGGCTTCCCCGGATCGCGCGCAGGTGCGGGTCGAGCCACTGCCAGCGACCCCCCGTCAAGCGAAAGACATTGCGCCGGGCGTCCGTCATCAAGCGTCCGAGCCGGTTGTAGAGGCCGACGACGATGTAGCCGCCCGGCCGCAGCAGCGGCACGAGCCCGCGGAACCCGCCGACGGGGTCGGCGGTGTGATGGAGCACGCCGTTGCAGAGGATCACGTCGAACCGCTCCGGGAAGACACACGGGCGGAACAGGTTCATCTGCACGAAGCCAACGCGATCGAGACCGTGCTTGCGGCGGAACTCCTCCCCCAGGCGGAGCGAGTTCATGCACATGTCCGCGCCGACGACGCGCCGGCACGAGATGCCGAGGAAGTTCTGAGCTGGCCCGTCCCGCATCCGACCTCGAGGACGGTGCCGTTGAACGGAATCGCTTCGTTCAGGCGCCGCGCGTAGATGCCGTTCCGCGACTTGTCGATCAGGGAGCGGATCGAGTCGTGCTCGTCGTAGTTCGGGAACGGCGACTCCTCGTAGAACTCCTTCACGATCTCGGTCACGTCGCGCGAACCCTCCGCGGCCTCGTGCGACCAGAAGAGCTGCGGAATGCCCTGCTCCACCGAGAACACGTGACCGCACGTCCGGCACGACACCCCGCCCGGCCGGCGCTGCAGCGTGTTCCGGCAGCACGGGCTGCAGAGAAGATCGAGGAACGGCTCTTCGCGGCCTTCGGCGACCCACGCAGGCTGCCGCCGCTTCCGGACGAGGCAGTGCCCGATGCAGAGCGCGTCGATGTCGGACGACATGAAGGTGCGGTACGCGTCCTCGGGCGTGCACACGATCGGCTCCCAGCCGAGGTTGAAGCTCGTGTTCACGACGACGGGACAGCCCGTCTTCCGATGGAAGCTCTCGACGAGACGGCGATAGAGGCCGTGCCGCGAGGAGTCGACGGTCTGGATGCGAGCAGAGAAGTCGACGTGGGTCACCGCCGGGATCGTCGAACGCTGCACTTTGAGCTTGGCGAGACCCTCCGCCCCGCCCTCCTCGAGTGACAGGTCGCGACGCTCGTCCTCCGACACCGGCGCCACGAGGAGCATGTAGGCGCTGTCCAGATCGGAGGGGACGCCGAAGTATCTCGAAGCGTGCTCCGCCAGGACGGACGGCGCGAAGGGCCGGAACCCTTCGCGGAACTTGACCTTCTGGTTCATTACGGTCTGCATCTCGGGCCGACGTGGATCGCCGAGGATGCTCCGCCCGCCGAGCGCGCGCGGACCGAACTCCATGCGGCCCTGGAACCAGCCGATGACCTTCCCGTCCGCGAGGAGATCGGCGGCCTCGTCGCAGAGCCTCTCGTCGTCGAAGCGCTCGTAGACGACGTTCTCTTCGTCCAGGAAGCGCGCGATCTCGTCGTCGGAGTACGCGGGTCCCAGGAAGGAGCCGTGCTGGCCGTCCCGAGGAGCGGGCGTCCGCGGGTTGTCGAGAAGATGGTGCCAGACGAAGAGAGCGACGCCGAGCGCTCCGCCCGCGTCGTCCGCAGCTGGCTGGATCCACACGTTCTCGAACGGCCCCTCACGGAGGATGCGACCGTTGCCGACGCAGTTGAGCGCGACGCCGCCTGCGAGACACAGGTTCTTCATCCCCGTCTGCGCGTGCACGTGGCGCGCGGAGCGGAGCATGATCTCCTCGGTCACCTTCTGCACGGACGCGGCGAGGTCCATCTCTCGCGCGGTGATCGGAGCATTCGGCCGCCGCGGCGGACCCCCGAAGAGTCGGTCGAACTTCCGCGACGTCATCGTGAGCCCCTGGCAGTAGTTGAAGTAGGACATGTCCATGCGGAAGGACCCGTCCGCCTTCAAGTCCATCAGGTGCTCGAGAATGACGTCGGCGTACTTTGGCTCGCCGTAGGGGGCGAGCCCCATCAGCTTGTACTCGTCTCCGTTCGGGGCGAAGCCGGTGAAGTAGGTGAACGCCGTGTACAGGAGACCGAGCGAGTGCGGAAAGCGCAGCTCGTGGGTCAGGTCGAGGCGGTTTCCGCGACCGACGCCGAAGCTAGCCGTCGTCCATTCGCCCACGCCGTCGAGAGTCAGGATCGCCGCTTCCTCGAACGGCGATGGGAAGAACGCGCTCGCGGCGTGCGACTGATGGTGATCGAGGAAGACGTACCGTTTTCGAAATTCGTAGTTGAGGCCGCGATTCATCTCCCTGGGGAGATGAAGCTTCTGCCGCAGCCAGACCGGCATCGCCTGCAGGAACGAGGCGAACCCCGCGGGCACGAACGCGAGATAGGTCTCGAGGAGCCGATCGAACTTCTGCAGAGGCTTGTCGTAGAAGCCCACGTAGTCGAGGTCGGAAGGCGTGATCCCCGCCTCGCGGAGACAGTAGTCGATCGCGAGAGCCGGAAATCCGGCGTCGTGCTTCTTCCGCGAGAAGCGCTCCTCCTGCGCGGCGGCGACGATCTCGCCGTCGATGACCAGCGCGGCCGCGGAGTCGTGATAGAACGCGGAGAGCCCGAGAATCGCCGTCATCGTTGCCGAAGCGAAGCGACGTACACCGATGGTGAGTCGCCCGGCATCGAGGGTTCCCTACCACCGCCGACGCGGCGCGAACAAGGGCGATTCACCTATGCCGCCTGCGCTGGCGAGGACCGCGCCGGCGCCCGCACGGGAAAGCGCGTTGCCGCTCCCCGAGGCCCCGTGATAGAGGCGGCGGCCCACGGAGCCGGATCGCGCAGGCGCGACGGCCCGAGACCTCCGAATGCTTGCCGATGGGCCGCGGACTTCGGTGACGGACGACGCAGGCGTGCGGCGAGAGAGCAGGCACGTGCAGGACGACGACAGCCCCGCGACCGGAAAGCGCCTCCTCACGATCGCTCTGAGCGCGCTCGTCGCCCTTCTGATCGTCGAGATCGCGCTGCACGTCGCGCATCTCGCGCTCACCCGCTTCGGCGGACGGGGCGGTGCGGACGTCGCGGCGACGGACAAGTTCCGGATCCTGACGATCGGCGACTCGAACACCTACGGCCTCGGAATGACGCGCGAAGCGGCCTATCCCGCCCAGCTCGAGAGACGCCTGAACGCTTCCGTCGGGGAAGAGAAATTCGAGGTCATCAACCTCGGGGTCCCCGGTTTGAATTCCTCCCAGGCCCTGCAGTACCTTCCGAAGTACGTCGAGCTCTACGAACCGGACCTCTTGCTCGTTCTCACGGGAGTGAACGACTACTGGAACCCCGCCGAATCGAACACCGATGCGGCCGAGTCCCTCCGGAATCGAATTCATCGCTTGCTATCGCACCTCCGGATCTACCGTCTGATCGTCCTGGTCTGGGACTACTATCGCTTCGGGGCCGCGGGTGGCGATGCGACTCTCCGGACGCTCCAGACGAGGAAGGAGACGGGCGACGCCGACGACGCCACCGTGCACGAGCTCCACTTCGGCGACGAGACCTTCTCCTTCCGGAACGAGCGGCGCCCACTGGTGCTGACGGCGGAGGAGAACGAGGCACGCACGTCGCAAAACATCGCGCAGATCATCGAGGTCGCCGCCGCCGCGCGTGTTCCGCTGGTGTTGCCGACGTACGCCGCGAACACGGGCCACTACTCCATCGCGAACGGCGCGATCCAGAGCTCTTCCGGTGCACTCGTCGTTCCGCAGACGTTCGCCGATCACCTCGCTCGCAGGATCCCGCGGCCGCGCCCCGGTCCCGACAAGCTCTTCTTTCCCGACCTCCATCCGAAAGCTCCGGTGTACGCCGCCTATGCGCAGAACTTGTGCGAGGCCCTCGCGCGCGAGCACGTCGTCCCGATCGAGGAGTGCACCGACACGCCTTGACAATACGAGCGAACCGAGACGACGCTGACGAATGCGTCGCTCTCGCATTCCGACCTCCTGCGCCGGGCTTCGTTCGTGCGGCTGAGGCCCGGTCGACCCTACCCGCTCGGCGCCACGTGGGACGGCCTCGGCGTCAACTTCGCGCTGTTCTCCGAGCATGCGACGGGCGTCGAGCTCTGTCTCTTCGACGCCGACACGGCGAAGAGCGAGTCGGTGTGCATGCGCCTACCCGAGCAGACCGACATGATCTGGCACGGCTACGCCCCGGGGGTGCGGCCGGGCCAGCTCTACGGCTACCGGGTGCACGGCCCGTACGCGCCCGAGGAAGGGCACCGGTTCAATCCCCGCAAGGTCGTCCTCGACCCGTACGCGAAGGCGATCGGCCGCCTCGTGAATTGGTCGGACGAGATGTTCGGCTATCGCGTGGGCGACCCGGCGGCGGATCTCGTGATGGACGACCGCGACAATGCCGCGCATTCGTCGCTCGCGCTCGTCGTCGATCCGGCGTTCACCTGGGGCGACGACACTCCGCCGCGCACGCCGTGGCACGAGACGATCATCTACGAGCTCCACGTGAAGGGGTTCACGAAGCTGCACCCGCTTCTTCCCGAGGCGATGCGTGGACGCTACGTGGGGCTCGCCGCGGAGCCGGTGATCGCGCATCTGAAGAAGCTCGGCGTCACCGCCGTCGAGCTGATGCCGGTGCACCACCACGTCGACGAGCGCCATCTCGTGGAGCGCGGCCTCACGAACTACTGGGGCTACAACACGCTCGGCTTCTTCGCGCCCGATCTCCGCTACGCCTCCGGAACGCCGATCGACTCCGTGCGCGAGTTCAAGATCATGGTGCGCGCGCTCCACGCGGCGGGCCTCGAGGTGATCCTCGACGTCGTCTACAACCACACCGCGGAGGGCAACCATCTCGGCCCCACCCTCTTCCTGCGCGGCATCGACAACGCCTCGTACTACCGCCTGACGGAGGAGTCGCGGCGCTACTACATGGACTTCACGGGCTGCGGCAACACGCTCAACATGCTGCATCCGCGCGTGATCCAGCTCATCATGGACAGCCTGCGATACTGGGTCATCGACATGCACGTCGACGGGTTCCGCTTCGACCTCGCGAGCGCGCTCGCGCGCGAGCTGTACGAGGTGAACAAGCTCTCGGCGTTCTTCGAGGTCATCCACCAGGATCCCGTCCTTTCGCAGGTGAAGCTGATCGCCGAGCCGTGGGACGTCGGACCGGGCGGCTATCAAGTGGGCAACTTCCCCGTCGGGTGGGCGGAGTGGAATGGCAAGTACCGCGACTGCGTGCGGCGGTTCTGGCGCGGCGACGGCGGACAGGTGTCCGAGCTCGCGAGCCGCCTCGCCGGCAGCAGCGATCTCTACGCGCACAGCGGCCGCGCTCCGCACGCGAGCATCAACTTCGTCACGGCGCACGACGGGTTCACGCTGAACGACCTCGTGAGCTACGACGGGAAGCACAACGAGGCGAACGGCGAGGACAGCCGCGACGGCGACGACAACAACCACTCGTGGAACTGCGGCGCGGAGGGCCCCACCGCCGATCCGGCGGTGGTGGCGCTTCGCCGCCGTCAAATCCGCAACTTCCTCTCGACGCTCCTCCTCTCGCAGGGCGTCCCGATGCTTTGCGCCGGCGACGAGATGGGCCGCACGCAGAACGGCAACAACAACGCCTACTGCCAGGACAACGAGATCTCGTGGATCGATTGGGAGCTCGACGACGAGCGACGCGACCTTCTCGAGTTCACCTCCTTCCTGATCCACCTGCGACGCGAGCACCCCGTCTTCCGCCGCCGTCGCTTCTTCCAGGGACGGCGCATTCGCGGGGCCGAGGTCGAGGACTTGACGTGGTTCGGACCGAGCGGCCACGAGATGACCGACGAAGCGTGGGACACCGACTTCGCGCGCGCTCTGATGGTGCGTCTCGGCGGACAGAGCATCGACGAGACCGACGAGAACGGTGAGCGCATCGTCGACGACACGTTCCTTCTCCTGATCAACGGCTCGCACGAATCGGTCTCGTTCACGCTGCCGCCGGCGCGGCCCGAGGCGCGCTGGGAGCGCGTTCTCGACACGGGCGAGCCGGACGGACGCCGCGCGCTCATCCCGCGCGGAGATCGCTACCGGCTTCGTGCGCGGTGGGCGGCCTTGTTTAAGGCTCGTTGACAGGGATAGTTTCGAACGAGGGGGGCGTGTGGGGTGGACGTGTCGCAAGCAGCGCCGGCTCGCATCGTCATCGAAGGCGTCTCGCCGGAGATCGACGGAGGCCGATTCGCCGCGAAGGCCCGCCGACCTCGCGACCCTGCTGAATGTCGCTCGCCTCGAGAAGAGCGTCTACGAGCTCGCCTACGAGCTGAACAACCGGCCGGATTGGGTGGCCATCCCGGTCCACGGCCTTCGCCGTCTCCTGGCGGAGATCACCGACTGAGGAGGATCGCGATGGCGAACCGGACGGAACCGACGAGTCTTCTCGGCGAGCAGGACCTCCACCTCTTCAACGAAGGCACGCATCTGCGTCTCTTCGACAAGCTCGGGTCGCACCCCGGCGCCGTCGACGGCGTGGAGGGCGTCCACTTCGCCGTCTGGGCGCCGAGCGCCGAACGCGTCACCGTGATCGGCGACTGGAACGGATGGGACGGAAGCCGTGAAACGCTCCACGCGCGAGGATCTTCCGGCATCTGGGAAGGCTTCCTTCCGGGCGTTCCCGAGCAGGCGGCGTACAAGTACCGTATCTTCGCGCGCGGGGGGCGAAAGCTCGAGAAGGCCGATCCGTTCGCGTTCCACGCCGAGACGCCGCCGAAGACCGCCTCGAAGGTGTGGCGGATCGACTACGCGTGGGGCGACGACGACTGGATGCGCTCGCGCGCGGAGCGGGCCTCGCTCGAAGCGCCGGTGTCGATCTACGAGCTGCACCTCGGCTCGTGGCGGCGGAAGCCCGAGGACGCCAATCGCTCGCTCGGCTACCGCGAGCTCGCGGAGCCGCTCGCCGACTACGCGCACGAGATGGGCTTCACCCACGTCGAGCTCCTGCCGGTGATGGAGCACCCGTTCTACGGCTCGTGGGGCTACCAGACGACGGGCTACTTCGCGCCGACGAGCCGCTACGGGACGCCGCAGGATTTCATGTACTTGATCGACGTCCTGCATCAGCGCGGGATCGGCGTGATCCTCGACTGGGTCCCGTCGCACTTCCCGACCGACGACCACGGGCTCGCGCTGTTCGACGGAACGCACCTCTACGAGCACGCCGACCCGCGTCAGGGATTCCATCCCGACTGGAAGAGCGCGATCTTCAACTACGGTCGGAACGAGGTGCGGAGCTTCCTCTCGAGCAGCGCCCGCTTCTGGCTCGATCGCTACCACGCGGACGGGCTCCGCGTGGACGCGGTCGCTTCGATGCTCTACCTCGACTACTCGCGAAAGTCGGGCGAGTGGATCCCGAACCGGCACGGCGGCCGCGAGAACCTCGAGGCGATCGAGTTCCTCCGCCGGATGAACACGGACCTCTACCGCGAGACGCCGGGCATCCAGACGATCGCGGAGGAGTCGACGGCGTGGCCGATGGTGTCCCGCCCGACGTACGTCGGCGGCCTCGGCTTCGGCTTCAAGTGGGACATGGGATGGATGCACGACACACTCCAGTACTTCTCGCGCGATGCGATCCATCGCCGCTTCCACCACAACGAGCTGACCTTCCGCATGGTCTACGCGTTCACGGAGAACTTCGTGCTGCCGCTCTCGCACGACGAGGTCGTCCACGGAAAGGGCTCGCTCCTCGGCAAGATCTCCGGCGACGACTGGCAGAAGCGTGCCGGGCTGCGACTCCTCCTGGGCTACATGTGGACGCAGCCGGGGAAGAAGCTGCTCTTCATGGGCGGCGAGCTCGGCCAGTGGCGCGAGTGGAACCACGAGTCGAGCCTCGACTGGCATCTGCTCGACGACGTGGCGCACCGCGGAATCCAGCGCTGGGTGCGCGACCTCAACACCTGGTACCGCGGGACGCCCGCTCTGCACGCGGGCGACTGCGATCCCGCGGGATTCGAGTGGGTCGACTGCAACGACAGCGACCAGAGCACGCTCGTCTACCTCCGCCACAGCCCGAAGGACGGGGACGGCGTCGTCATCGCGTGCAACTTCACGCCCATCCCGCGCACCAACTTCCGCATCGGAGTCGACCGCCCGGGCGCGTGGCGCGAGGTGATCAACAGCGACGCGGCGCTCTACGGCGGAAGCGGCAAAGGGAATCTCGGCGGCGCGGCGACCTCGCCCGTCTCGGCGCACGGCCGCCGCCACGCGCTGAACGTGACCTTGCCGCCGCTCGCGATCATCGCGTTCGCCTTGGATTCTTGACGGCACGCGCCGCTCCGAATCCCACCCCGAGAGTGGGGACGAATGCCACGGCTGGGGAGATCTGCCTCGGTCGCCTCGTTCGAAGCCATCGACGGGATCGATCTCCTGAACCTCGCCGAAGGCACGCTAGCCTGCATTTCTCACCAGATCACGTCGCGAGGCGGTCGAGAGTGCCGAAGATTCGCGAGCCTCGGACCGGAGGGCGACGCAGGCGTACTTGAACAGTACGTCGAGGAGCCCGGAGGGAG
>VGTG01000205.1 GCA_016874795.1 Deltaproteobacteria bacterium | reverse complement strand
ACCGCAGCAGCGTCGGCTTGTCGACGAGCTCCCAGTCGCCGCTCGACGGGACCGTCAGCGTCGCCGACGGTTCGTTGGCGGACGAAAGCTCGATCGTCATTCCGACCTGCGGCGGCGCGGAGTCGGGCGTGAGCGGCAATGGAAGCGACGGATCCTTCGTGATGAGCAGGAAGCGCTCTCCCGAAGCCGTGCGTTGCATCTGCACGCGCTTCGCGGCCACGGGCTGATCGAGGAAGCACTCCGACGGCTCGCACGTGAGGAGGTAGGCGTGGATGGAGATCGCCGATCCCACAGCGATGCGAGTCCCGGCGAGTGCCACGTGTCCGCCGAAGAGCGCGTCGAGCGCGGGCTGCGCGTCCGAGGCGACGAGCTTCCGCTCCTCTGCCCAGGCCGTGCCGTTCCAGCGGTGAACGTAGGTCGCACCCGCGTTGACGCCGCCTTCGTTGTCGTCGCTTCTCGCGCCCGTGACGATGAGGTTGCCCTCGACCGCGATTCGATGGCCGAACCCGTCGCCCGGAGCCGCGTCCGACGCGGTGATCTTCTGCTCCTCCGCCCAGGAGCTCCCGTTCCAGCGAAAGACGTAGACGGCTTCCTCCCACCTGGCCGCGGCGACGATCACGTCGCCGGCGGTGGCGACCTCCGCTCCGAGCACATCGTGCTCTTCGCCGTCCGAGGCGACGAGCTTCTGCTCTTCGTCCCAAGAAGATCCGTTCCAGCCGAAGACGTAGACGGCTCCCGTGCCTTCGTCGTCGCCGTCGGCACCGACCACGATCCGGCCGGGGGCGAGTGCCACGCTCGATCCGAAGTTTGCGAGCTCGGTCGAATCCGAAGCCGTGAGCTTCTGCTCCTCGTCCCACGACGAGCCGTTCCAACGGTAGACGAAGACCGAGCCCGAACGCTCGCCAAAGATGGCGCCGTCGCCGGGCGCTCCGACTACGATCCGGTCCCCGAGGACGGCCAGGGCCCAGCCGAAGCCGGCGTCGTTCACGATGGTCGACGGAACGAGGTTCTGCTCGGCGATCCAGCTCGTGCCGTCCGAGCGGAAGACGTCTACGGACGCCCCGCCCGCGAGCGTCGAAGCAGCGATGACGTCCCCTCCGATCGCCACCTGCTCGCCGAACGCCCAGTCCGCCGAATCGCTCGGACCGAGCGCGTCGACTTCCGCCCAGGCGCCGGACGTCAGCCGGTACACCCGCACGGTGCCCGGAGGCGGGAGTCCGGCGGGCGTCGTTCCGCGCGTCCAGCCGGCGACGAGGACGTCTCCCGAGGCGGCGACGTCCCGAAGGCCGACGCCGACGTTCTGGCCAAGGCCCTGTTCCTGGAACGTGATCTTTTGCTCGGCTGCCGCTTCGCCGGCGGTGATCGCGAGCACGACCGCGCTCGTGGCGAGACGATTCTTCATCGCTGGCTTCGGTGCTGACGCGCGTACGATTCCGGGCTTGGCTGCTCCGGACAAGCGGGCATCTGGAAGGGGGTATCACGGCGGGCTTCGGTACGGCCGCTTCAGCGCCGCCACGCCGAGCCCGTCCGCGACCGCGGCGAGCACGTCGGGAGTGAAGCAGTAGAGGCGAACACGCGTGACACGCCCTGCGTCGTCCGTCTCGAACCGCCACACCTCGTTCAGCCCCTCGACGCCGCCGAGCGTGCCCCTCGCGCGCCGCGCGAAGTCGCTCGCGACCTCGACGGAGAGCCGACTTGACGGCGCCGACGGTCGTCTTCAGCATCGCCGCGGTCTCGTCGAGCGAGAAGTCGAGCACGTCCTTCAGCAGCACCGCGGCGCGCTCCTGCGTCGGCAGGCGGAGGAAGAGGACGCTCGCCGCCTCGCGCACCGCGATCGCCTGCGTCGGATCCTCGCTCTCGCGCGGCGCCGGTGCGGAGCTTTCCGCGTGGCTTCGCTCGACGCCCGCGCGGCGGAGCCTGTCGATCCAGAGGTGCGTCGCGGCGCGGACGAGGTAGGCGCGCGGATGGGACAGGTCGGCGTCGCTCTTCCCGAGGAGCGAGAAGACGCGTGCGAGCGTGTCCTGCACCAGGTCCTCGCCGTCCCACACGTTGCCGGTGAGCCCGCAGCAGTAGCGGAACAGCTCGGGGCGAAGCGGTGCGATCTCGTCGAGGAAGGCCCGCCAGGGGCCTCGCACGTCGGCTTGGATGGCGAACTTCGCCTGCTCGCTGGGCATCGGCCTTCTCCCTTCTCCTTCGTTTCGACTCGGGACGGACCGTAGACGAGCGAGGCGGGCGAAAGGATACGTCGGGCGTCAGCTCCGGAAGACGAAGTACACCGCCCCACAGAGGCAGAGGGCCGCCCAGAGGTAGTCGAGCTTCACCGGCTGCGCCATGTAGAACAGCGCGAACGGCACGAAGACCGCGAGGGTCACGACCTCCTGGATGATCTTGAGTTGCGGCAGCGAGAACGTGCCATAGCCGATCCGGTTCGCCGGCACCTGCAGGGCGTACTCGAAGAACGCGATGCCCCAGCTCGCGAGGACGGCCAGGTACCACGGCTTGTCGAGCAACGTGCGCAGGTGCGCGTACCAGGCGAACGTCATGAAGACGTTCGAGAGGATGAGGAGGCCGATGGTCTGCGTGGGGATCATTCCTTCTCCGATGGCTCCGATGGATCCGATGGATCCGATGGCTCAGAGGACGAGGAGCGTCGCCGGACCTCCCGCTGCGCCGGGCGTGAACGTCCAGCGCCGCTCGTGGTAGCGCGCGAGCCCGGGCCGGTGAGCGATCGACAGGATCCCCGAGTGAGGTAGGCGCTCCGCGAGGAGCGCGTAGATCCGCTCCTCGCTCTCCTCGTCGAGGCTTCCGGTCGCGTTGTCGAAGAGGATCCACTCGGGACCCTGCAGGAGCGTCCGTGCGAGGCCGAGGCGCTGCTCCTCGCCGGTCGAGAGGACGCGCTCCCAGTGCTGCATCTCGTCGAGCCGAGCGGAGAGGTGTCCGAGGTCGAGGGTCCGGAGCACGTCGTGGATCCGGTCGTCCGGAAACGTGCCGGCCGGCGACGGGAACGCGATCGCCCCGCGCAGCGTGCCGATCGTCAGGAACGGGCGCGGCGGCAGGATGAACACGCGGTCGCCGCTCGGCAGCTCGATCCGGCCCTTGCCGAACGGCCAGATGCCGGCGATCGCGCGCAGCAGGGCCGTCTTCCCCGTCCCGAGCGGTCCCTGGAGCGCGATGCGATCGCCGCGCGCGATCGTCGCGTCGATCTCGTCGAGGAGGATCCCGCCGTCGGGAAGCTCGAGGCGTAGGTCGCGGATGCGGATCTCGCGCTCCGGGACCTCGGCGACCTGGATCCGGTGCGCTTCGCAGATCTCGACCTCGGTGCTCTGCATCGCCTCGGTGAACGACGTGAGACGCTCGATGCTCGCGCGCCAGCGCGCGATCTCCTGATACGCGTTGACCACCCAGGAGAGCGCCCCGGACACCTGCCCGTACGCGAACCGCGTCTGCGCGACGCCGCCGAGCGACAGCTCGCCCGTGAAGAACGCGGGTGCGGCGACGAGCAGGGGAACGACTCCGTTCACCTCGCCGATCCCGGTCGTCAGGAGGGTCAGGTTCCGCTGCGCGCGGATCAGGCTCCACCAGTTGCCGACGATCGCGCGAAAGCGGCCGAGCGCGCCCGTGCGCACCATGCCTTCGCCGTGCGCGAACGCGACCGGCTCGACGTTCTCGCGGAAGCGGACGAGGTCGAAGCGGAAGTCCGCCTCGACCCGCTGGCGATCGAAGTTGATCGGCACGAGCGGCCGCCCGACGCGGTGCGTGAGCCACGTCGCCAGGAGCGCCGCGAGGATGGCGACCCACAGCATCAAGCCGGGGATGCGAAGATGGAAGCCGCCGATGTCGACCGCCCAGTCGCCGGACAGGCTCCAGAGAAGGCCGCCGAACGAGATCAGCGTCACGACCGCGGAGAGAAGCGAGAGCGAGAGCCCGAGCGCGCTGGCGACGTACTCGCGGATGTCCTCGGAGATCCGTTGATCGGGGTTGTCCGCCTCGTGATGGAGCTTCTCCTGGCAGTACGCGGACGGCTGGATCCAGGTGTCGAGGAAGTGCGAGGTCAGGTTCTCGCGCCAGCGGATCTCGAGGATCTGGCGCACGTAGATGCGGAGAGTCGAGGTCGCGACGAAGCCGAGGGCGACGACGAGAAGGACGCCGATCGCCGCGAAGAACGCGGCCGCGTCGACGTCCTGGAGGGCATCGAAGATCCGGCGCTGGCTGTCCGAGAGGAGAAGCTGCGCGCCGACGGTGGCGAGCTCGAGTGAGATCGCGAGCGCCAGGAGGAGAGCGCCGCGCATCGCGTCCGCGGACGTCCAGTAGACGCGCGTCAGACGCCATAGGCTCTTGGCGAAGCGCCGATCGAAGGCGGCGGGCTCTCGAGGCTGGGACATCGGCGATCCTCCGGGCGGGCGCGGGGCTCCCGTGCCCGGCACCCGCTTGGGTCCACAGCGTGTCGCACTATGGCGCCCGGCTTTCCAGGTTGACTCCGGCGGCGCATGCGAGACACTCGCTGCTGCCTACGAGGAGTGCTCCGTGCCGATGACCCGTCATACGCCCGTGTTCGACCAGCGCTTCATCCGCCATCTCGCGCGGCTGACGCGCATCTACTGGACGTCGCCCGACGCGAAGAAGGGGGCCGCGCTTCTCGCTCTCTGCGTCGCCGGCGAGCTCGGCAACGTGTACGGGCAGGTCCGCCTCGCGCTCGCGAACAGCTACGTCTTCGACGCCGTGCAGAACAAGCAGTGGCCGGCGTTCCTCACGGCGATCGAGATCTTCCTGCTCACCTCGGTCGCGGTCGTGTTCGTCTCGACGTACCGGATCTACGTCCGCAACATCCTGCAGATGCGCTGGCGCACGCAGCTCACGGACCACTTCCTCGGCGAGTGGATGGGGCCGCACGCCTACATCCATCGCGAGCTCTATCACAAGGAAGCCGACAACCCGGATCAGCGAATCTCCGAGGACATCCAGAATTACGTCGCGAGCGCTCTCGGGTTGTCGCTCTCGTTCCTCTCTGCCGTCGCGACGCTCGTTTCGTTCGCGGGAATGCTCTGGGCGCTGTCGGGCGACTGGCCCCTCCGCGTCGCCGGGTACGAGTTCTACATCCCGGGTCTGATGATGTGGGTCGCGATCGGCTACGCGCTCCTGTCCACGTGGCTGACGCACCGCGTGGGCCGCACCCTCGTCTCGATCAACTTCGACAAGCTCAAGTTCGAGGCAGACTTCCGCTACGGCCTGGTCCGCTTCCGGGACCACGTCGAGGCGGTCGCGCTGTCCCGTGGGCAGGCCGTCGAGCACCAGGGTGCGCTGAAGCGCTTCAAGAACGTCATCGTCAACTGGCGGGACCTGATCATCAAGCAGCGGAACCTGACCCTGCTGACGTCGGGCATCGGGCAGGCGAACAGCATCGTGCCGCTCCTCGTCGCGGCGCCCGCGTTCTTCGCGGGGCGCATGACTCTCGGGATGGTGACGCAGACGCAGATCGCCTATGGGCAGGTCTCCGGATCGCTTTCGTGGTTCGTCGACGCGTACCAGGAGATCGCCGCGTGGCGCGCCAACATCGAGCGTCTCGCGACCTTCGCCGAGAAGCTCGACGACAGCCGCGTCGAGCTCGCGAAGGCCGGCATCCAGGTCGAGGCGGGAGCGGAGGAGGCCTTGAGCCTCGTCCAGCTCGATCTCGCGGAGCCGGAGGGGCAGGTGCTCGCCTCGAACTTGAACGCTTCGATCCAGGCGGGCGAGCACGTCGCGTTGCTCGGACCGCCCGGGCTCGTGAAGACGACGCTCTTCCGCGCGATCGCCGCGATCTGGCCGTTCGGTCACGGGAAGATCGAGATGCCCGCGCACGCGCAGTCGCTCTTCCTGCCGCACCAGGCGTATCTGCCGATCGGGACGCTCCGCGAAGCCGTCTCCTATCCGGCGGCGTCGGGAACGTTCGCGGACGACACGATCGTCGAGGCGCTCGAGCTGCTCGATCTCGGGCACCTCGCGAAGCGGCTCGACGACAGCGAGCCGTGGGACCAGGAGCTCTCCGTCGACGAGCAGCAGCGCCTGACGTTCGCGCGCGCATTCCTGCATCGCCCGAACTGGCTCATCACGGACGACGCGACCGGCGCGCTCGACGAGGCGATGGAGAAGCGCGTCTTCGAGACCCTCGCGAAGCGGCTTCCGGGGACGGCCGTCCTCTCGATCACGAACCGTCCGACCGTCGCGCAGTTCCACCAGCGTCACTGGGTGATCGCGCCCGGCGGCGACGGACGCGACGCGCTCCAGACGAGCTGACCGGCGATGGCGAAGGAACGAGCGCTCGAGCTCTGGAGCTCCGCGACGGGAGCGCCCGGGCAATGGACGTCGAACGCCGCCGACGGATCGAGCGCGCAGCTCGCGATCGAGCCGCGCGACGGCGGCGGCAGCGCGCTCCGCTTCGACTTCACGCTCGCGGGCCACGGCGCGTGGGTGATCGCACGCCGCGATCTCGAGGCGACGCTCCCGCCGCACTACGTCGCGGTGCTCGAGCTGCGCGGCGCGGGCGACGACCCGGTCGAGCTGCAGCTGAAGCTCGTCGACCCGAGCGGTGCGAACGTCTGGTGGTGGCGGCGCGCGGGCTTCGTACCAGGCGCCGCACCTTCGCGGGTCGTCTTGCGCCGCGCGAGCCTCGAGTTCGCCTGGGGACCGGCGAGCGGCGGCGATCCGAAGACCGTCCGCGCGATCGAGCTTGCCCTCGCGAGCGACGTCGGTGCAACCGGAACGCTCTGGATCGAAGGACTTCGCGTCGAGCCGCGCGATCCCGAGGAGAGGCAGCCGCGCGTGCAGGCGGCACGCGCTTCGAGCCAGGCCGGCGAGCACGTCGCGTCGAGCGTTCTCGAGCCCGCTCCGACGACCGCGTGGTGCCCGGCGCAGGGGGACACGGCGCCGTGGCTCGAGCTCGATCTCGGCCGCACCGCGGAGTGGGGTGGCGTCGTCGTCGACTTCGCCGGAGAGCCGGTCGACTGCCGTCTCCTTGCTTCCGACGACGGTGCTTCGTGGACGCCGCTCGCCGAGTCGAGCGGGCACGGCGGCCGCTGCTGGCTCCGTACCGCGGACGGCGAGGGCCGTCTCGCGCGCCTCGAGTTCGCGAAGGGATCGTCGCCGCGCGTGACCCGCGCCGACGTCGTGCCGCTCGAGCTCGCCGTGTCGCCGTCGCGCTACGTCACGGCGAACGCGCGCCAGGCGCCGCGAGGACGGTTCCCGCGCCACCTTCTCGGCGAGCAGGCGTACTGGGCCATCGCCGGAGCCGACGGCGACTCGAAGAAGGGTCTGCTCGGTGAGGACGGAGCGCTCGAGGTCGACGCCGAGTCGTTCACGCTCGAGCCGTTCCTCTGGGAGTCGGGGAAGCTCTGGACGTGGGCGGACGTCGAGAAGCGCGTGTCGCTCGCGGAGGGGCATCTGCCGATCCCGACGGTCGAGTGGCGGACGCCCGAGCTCGGGCTGCGCGTCACCGCGTTCGCGGCGGGACCGGCGGAGCGGAGCACGCTCGTCGCGCGTTACGAAGTCGAGACGGTCGGGGGCGGCGAGAGCTCGGTGCGCGGCGCGCGACGCGTTCGCTTGCTCGTCGCCGTCCGTCCCTTCCAGGTGAACCCGTCGTGGCAGAGCCTCAACATCGTCGGCGGCGTCGCGCCGATCACGCGCGTCGAGTGCACCGGCGACACCATCCGTGTGAACGGCGGGCCGCGCGCGATCGCGCTCTCGCCGCCCGCCGCGGTCGGGGCCGCCTCGTCGACCGAAGGGCTCGCTGGGCTCGGGGAAGGCCGTGTCCCCGAGGCGGCGCTCGTCGAGGATCCGATCGGCTTCGCCGAGGCCGCGTTCGCTTTCGACCTGGAGCTCGGAAGCGGGCCCGTCGTCGTCGACGTCGTCGTGCCGCTCCATGACGGCGCCGCGGTGACGGCTCCGTCGCTCGAGGAGGCCGTCGCCTACTGGCGCGAGCGCCTCGATCGCATCCCGATCGAGCTCCCGCGCGGCGCCGCGCGGATGTCGGACTCGCTCCGCGCTTCGGTCGCATGGATCCTCGTCAACCGCGAGGGACCGCGCATCCAGCCGGGCCCCCGCTGCTATCGGCGCTCGTGGATCCGCGACGGAACGCTGACCGGGACGGCGATCGCGGAGATGGGCTTCGCGGACGAGGCGCGCGCGTTCCTGCGCTGGTACGCGCCGTTCCAGCTTCCGGACGGCCGCGTTCCCTGTGCCGTCGACCGCCGCGACGTGATCGATCAGGCCGTCGAGCACGACAGCCACGGCCAGCTCGTCTGGGGACTCGTCGAGATGTATCGCTTGACGGGCGACCGCGGGCTTCTCGAGGAGCTCTGGCCGAGGGCGCGCGCCGCCATCGGCGCGATCGAGAAGCTCCGCGCGACGCGGACCACGAAGGAGTACCGCGGCAACGCGCGCTTCGGTCTCCTCCCCGAATCGATCAGCCACGAGGGCTACGCTTCGCATCCCGTCCACTCGTACTGGGACGACTTCTTCGCCGTGCGTGCCCTCGCCGACGCCGCCGAGGCCGCGACGATCCTCGGCGACGCAGCCGAGGCGAAGCGCTTTGGCGCGCTCCGCGACGCGATGCGGAACGATCTCGCGAGCTCGGTCGTGAAGACGATCGCCGAGCACGGCATCGACTTCGTGCCGGGCTCGGTCGAGCTCGGCGACTTCGATCCGACCTCGACCGCGATCGCTCTCGACCCGTGCGGCGCGGCGTCGCTCCTTCCGCCGGCGGCGCTCGCGAAGACCTTCGAGCGCTACTGGAGCGAGCTCGAGGCGCGCCGTCGCGGCGACATGGCCAACGAGGCGTACACGCCCTACGAAGTCCGGACGGCGGCGGCCCTCGTGATGCTCGGGCACCGCGAGCGGGCGGCCGCGCTCCTCGACTGGCTCGTCGCCGATCAGCGGCTCGAGCCGTGGTGCTCGTGGCCGGAGATCTCCTGGAAGGAGCGGCGCGCGCCGCGCTTCTTCGGAGACCTGCCGCACGGCTGGGTCGCTTCGAGCTTCGTCCGCGCCGTACGCCGCATGATCGCGTACGAGCGCGAGGACGGCGCGCTCGTCGTCGCGGCCGGCCTGCCCGCGGCCTGGGTGAACGAGGAGCCCGGCGTGCGCGTGCACGGTCTGCCGACGCACTGGGGTCTCCTCGACTACACGATCTGCGCGGCGGGCCCGGACCGCGTGCGGGTCGCTCTCGGCGGAAGCCTGCGGACACCTCCCGGCGGAATCGTGATCCGCTCGCCGCTCGATCGGCCGCTCCGGAGCGTCGTGATCGACGGTGACGAGCGACCCGCTTCGCGCGCGAACGAGGTCGTGCTGCACGATCCCGGCGTCGTCTCCTTGCTCTACTGAGGGAGCGTCTCTAGCCTGCATTTCTCACCAGATCCCTACTGCGGCGGCCGATAGCACCGAATCTTCGCGAGCTTCTCCCTCCGGGCTCCTCGACGTACTGTTCAAGTACGCCTGCGTCGCCCTCCGGTCCGAGG
>VGTG01000204.1 GCA_016874795.1 Deltaproteobacteria bacterium | reverse complement strand
CCACGCAGACTCCGTCGGTGACTCCGACACCGACCCGCACCCCGACCCCGACCCCCACGCAGACTCCGTCGGTGACTCCGACACCGACCCGCACCCCGACACCGACTCCTACGCGGACCCCGACTCCCACGCCGACCCAGACGAGCGGGCCGAGCCCGACGCCGACGTCGCCCTTCAACCCGCCGACGCCGACGCCCACGCGGACCCCGACGCGCACCCCGACCCCGACCCCGAAGGGAACGCCGACGCCGACTCCGAAGGGCACCCCGACGCCGACCGTGAAGCCCTCGCCGACGCCGACTCCGAAGGGCACCCCGACGCCGACCGTGAAGCCCTCGCCGACGCCGACGCAGCCGGTGAACCCGCCGACGCCGACGCCGGCCGTCCGGAAGAAGCCCTGGGGCAAGAAGTCGGGGATCATCAACCCCGTCCTCCCGCCGCGCGGCGGCCCGGGCGTCAATCCCTCGATGCGTCGCCCGATGGGCAGCGCGCTCCGATAGAGCGAGCCGAGCCGGGAGCACCGCACGCCAGCCACCACGTGCGGTGCTCCCGGACTCGTCCGACGCGCTTGCCCGGCGCTCTCGGACACGCCAACGTCGACTCGTGATCCCGTTCGAGCCGGCGACGCTCTACCCGATCATCGACGTCACCCGGAGCCGGCGTCCCGAGGCCGGCCTCGCCCTTGCGGAACAGGTTCTCGCCGCGGGCACGCCGTGGGTCCAGCTGCGCGCGAAGGATCTCGGCGGCGCCGCCCTGCTCGATCTCGCACGCGCCCTCGTTCGACTCGCGTCGCGCCACGGCGGCAACGTGATCGTCAACGACCGCTTGGACGTCGCGCTCGCCTCCGGCGCGGCCGGCGTCCACCTCGGTCAGGCGGACCTGCCGCCGCGCGTGGCGCGTGAGCGCATCTGGGACCGCGAGATGGTGATCGGCGTGTCGACCCACTCCGTCGCGCAGGCGATCGCCGCGGTCGCCGACGGCGCCGACTACGTCGGCTTCGGACCGATGTACGCGACGGTTTCCAAGGCGAATCCCCTGCCGCCGCGACGCGCAACCGAGCTCCGCGCCGTGCGCGAGGCGATTCCCGTTCCCATCGTGGCCATCGGCGGAATCACGGAGGAGACGGCCCCGGAGGTGCTCCGCGCCGGAGCCTCCTCGGTCGCGATCATCTCGGCTCTCGCCAACGATCCGCGGCCGGGAGACTTCGCGCGGCGGATCCTCGCGATTCCCGAGGCCGTGCGCGCCGCAGACGCTACCGGCGAGATGCCTCAGTAGTCCGCGTAGGCGTCGCCGCCGAGCGGATCGTCCTCGCGCGCACTCAGGTTCTGGAAGAGCGTGTACTCCTTCCGGAACGCGAGCCGGGCCGTCCCCTGCGGCCCGTTCCGCTGCTTCGCGATGATGATCTCGGCGACGCCCTGATCGGGCGACTGCTTGTCGTAGAACTCGTCGCGGTAGACGAAGGCGATCACGTCCGCGTCCTGCTCGATCGCTCCCGACTCGCGCAGGTCCGACATCATCGGCCGCTTGTTCGGCCGTCCCTCGACGGCGCGGTTCAGCTGCGAGAGCGCGATCACCGGCACCTCGAGCTCCTTCGCGAGCGCCTTCAGCGACCGCGAGATCATCGCGATCTCCTGCTCGCGGTTGTCGACGTCGCGGTGAGCGCGCATGAGCTGCAGGTAGTCGACGATGATCAGCGACAGCCCCCGATTCTCACGCTTCAGACGTCGCGCCTTCGCTCGCAGCTCGAGGACGGAGAGGCCTGCCATGTCGTCGATGAAGAACGGCAGGTCCGCGAGGTGCCCCGCGGCCATCGCGAGGCGCGGGAAGTCGTCGTCCGCGAGCGCGCCGGTCCGGATCTTGATGCTGTCGATCTGCGCCACGCCACAGAGCATGCGCAGGACGAGCGACTCCTTCGACATTTCGAGCGAGAACATGCCGACGGCTTGCCGGGTCTGCTCCGCGGCGTACTGTCCGATGTTCGTTGCGAGCGCGCTCTTCCCCATCGAAGGGCGCCCCGCGAGGATGATCAGGTCGCCGGGCTGGAAACCCGAGGTGAGCTTGTCGAGCTCGATGAAGCCGCTCGGGATGCCCGTCAGCGCCGAGGGGTTCTGGTAGAGCTGCTCGATCTTCCGCACCGTACCGACGATGATCTCCTCGATCTTCGTGAACGGATTCATCTTCCGGTTCGCGATGTCGAGGACCTGCTGCTCGGCTTGATCGAGAAGCTCGCCGACGTCGACGGCCCCGGAGCTCGCACGCTGCGCGATGTCGCTCCCGGTCTCGACGAGGCGTCGCAGGATCGCCTTGTCGCGCACGATGCGCGCGTAGAAGCCGACGTTCGAGGCGGTCGCAGCGCGATCCGCGAGCTCCGCGATCGCGGCGGCTCCGCCGACCGTGTCGAGATCGCCGCGCCGCTTCAGGCACTCCGTCAGCGTGATGACGTCCGCGGGCTCGCTCCGCTCGTCGAGCTCGATCAGCGCCTGGAAGACGCGGCGGTGCGCTTCGCGGTAGAAGTCCTCCGGACGAAGCGCTTCGACTGCACGATCGAGAGCGCGGTTGTCCAGCAGCACTCCGCCGAGCACCGCCTCCTCGGCCTCGATGCTCTGCGGAGGCACCCGTCCCTGCGCGGGTGCGAGCGCCGCGGCCGTCCCGTTCGTCGTCACGTCCCACCTCCCCGAAATACCGCCCGCGCGAATGACGGGCCGAACGCTGCCTTTAGACCCAACGACGCACGTCGCGCAACAGCGTCCGACGAATTTCGCGTCTACTTCAAGCGACGGCGGCTGCGCGCCCCTCGGTCGCGACGATCTGCCAGCCGCGACGGCGCGCTTCCCGCCGCAGCAGCCGATCGGGATTCACGATCCGCGGATGTCCGACGATCTCGAGCACCGGGAGATCCGTAACGGAGTCGGTGTAGAAGTAGCTCGCGGCGAGATCGATCCCGTGCTCCTCCGCGAACGCGCGCGCCCAGTACACCTTGCCGCGTCCGTAGCAGATCGGGCCGACGGCCTTCCCCGTGAAGTGCCCGTCGACGACCTCGAGGCGCGTCACGAGCGTGTGCTCGACGCCGAGGTCGCGCGCGAGCGGCTCTGCGAGATAGTTCGTCGTGCTGCTGAGCAGCGCCACCTCATGGCCGGTGCTGCGATGCTCCTCGACGAGGCGACACACCTCGGGCACGAGCAGGGCGCGCACGACCTCCTCGTACCAGCACTGGCAGAAGGCCGCGGTCTCGCGCTCGTCCTGCCCGACGATCAGCTCGCTCGCGCGCTCGAGCGCACGCTCGATGTCGAGCAGATTCAGCCGGTACTGCAGGAGGTAGTAGACGGTGCGGATCAGGTCGCGCCGCCGGGCGCGACCGTGCTGCCGCATGTAGCGGGCGTAGAGGGGGGCCGTGTTGACCTTGACCAGCGTGCCGTCGACGTCGAAGAACGCGGCGGCCCGGCTGCCCGACGGCCCCCCGTTCACCTCACCGCTCGACGATCATCGCGATGCCCTGGCCGCCGCCGATGCAGAGGGAGGCGACGCCGAGATGCGCATCGCGGTCCTGCATCGCGTGAAGCAGCGTCACCAGGACGCGCGCTCCGCTCGCACCGATCGGGTGACCGAGCGCGATCGCACCGCCGTGGACGTTCACGCGGTCCGCATCGATGCGGAGCTCGCGCAGGACGCCGAGGGACTGCGCCGCGAACGCTTCGTTCAGCTCCCACAGGTCGATCTCCTCCTTGCGGAGGCCGGCCTGCTTCAGCGCCTTCTCGCACGCGGGCCACGGGCCCATGCCCATGATCGCCGGATCGACGCCGGCCGAGGCCGAGGTGCGGATGCGAGCGAGCGGGCGGAGGCCGCGGTCCTTCGCCGCGACGGCGCTCATGATCACGAGCGCTGCCGCGCCGTCGTTGATGCCCGAGGCGTTCCCGGCGGTGACGCTGCCGTCCTTCTTGAACGCGGCGCGGAGCCCGCCGAGCTTCTCGGCGGTCGTGTCGGGACGCGGGAATTCGTCGACGGCGAACTGGATCGTCTCACCCTTCTTCTTGCCGGGAATCTCCACTGGGACGATCTCCGCCTTGAACTTGCCCGCCGCTTGCGCGGCGCCGGCCTTCGCCTGGCTGCGTGCGGAGAACTCGTCCTGCTCGCCGCGCGCGATCTCGTACTTCTCGGCGATGTTCTCCGCTGTGATGCCCATGTGCACGAGGTTGATCGGACAGGTGAGCCCGTCCTTGATCATCGAGTCGAGGAGCTCGCCGTGGCCGAGGCGGTAGCCGTAGCGCGCCTTCGTCAGCAGGTACGGCGCGTTCGACATGCTCTCCATGCCGCCCGCGACGGCGACGTCGTACTCGCCGAGCTGGATGCCCGCGGCCGCGTTCGCGACGGCCTTCAGGCCGGAGCCGCAGGCCATGTTGAGGCCGTAACCCGGAACCTCTTTCGGGATCCCCGCGGCGAGGTACGCGACGCGCGCCGCGTTGAGTCCTTCGCCCGCGGAGATCACGTGGCCGAGGACGACCTCCCCGACTTCCTTGCCCTCCACGCCGGCACGGCGGAGCGCCTCGCGCACCGCAGTGGCTCCGAGCGTCGTCGCTGGCAGGCTCGCAAGAGAGCCTCCCATCGAGCCGATCGCGGTTCGGGTCGCGGAAACGATCACTGCCTCTGCCATGTTGTCCTCCAATGGTCGGGCTCGGCCGTTCCGTAGCGGCTTCCGTCGACGGAAGTCCGCTCGGCCCTCGGAAGCGCCACCACCGGCGGATTCCAGAGGCCGACACCGTTGTACCAGTTCATGCCGATGCGCTGTGCCGTGCGGCTGAAGCGGGCCACGCGGAACCAGAAGGCGCTCTTCGGACCGTAGAAGAGTCTCGCGCCCATCGCGAGCCTGCGCAACTTCTTTCCCAGCGGGGACCCGGCGATCCGGGCCGTGTAGTCGGGGAACCGGAGGTCCCCGGCCGCGAAGGCGTCCCGCAGGGTCAGAGCCGCGTGCCGGCCGTACTCGAGAGCGAACGAGATCCCTTCGCCGAGGAGCGGATCGACCCCGCCCGCATCGCCGACCAGGAGCACGCCCGGCGCCGCGAGCGGCCGGCCTTCGTCGTAGAGGCGGATCGGGTGCGCCTTCCGCTCGGCGACACCTTCTGCGCGCTTCTCGAGGAGGCGCCCGAGCCGTCCGCCCTCGCCTCCGCGGCGGAGAGAGTAGACGCCGACGTTCCAGTGCGGCCGCCCCTCGATCAGGCAGGGAAACGACCACGCGTAGCCGGCGAGCCCGTCCGGGACGTCGCGGAAGTCGAACTCGTACACGTCCGGCGCCGCGGGCGCGTCGATCGGGACGTCGCTCATCACCGCCCGCGCGATCCAACCCTCGTCCGCATCGACGAGACGTCGTCGGACGAGGCTCCCGGACCCATCCGCGCCGACGACGGCGCGCGCCTCGAGCGGTCCCGCGGTCGTCTCGAGACGGATCCACTCGCCGCTTCGCGAGGCGTCCCTCACGGCGACGCCCGTCCGGACCTCGACGCCTCGAGCGCGCGCGGCGGCGAGCAGCATCGCGTCGAACTCGCGGCGCCGGATCACCCAGCAGCAGCCCGGAGACGGAATCGCGAGCGCCTCGGACCCTCCCGCCTCGACGCGGGCGTGGTCCACGCGCACGGACGGCACGTCGAGCGACAGGTCGAGCGACTCGAGCAGTTCGAGCGTGTGCGGGATGAGCCCGCCCGCGCAGGTCTTGTCGCGGGGGAAGTCCGCGCGATCCAGGACGAGCGTCCGCGCGGCGAGCTCGGGCGCGATCCGCTCGAGCGCGAGCGCCGTCCCGCTGCCGCCGGGTCCGCCCCCGACGATGACCAGATCGCGCCTCTCGATCGCCGGCACGCTGCCTCAGCCGCGCGGGCGGATGTTCGCCCAGATCCAGTCGATGATCTCCTGCGTCGTCGCGCCGGGCGTGAAGACCTTGGAGACGCCCTTCTTCGACAGCGTCGCGATGTCCTCCTCGGGAATGATGCCGCCGCCGAAGACGATGATGTCGGCGGCGTCGCGGTGACGCAGCAGGTCGATCACAGCGGGAAACTGCACGAGGTGCGCGCCGGAGAGGATCGACAGGCCGATCGCGTCGACGTCCTCCTGCAGCGCCGCCTCGACGATCATCTCCGGCGTCTGGTGAAGGCCGGTATAGATCACCTCCATGCCGGCGTCGCGAAGCGCGCGCGCGATGATCTTCGCGCCGCGGTCGTGCCCGTCGAGCCCAGGCTTCGCGACCAAGATTCGGATGGGACGCTCCATGGAGCTTCGCCGCCCCTCACCGCCCACGAAAGGTCGGCGTGCGCTTCTCGAGGAACGCGCCCATGCCTTCGCGCGCATCCTCGCCCGCGAACACGCTCGCGAAAGCCTCGATCTCGACCCGCGCCGCAGTGCGCGCATCGGCCGACTCCGCGGCCGCGAGCGCCACCTTCGCGCGCGCGACCGCGAGCGGCGGACGCAGCGCGAGCTCGTCCGCCCACGCCGTCGCCGCCGCCGCGAGCCCGTCGTGCGGCACGACTCGGTTCACGAGGCCGAGCCGCTGCGCCTCCTCCGCGGAGATCAGGCGGCCGCTGTAGACCAGGTCTCGCGCGAGTGCCGGTCCGACGCGGCGAAGGAGTCGCGCGCAGCCCCCGAAGCCCGGCAGGAGCCCGAGGTTCGTCTCGGGCTGCCCGAAGCGGGCCTTCTCGCTCGCGATCACCAGATCACAGGCGAGCATCAGCTCGCAGCCCCCACCGAGCGCCGCCCCCTGAACGACGGCGACCGTCAAGCACGGCAACGACTCGAGCGCGTCGAACGTCTCGTGACCCAGCGCAGAGAAGGTTCGCGCTTCGTCCGCCGACATCTGCGACATCGCCGCGATGTCCGCACCCGCCACGAAGACGCGGTCGCCCGCGGCCGTCACGAGGACGACCCGTACGGGCTCGCGGCCGAGCTCCGCGATCCGCGTCCGCAGCTCGAGCAGCGTGTCGCGGTCGAGCGAGTTCAGCGCGCGCGCGCGATCGATCCGGAGCGTCGCGACGTCGCCGCGGCGCTCGAGCTGGACGTTGTCGGTAGACATGGAGCTCCTCGTCTCAGTAGTCGGGCTTGAAGTCGAAGTGGTGGTGCGCCTCGATCCAGCGCACGGTGCGCGTGCTCGAGCGCATGACGACGGAGTTCGTGACGGCACCGCCGCGGTGGAAGCGGACGCCGTTCAGCAGGTGGCCGTTCGTCACCCCGGTCGCGGCGAACATCACCGAGTCGCCGACGAGATCGGTCGCCTTGTAGAGCTTCTCCTGATCGATTCCCGCTGCCTTGAGGAGACCGACCTGGTCGTTCGTCAGCGGCTTGAAGCGTCCCTGGAACTCGCCGCCGAGGCACTCGAGCGCGCCCGCCGCAAGGACGCCCTGCTGCGCACCGCCGATGCCGAAGAGGATGTCGATGTCCGATCCGGGCCGCGCCGTCGCGATCGCCGCGCTCAGGTCGCCGTCCGCGAGGAGCTGCACGCGCGCGCCCGCGCGCCGCACCTCGTCGACGAGGCGCGCGTGTCGCGGCCGGTCGAGGATCACCGCGGTCAGATCGGCGACGTACACCCCCTTCGCCTTCGCGAGCGCCTTCAGGTTCTCCGTAGGCGAGCGGTCGATGTCGACGACGCCCTTCCCGTCCGGGCCGACGGCGAGCTTCTCCATGTAGGTCTCGGGGCAGCGAAGGATCTTGCCGCGCTCGCTGATCAGGATGATGGAGAGGGCGTTCGCGCCGCCCGTTGCGCAGACGGTCGCGCCCTCGAGCGCGTCCAGAGCGACGTCGATCACGACCGAGTCCGAGCCGCCGCCCACCCGCTGCCCGAGGTGGAGCTCCTCGACCTCGCCTTCCTGCCCCTCGCCGATCACCACGACGGCGTCGGCGTTGATCGCCTCGAACGCGCGGCGCATCGCGCGCGCGGCCGCCGCGTCGACGGCGGCCGCGTCGCCGCGTCCCATGAGACGTGCCGATTCCAGGGCCGCCGCCTCGGTGACCCGGACCACTTCGAGCGCCAGATTGCGATCCATGTGATTCCTTCGGTGGAAGTGGCCCGTCCTAGATCGGGCTCTCCTCGATGCGGATCGCGACGGGCTTCCCCTGGACGGTCGGGAGCGCCTCGACGCGCGCGAGCGCTCGACGCAGATCGCGCTCACGCGTCTCGTGCGTGCGGAACACGACCGGCACGGTGCCACCGCTCTTCCGGCCGCGCTGCACGACCGAGGCGATCGAGATCCCGGCGCCGCCGAGGAGACCCGAGATCCTCCCGAGAACGCCGGGACGATCCGCCGCCTGGATCCGCAGATAGTACTCGCTCACGACGTCGCCGATCGGGCGGACACGCGCCCGAGCGAGCGACGCGACCGGGAAGCCGAGAGGCGGCAGACGCGGACCTCCGCGACCCCGCAGATCGCGCGCGCAATCGAGCACGTCGCCGACGACCGCGGTCGCCGTCGGCATCATTCCCGCTCCCTGCCCGTAGTACATGCTGCGCCCGAGGGCCTCGCTCAGGAGGCACACGGCGTTGAAGGCTCCCTGCACGCTCGCGAGCGGGTCTTCGAGTGGGATCATCGTCGGATGCACGCGCGCCTCGATCCCCTCGTCGTGTCGCTTCGCGATCGCGAGCAGCTTGATCGCGTAGCCGAGCTCGCGCGCGTAGGCCATGTCCTCCGCGTCGACGTGCCGGATCCCCTCGGTGTGGATCGCGTCGAGCGGCAGGTGCACGCCGAAGGCGAGCTGCACGAGGAGAGCGAGCTTGTGCGCGGCGTCGATCCCGTCGACGTCGTACGTCGGGTTCGCCTCCGCGAGCCCGGTGCGCTGCGCGTCCGCGAGCACGTCGTCGAAGCCTCGGCCCTCCGCGGCCATCGCGCTCAGGATGTAGTTCGAGGTGCCGTTGACGATGCCGAAGATCGCGCGGTGCCGATCCCCCCCGAGCGCCTCGCGCAGCGTTCGGATGATCGGGATCCCGCCGCCGACGCTCGCCTCGAAGCCGAAGCCCACGCCCGCCGCCTCGGCGGCGGCGAAGATCTCGCGGCCGTGGTGCGCGAGGAGCGCCTTGTTCGCGGTGACGACGGACTTGCCGCTCCGGATCGCCTCGAGCACGAACGTCCGCGCCGGCTCGAGTCCGCCCATCAGCTCGATCACGACGTCGATCTCGGGGTCGGCGAGGACCGCGCGTGCGTCGTTCGTGAGGAGGCTCTTCGGGACGCGCACCTCGCGACGCCGCTCGAGATCGATGTCCACGACGCGCGCGAGCTCGACCGAGGCGCCGAGACGTCCGGCCAGCGCCTCCCCGTTCCCGCGGAGAAGCTGGATCACCCCGGAGCCGATCGTTCCCCAGCCGATCAGCGCGACGCGGACGCCACGCTCGGCCTTTCGCGCGGGACGTGCGGGGGCGCCGCGCGCGCCCTGCTCAGCTCTCACGGGTTCCGACCGCTCGGACCGGCACCACCTCTTCCGAGCTCGCGTCGGCGGAGCCCGCGTCCGGCACCGCGGCGACGCCCGCCTCGCGCTCGCGCGGAAGGCCGAGCGGCGCGCCG
>VGTG01000203.1 GCA_016874795.1 Deltaproteobacteria bacterium | reverse complement strand
GGAGCTTCGTCAGCACGACCTCGGCCGCCGACACGCCCTCGGTCGGGTGGATGTCGACCGGGATTCCGCGACCATCGTCGACGACCGTCACGCCGCCATCGACGTGGATCGTCACCGAGATCGTCGCGCAGAAGCCTGCCAGCGCCTCGTCGACGGAGTTGTCGACGACCTCGTAGACGAGGTGATGAAGTCCCCTTTCGGTCGTGTCACCGATGTACATCCCGGGGCGCTTCCGGACGGCTTCGAGGCCCTCGAGGACCTTGATCTGCTCGGCGCCGTAACCGCTCTGGACCGCGCTCTGGGGATCGATGGAATCCATAGATAAATCAGGGCCTTACAGAACGCCCCGCAAGCGGTCATCGTAGCAGACGGGCGGGCCGGAATGAAGCTCGGCGCACGCCCGCCGAAGGTCCTTTTGGAGGGCCCTCCGGAGCCGTCTCAGAGGCGCATCGGCATCACGATGTAGTTGTAGGTCTCGTCGTTCTCGCTCCGGATCACGCCGGGGCTGACGTCGTCGATGAGACCGATCTCGACCCGAGGGCCGTCCGGCAGGACGGCGAGCACGTCGGTGAGATAGCGAGAGTTGAATCCGACGGTGAGATCGTCGCCGTCGTAGGAGACCTCGACTTCTTCGCTCGCTTCGCCGAAGTCCGGGCTCGAAGCGGAGACGGTGAGCTGGCCCGAGGTCACCTGGAAGCGGACGCCGCGCGACCGATCCGAAGCGACGACGGAGACTCGCTTCAACGCGGAGAGAAGATCATCCTTCGGCACGGAGACGCGGAACTTCACGGAAGACGGAATGACCTGCTCGTAGTTCGGAAACTCTCCGTCGATGAGCCGCATGATCAGGGCGACGTCGGCGAGTTCGACACGCACGACGTTCGCACCGATCCGGAGCGTCGCGTTCCCGTCGCGCCCCTCGATCAGGCGGCGCAGCTCGGCGAGACCCTTTCGCGGAAGGATGATGCCCTTCGCGGGTGGCTTGGCTCCCTTCACCGGCTGATCGACGAGCGCGAGACGATGCCCGTCGGTTCCGACGAAGCGGAGAGAGCCGCTTCCGCCCGTCAGGAAGACGCCGCTCAGGTGCGCGCGCGTATCGTCCGTCGAGACCGCGAACACCGTTCGGTCGATCATGCCGGCGAGCAGCTCGACGTCCATGCCGAAAGAGTCGCCGGAGCCCTGATCCGACTGCGGGAATAGCGGGAACTCGTCTGCGGGCAGACCCACGAGGCGTACGCGCGAGCGTCCCGATACGACCTCGACGAAGTGATTCTCGAGCGAGCGGATCGTGACCTCTCCCGGACGGAGCTCCCGCACGAGCTCGTAGAACTTCCGTGCGGGAACGGTTGCCGAGCCCGGCTGCGCGACCTTCGCGCCGCAGCGACGTTTGATGTGGATCTCGAGATCCGTCGCTGCGATTGAAACGTCCTCTCCCGCTTCGAGCAGGACGTTCGCGAGGATCGGCATCGTGTTGCGTCGCTCGACGATTCCCTGCGTCAACGCCAGGGCCTGGGTGAATTCGCCGCGGTCGATCGAGAACTCCATGGCTATCGCTCTCTCGCTTGTTCCTGTTTCACGTCGCGGTTTCGCGGTTCCTTCCTACTTCTCTCGAAGAAAGAAGGTATTGAAGAACAGTAGGAGTAGGGGCTGCGAATTCGCGGACAAGGCTCGCAAGTGTCCGTACGAACGACGAGTTCCCTGTGCAGCGAGCAGCGGATGCGCATCCGCCGGAAGCGGCCCTTCACCAAGCGGTGCGAGAAGGGCGCAGCCTGTCCTCCAGAACCCCACAGCCCGTGCACAACTTCTAGGAGGCTTTCGGGGCGGGACGCAAGACGCGCCCGTCCCGGGGTGATCAGCGGCCCCGGGACAGGGACGCCCGGAGCGTGTCCAGGGTCGAGGAGAGGCCGGGATCCTTCTGGAGCCGCTCCGCCACGGTGTCGTGCGCGTGGATCACGGTCGAGTGGTGCCGCCCACCGAAGCGGTCGCCGATCACCGGGTAGGAGAAGCTCGTCATCTCGCGGCAGAGGAACATCGCAACCTGTCGCACGGGCGCGATGTGCTGGGTGCGGCGCTTCGACTTCATCTCCTCCAGCGAGACGGCGTAGTGCTCGCAGACGGCCTTCTGGATCAGCTCGATCGAGAGCTCGCGGGGCCGCTGCCGGAGGTGCGGCTTCAACGCCTCGGAGGCGAAATCGAGGGAGATCTCGCACTCCTGGAGAGAGGCGACCGCGCCGAGCCGCGTGAGAGCGCCCTCGAGCTCGCGCACGTTGCTGCCCACCTGCCTGGCGATGAAGTCGGCGACCTCCGGCGAGATCGCGAGTCCTTCCATCTCCGCCTTCTTCTGGACGATCGCCGCACGCGTCTCGATCTCCGGCGCCTGGATGTCCGCCGTGAGACCCCACTCGAAGCGATTGCGAAGACGCTCCTCGAGATCGGGGATGTCCTTCGGGGTCTTGTCGGACGTCAGCACGATCTGACGTCGCGCCTCGTGGAGCGTGTTGAACGTGTGGAAGAACTCTTCCTGCGTCCGCTCTCTTCCGGCGAGGAACTGGACGTCGTCGAGGATCAGCAGGTCGACCTTCCGGAAGCGATTCTTGAAATCGGGCATCCGATCGCGTCGCAGCGACGTGATCAGGTCGTTCACGAAGGCTTCGCTCGAGAGGTAGACGATCCTTGCAAGAGGGTTCTTCTCGAGGACGCGGTGCCCGATCGCGTTGACCAGGTGCGTCTTCCCCACCCCGACGGATCCGTAGATGAAAAGCGGGTTGTATTTCATCCCCGGGTTGTTCGCGACGGCGAGCGAAGCCGCGTGCGCGAACTGGTTGCTCTGCCCGACGACGAAATTCGACAGCGTGTAGTGCGGGACGAGGTTCCCCGGACGAGCGTTCGCGCGACGACGCGGCCGATCGGACGTCGACTCGGTCGCGGCTGGCTGGAAGAGCTCGCGTTGCCGACTCGCTTCGACGAGAAACTCGATGAACGGACGCGGGTGATCCGCGTCGCCGAACGCCGACTGCAGCGCCTCGAGATAGTTGCGCGTCACCCAGTCGCGGTAAAACTTGCTCGGAGCTTCGAGGAGCACCCGACCCGCTTCCATCTCTCGGACCCGCAACGGCTTGATCCAGGCGTCGAAGTTGCCCGCCCCCAGTGACTTCTGGAGCGTCTCACAGGCGCTCTGCCAGCTCTGCATTCGGCTGGACCCCCCCCTTTTTTCGAGGCTTGTTCACAGCGTTGTCCACAGGTGTGGACAGCGCGCGATCTCTCAGTTCGTATCGAGGCTTGCAGGATGGTCCGAGGTCGTCTTCGCCTCCCCCGCGGCGACACTCGTATCTACGGCTTCGTCGTCGCCCCGAGCGATGACGAATGGATTCGTGACCAGATGAAGTGGATCGGTGGATCGACTGAGAACGTCACACCGATTGGCGTGAGGCGGCGTTTCTAGGACCGCTCCGCGAAAGTTTCAAGACGAAAACGCACGGAAGGAAGAAACCTACTGAAACTTCGGGAGAAAAAAATCGCTGCGCGAAACGCGAGGGGATGCGTTCGCCGGCTCGTTGCGCGAACGCGTTGCGATTCTCTATTCTCCAAGAGAACTTGCAGACCACGTCATCAAAACTGCTGACACGCGCAGCCCGGGTCATTCCAGCGGGTGTGAACAGTCCGGTTCGCGCATGGCGCGCGGTCGGAGGTGAGCCTCGCTTCATCGTTCGTGGACGAGGCGCGCACGTTTGGGATGCAGACGGCAACCAGCTCATCGATCTGGTTTGTGCGTGGGGACCGCTCATCGCAGGACATGCGCATCCGGACGTCGTGCTCGCGGTCGCGAACGTCGCGCGACGTGGAACCGGATTCGGCGCTCCGACGCCAGTAGAGATAGACCTCGCCGAGACGGTTGTCGACGCATTTTCGTCGATCGAGAAGGTTCGCCTCGTCACGTCGGGCACGGAAGCGGTGATGACGGCGATTCGCATCGCGCGGGCTGCGACGGGACGATCACGAATCATCAAGTTCAACGGCTGCTACCACGGTCACAGCGACGGATTGCTCGTTCGTGCCGGATCCGGTGCAGCGACGTTCGCCGTACCCGACAGCGCTGGTGTTCCGACGGCGATCTCCGAGTGCACGAGCGTCGTGGAGTACAACGACCTCGAGGGATTCGCGGCAGCACTTGGTGCCGATCCGCCCGCCGCGGCGGTGGTGATCGAGCCGATCGCCGCAAACATGGGCGTCGTTCCGCCGCAGCCGTCGTTCCTCGAAGGCTTGATCCGTCACGCGCACGACGCCGGAGCGCTCGTGATCTTCGACGAGGTGATCAGCGGCTTTCGGGTCGCCCGCGGCGGAGCGCAGGAGCTCTACGGTCTCGCCGCGGATCTCACGTGTCTCGGCAAGATCATCGGCGGCGGACTTCCGGTCGCGGCCGTCGGCGGTCGCGCCGAGCTCATGGACCTTTTGGCGCCGCTCGGTCCCGTCTACCAGGCGGGCACGCTCGCCGGGAACCCGATCGCGTGCACCGCGGGACGCGAGACGATCCGCCTCCTCGGCGACGATGCCTATCGAGCGCTCGAGGAACGGGGTGCTGCGCTCGAGTCGGGGCTCCTCGACGCGATTCGCGAGGCGGGCAAGAAGGCGTGCGTGCAACGCGTCGGCTCTCTTCTGACTGTCTTCTTCGGGATCGAGTCGGCGAGAGACTTCCTGGAGGCCTCGGCCGCGGACACCGAGAGCTTCGGGCGCTTCTTCCGCGCGATGATCGACGAGGGGATCAACCTTCCCCCGTCGCAGTACGAGGCGTGGTTCCTCTCCTTGGCGCACGGCGAGGCCGACATCGAAGCGATCGTCGAAGCGGCCCGTCGTTCCCTTCGCTCGCTCGACTCGTGAGCGCCGCGCCGGGCGATCCGCGGCTCACCCGCCGAGCCATCGGGCTGCAGATGGCGGGCATGGGACTCGAGTTCTCGGCGAGCGTGCTGGGAGGGCTGGCTCTCGGCTACCTCGTGGACGACTGGCTCGGCACGAAGCCCTGGTTCTTCCTCCTTGGCACGTTCGGCGGTCTCGCCGGATCGGTGACGCGGCTCGTCCAGCTCTCGCGGCGGCTCGATCGCCTGCGCCGCGAGCAGGAGCAGACGTCTGGTCTCCGCTGAAGGAGCCGAAGGAGCCGAAGGAGCCGAAGGAGCTCGGAAGAGCTTTCGGCCGGTCTCGATCGCGCTCTGGCAGCTCGCGCAGCTCGTCCCGCTCGGGGTTGGCCTCGCCGTGGCGCAGCGGGGCTCGGTACCGAGCCTCGTCGCCGGGGCGGCGACGCTCCTCGGGAGCCTCCTTCTGCAGCGGGTGGCCGTTTCCTTCGCGCTCCGGCCGGACCGACGGACGGGTGCGGCGGTCGTGCTTCTCCTCCTGAAGCTGACGGGCCTTCTTCTCCTCGCCTACGTCGGGTTCGAGACGGCGTGGATCGCGCCGATGTCCTTCGCGGTCGGAGCGACGACACTTCCCGTGGCGATCGTTCTGGACGCGTGCTACGGGCAGTGGTCGTCGCGTCGCCCCGGCGCGATCTCGTAGCGCTCGCTGAGAGGATCCGGTCCCCATGGAACATCCCGTCACCTGGACAGGATTGCTAGGAATTCCGTTCGCTTGGCACTCGGTCGCGACCGGCGTCTTCGTGATGCTGGTTCTGCTCGTGCTGGCGGCGCGTGCGCGCTCGGCGCTCCAGGCCGACTCGGCGATCATCCCCGACGCTTCGCTCTCGCCGCGGAACATCTACGAGCTCCTCGTCGAGAGCATCACCGGGATGGCCGAGAGCGTCATCGGCCCGGGAAGCGGCGTCTACGTCCCGCTGCTCGCGACCTTCTTCGTCTTCATCCTGGTGTCGAACCTGCTCGGGCTCGTCCCGGGCTTCTCGCCCCCGACGAGCGACTTCGACATCACGTTCGCTCTCGGCATCGTCTCGTTCCTCTTCTTCAACTACTACGGGTTGAAGACCCAGGGGATGAACTACCTGAAGCACTTCGCAGGACCCGTCCTCTGGCTCGCGCCGCTCATCTTCACCCTCGAGATCATCGGCGTGTTCGTGCGGCCGTTCTCTCTGGGACTCCGCCTCTTCGGCAACATGTTCGGTGATCACCTCGTGCTCGAGATCTTCACCGGTCTCACGAAGGTCGGAATCCCGGTCGTGTTCTACTTCCTGGGAACGCTGGTCTCGATCATCCAGGCTTTCGTCTTCATGCTTCTCAGCACGATCTACATCGCCCTCTCCGTTCCCCACGGGGACGGGCACCATCACTGAGCGGTTCGCCGCTCGGGAGAAAACGCAGGCGGTCGCGGCGGGCGAGGAGTGGCGGAGATGAGGACAGAGGCGTGCCCACCTGAGCCGGACCAGCCGGGCGGGAAAGGAGGAAGCTCATGAATCGGACTCGTGCAGGCGGAATTCTGCTCGCGGTGCTGGTCGCTGCCATCGCAGTGCTGGCCCCGGGCGCCGCGTTTGCCCAGGAGGCCGCGAGCGGGATCGGCAACAACGGGATCATCGCTCTCGCGGCGGGCATCGCGATCTCCGGTGCCGCCATCGGCGCCGGACTCGGCCAGGGCCGCGCCGTTGCGGCGGCCATGGAGTCGATCGGCCGCAACCCGAATTCGGCGGATCGCATCCAGACGCCGATGATTCTCGGTCTCGCGTTCATCGAGGCGCTCGCGATCTACGCTCTCGTGATCGCGTTCCTGCTCCAGGGCAAGTTCTAGCCCTCGGTTCTCGCGGGTCCGTTCGTCCCGGCGACCCGGGTCGGACGGATCCGCGAGCGACCGTTTCGACCGCGCCGCTACATTGACACCGGCCGCCCGTCCCATCTATGTGGGAGTCCGAGCGCAGCGCGATCCAATTCGCGCCGAGGGGGGGTGCTGAGTGGAGAGTGGGGCGAGTGACCCAGAGGGGAAACCGGCTCGGCTCAGGCTCGCGATGGCCGGTCAGGTCTTCGGTCGCCGGCGCACGGTCTTCGCGGCGGTTCCGATTGCACTGATCCGCCCGAACCCGCGCCAGCCGCGTCAGTACTTCGACGAGGCGAGTCTGAAGGAGCTTGCGGAGTCGATCCGCGCGCGAGGGCTTCTCCAGCCCGTCATCGTGCGGCGCGACGACGATGGCGGCTACACGCTCGTCGCGGGAGAGAGGCGGTTGCGCGCGGCGGAGATCGCCGGCGAAGGGCTCGTTCCCGCGATCCTGAGCGTGCACGATCTTCTCGAGGTCGCGCTCGAGGAGAACATCCAGCGCGAGGATCTTTCGGCTCTCGAGGAAGCGGAGGCACTCGCGGTCCTCGCGAGCGAGCGCGGCCTCTCGCACGCGGATCTCGCGCAGGTGATCCACAAGAGCCGGCCGTACGTCTCGAACACGCTGACGCTCACGCGCCTACCGGACGACATCAAGCGGGAGTTCTTCGACGATGGCGCCGTGATCCCGCGCGAGATCATGATCAGCGTCGCCCGCCAGGAGTCGCCGGAGCAGATGCGCGCGCTCTGGCGCCGCGTGAAGCTCGGAGCGCTCTCGGTCAGGAGCTTCCGCGAGCGGACGGAGGCCAAGAAGCAGGTCGTGCCGCTGAACCAGCTCCTGCGGGCGAGCCGGAAGCTCGGGCGCGCCTTGCGCAACCTCTCGGCGAGTGCGCTGGAGCAGGCCCAGGCGGCCACCCTGCGGCGGTCGCTGATGCGGGCGCGGCGCGCGATCGACCGGCTGCTGGCGGAGCTTCCGGAAGAGCGGCCCGCGAAGAAGGCGGCGGAAGAGCGGCCGCGGGCGCTCGTCGCCATCCGCCGCTGATCCACGACGCAGGCACCCTCAAGGAATCGTCGACTCGACCCGATGAACGGTTCGGGTTCTTTTACTCTCCGGGTTGTGGAGACAGCTCGGCGACCGGGCTAGACCGGAATCTGGACCGGGAGGCGTGGACATGAGGGCGATGGTGAGGCGGTTCGTCGTGGTCGGCTTGGTGGTTCTTCTGTCCGCGGGCGCGGCATCCGCCGCGGCGACCGGGAGCTGCGTCGGGGACAATCCGGAGCGGCCCTACGTCTGCGACATCGGCGATCCGTTGCCCCTGTCGATGGTGAGCTTCCTCCAGCTCATG
The DNA here is from genome assembly GCA_016874795.1 of Deltaproteobacteria bacterium. GTDB lineage: Bacteria > Desulfobacterota > Binatia > UBA12015 > UBA12015 > VGTG01. The sequence goes on along the minus strand of VGTG01000203.1, from coordinate 1,444 downwards.
CAGACGGACGGAGCGATCCGGAAGACCGTCGCCCGGATCGGCCTTCCCGACGCGGCCGAGATCCAACGCGTCGAGAACGAAGCTCCGTGGCTCGATTACGAGGTCCGCACCTACTACCGGGCGTACGGCCAGATGTACGTCTTCGCGCGCGCCTTCATCCTCGGAAATCCGCAGGTCTCCCTACTGCGCCATCAGGGGCCGATCCCGGAGGCGACGCTCGCGCGCATGATGCCGATCGACGCCGAAGCCGAGGCTCTTCGGGCGGAGCAGGCCGCGGCCGAAGCGGAAGCGATGGCCGACCGCGCCGAGCGCCGCGCCGACGCGGCCGAGCGCGCCGCGGACATGCTCGCCGCCGACTTCCCGCGTCGTCTCCAGAAGAACTGACGAGGAGCATGCGCGCCGTCGTCTGGGACGGGCGAAAGCTCCGGCTCGTCTCGGACGCGCCCCCGCCGATCCGGCGCGAGGGCACCGCTCTCGTGCGAGTTCGCACCGCCGGAATCTGCTCGACCGACCTGCAGATCCTCGACGGCTATCTGGGCTTTCGCGGCGTTCTCGGGCACGAGTTCGTCGGCGAGGTGATCGACGGCGTCGACGACTGGAACGGCAGGCGCGTCGTCGGAGAGATCAACTTCTCGTGCGGCCGCTGCCCGACGTGCCAGGCGAGCCGGCGGCGGCACTGTCCCGCGCGCTCGGTCCTGGGGATTCTCGGAGCGGACGGGGCCTTCGCCGACGTGCTCCGGATCCCCGAGGCGAACCTCCATCTCGTTCCGGACGAGATCGATGATCGCACGGCGGTCTTCGTCGAGCCGCTCGCTGCCGCCTTCGAGGCGGCGGAGCAGACCCGCGGCTACGCCGGCGGCCGGAGCATCGTGCTCGGGGCCGGCAAGCTCGGCCTCCTCGTCGCGCAGGTCCTCGCCAGGCGCGGCGATCGCGTCGAGGTGGTGTGCCGCAACGACCGCGCACGCGGCGTCGTCGAATCCCTGACGCTCACGCCTGTCGACCCTCGCTCCGCGACGCGCGGAGCGGATCTCGTCGTCGACGCGACCGGGTCCGAGGACGGGCTCGCGTTCGCGCTCGAGCTCGTTCGGCCGCTCGGCGCGCTCGTGCTGAAGTCGACGGTCGCAGCGCGCTACGCGCTCGACCTCGCGCCGCTCGTGATCAACGAGATCACGGTGATCGGCTCGCGCTGCGGGCCGTTCCGTCCCGCGATCGAAGCGTTCGCGCGGCGGGAGATCGCGGTCGCTCCGCTCGTCGATGCGGTCGTCCCGCTCGACGGCGCGCTCGAGGCCTTCGAGCGCGCGTCGCTGCCGGGCGCGCTGAAGGTCCTGATCGAGGCCGTCTAGCCTGCATTTCTCACCAGATCCCTACTGCGGCGGCCGATAGCACCGAATCTTCGCGAGCTTCTCCCTCCGGGCTCCTCGACGTACTGTTCAAGTACGCCTGC
>VGTG01000202.1 GCA_016874795.1 Deltaproteobacteria bacterium | reverse complement strand
GAGGACTCCCCCGACCACGATCAGGAGAAGCGCCGCGAGGGCGACGCCGGTCGCCGCCTGCGGCGCGAGGAGCCCCCACGGGAGCACCGTCGGCTCGATGCTGAGCCGCCAGAACCACGGCGTCTGATACATCAGCTTCGGATTGTCGGCGCGCACCGCGAGGTGGCCGGCGTAGACCGGCGACAGCACGACGACCGCCGACGCGAGAACGACCGCGAGCCTCCAGCCTGCCGTCCGCGTCTCCTTCCGCGCGAGTCGCCACGCGGCGAGGATCCCGAGGGGCACCATCGTCGCCGCGGCGACGTAGACGACGTCCGTCAAGCACTGCACCACCGCGAAGGGCAGCAGGAGAAGCGCGGAGCTCCAGCGCGCGGCCGGCACCGAAGCGAGGAGCACGACGATCGGCAGGTACTGCAGGACCGAGTAGCTCGGCGCGGTCGGCAGGAACTCCCAGAGCACCCAGCGCGCCGTCAAGTATGCCCAGCCGCCGAGGAATCCTGCCAGCTCCGAGCCGGTCCAGCCGACGACGACGCGATGGAGCGCCGTCGCGGTGAGAACGATGCAACCGAGAAGGACGACGTTCAGCGCGAGCGTCGGATTCCCCGTCGCCGCGAAGACCGGAAAGAAGTACGGGAGCGCGCCGAAGCCCGTATCGCCGTAGAAGAGCGTGTTCCGCGCCGGGAAGAAGATGTTCGTGTCGACGAACGCGTCCGGGCCGCCCAGAAGAGCCTTGCTCTCATGCGCGAGGATCCATGCCATATAGAGAGGGTCGATCCGGCAGAGGAGGTTCGTGTGCGGCATCCGCGTTCCGAGATGCGCTGCGAGCGGCCAGGTCATCCAGAGGACGAGCACCGCGTAGAGCACGAACGTCAGCAGCACCGCACCGATGCGGCGCGCGAGGCTCGGCCGCGGCTCGACGGCCGTGCTCACGCCGCCTTCCGCGCAACGAGCAGCACCGAGAGGCCGATCGGCAGGTCCATGCGGCGAAGCAGCGCCGCTTCCGCGCGGTAGACACGCTCGAGGAACGCGTTCACGAGCCGCGACGTCGGCTCGACGGAGCTGTGCGCGCGCTCGCCTCCGAAGCGAAGGCGTTCGAGCAGGCGCGCCGGCGCAGCGAGCGGAAAGAGGAGCGTGTTCATGTAGGACGCTTTGAGCACGGCGAACCCCGCCCGCTCCACCGCCGCCGCGAGCTCGCGCCGCCCGAACCGCCGCGCGCCGTGGAACGCGACGTCGTGCGGTCCGGCGAGCCAGGCGAGCGCCGAATCGGTGATCACGAGGAGCGCCTCGGCCCGGCAGACGCGGTGGATCTCGCGCAGCGCCGCGGCCGGATCGACGACCCGGCGATGATAGAGCACGTCGAGGGCGACGACGACGTCCATCTGCGCATCCGCAAACGGCAGCCGCGCCGCGTCGGCGCGCGCGAGGTTGCGGAGGCCGCGCTCGCGGCAGAGACGGAGCGCGAGCGGATGCACGTCGCCGCCGAACGCTTCGCCGTAGCGCTCGAGGGCGCGAAGGTTCGCGCCCGTTCCGCATCCGACGTCGAGAATGCGCCGTCGAGCGGTGCCCGTCGGTCGAGCCGCGTAGCGATCGATCATGCTCGCGACGATCGCGCGCTTCACGCGGAACCACCAATGCCCGTCCTCGAGCTCGAACATCTTGCGGTACTCGACCTCGTCCACGAAGCGCTCCCGCTCAGTGCGTCAGGGCGAGCCGGACGATCGCCGCGCCGTACACGACGCCGCGGCGCACGAGGCCGACGGCCGAGGTCGCGGTCTTCGACTCGCCGCTCGCGCGCGCGGTGTTCGTGTAGGGCACCTCGACGATCCGGAAGCCGAGCTTTCGGGCGCGGTGCAGGAAGTCGATGCAGTACTCGCCGTAGTCGCCGGCGAGACGGACCTCCTGCACGACGCGCCGGCGCGCGCACACGAAGCCGCTCGTGTAGTCGAGCACCGCCGAGCCGAGGACAGCCTGCGCGAAGACGTTCAGGAGGCGGCTGCACGCACGATGCAGCGGCACGTCCTCGCGCGCGTCGCGCCCGCCCGCAACGTAGCGCGAGCCGATCGCGACGTCGCTCGCCGCGAGCGCGGCGTAGAGCTCGGGGATCTTCTCCGGCGGCATCGAGAGGTCGCAGTCCATCCAGAGGACCGCTTCGCCCATGCTCTGGTCGAGCCCCTCCTGGATCGCCGTGCGGAGCCCGCGCTCGTCCGCGCGGCGCCGGAGCACGCGAACCTCCGGCTGGTCGCGAAAGCGCTCCTCGACCGCGTCGGCCGTGCCATCCGGCGAAGCGTCGTCGACGACGAGGACCTCGTGCGACACGTTCGCGAGACTCGCGCGGATCCGCTCGATCAGCGGGACGATGTTGTCCCTCTCGTTGTAGGTGGGGAGGACGACCGAGAGCTGCACGGAGAACGGGGAGCTCAGGCGGCGGCTTCGCGGATCTTGTCGCAGATGAAGTCGATCTGGTCCGCGGTGAGCGTCGGGGCCGAGGGCAGGTAGAAGCCGCGACGGCACAGCATCTCGGCGACCGGGAACGCGCCGCGATACTCGGGGCGGTAGTAGATCGGCTGCAGGTGCATCGGGATGAAGAAGGTCCGCGTCTCGATGGCATTCTCGGCGAGGTGCCGGCGAAGCTCGTCGCGCGACGCCCCGAACTCGTCGCCGACGAGGATCGAGTACATCCAGTAGACGTTCCGCACGTTCGCGTCGGCCGGCGGCAGAGTGATCCCGCGGACGTCCTTCAGGTGCCCGTTGTACCGCTTCGCGTTGTCGATGCGGCGCTGCACGAGCGAGTCGACGCGCTCCATCTGGGCGACGCCGACGGCGGCTTGCAGGTTCGTCATGCGGAAGTTGTGCCCGACGGCGCGGTGCCAGAAGTGCCGCTCCTTCGAGAACGCGTGATCGCGGATGTTGCGCGCCTTCGTCGCGAGGTCGTCGTCGTCCGTGGTGATCATCCCGCCTTCGCCGGTCGTGATGATCTTGTTCGCGTAGAAGCTGAAGCACGCCGCGTCACCGAGCCCGCCGATCGTCCGGCCCTTGTAGGTCGCACCGTGCGCCTCGGCCGCGTCCTCGACGACCAGGATGCCGCGCGATCGTGCGAGCTCGAGCAGCGGATCCATGTCGACCGGGTGACCGTACGTGTGCACCGGCACGATCGCCTTCGTACGCGGCGTGATCGCGGCAGCGAGCTTCGTCACGTCCATGTTCCACGTGTGCGGCTCGGAATCGACGAAGACGGGCGTCGCACCGCAGTGTCTCGCCGTGTTCGGCGTCGCGACCATCGTGAACGTCGGCATGACGACTTCGTCGCCGGGTCCGATGCCGAGCGTATAGAACGCGAGTTGCAACGCCGCCGTCCCGCTCGTGCACGCGACCGCGTGCTTCGTTCCGCAGAACTCCGCGAAGCGCTTCTCGAAGCGGGTGATGAACGCGCCCGCGGACGAGATCCAGTTCGTGCGGACGCACTCGAGGACGTAGCGCTCCTCGTTGCCGGAGAGGTCCGGCTCGCACACCGGAATGATCGCGTCGCCGCCCTGAACGACGGGCAGGCGGCTCACGGCGACCTTCAGCTCGGGATCTTTCGCGGGGATGCTGTCGGCGGCCTCGCCGAGATCCTCGACACGGAACGACGAGTACTGGATCATGCGGATTCTCCGGGCCACGCTTGCCCGACGTACGATCTCTAGTCCTGCGGTCGAACACGGTCAACGCGTCGTGGCTTGTCGCGGGTTCGTGCTACAAGCGCGCCATGCGGTTGCGGCAGGTGGCGCTCGTGGCGCGCGATCTCGACCCGGTGGTGGACACCCTCTGCCACGTGCTCGGCATCGAGGTGTCGTTCCGCGATCCCGGCGTCGAGGTCTTCGGGCTCCGCAATGCGGTGATGCCTATAGGCGACGGGTTCCTCGAGGTCGTTTCGCCCGTGAAGGAGGGAACGACCGCGGGACGCTTCCTCGAGCGCCGCGGCGGCGACGGCGGCTACATGGTGATCGTGCAGTCGCAGGCGAAGGACGAGGATCGCCGCCGGGTCGGAGAGCTCGGCGTCCGCATCGCGTGGGAGATGCAGCTCGAGGACGCCGGCACGCTGCACTTGCACCCGCGCGACGTCGGCGGCGCGATCCTTTCGCTCGACTGGATGGATCCCGCCGAGTCGTGGAAGTGGGCCGGGCCCGACTGGAGGAGCCACGTCTGCACCGGCGGCGCCAAGGAGATCCGCGGCGTCGCGATCGAAGCGGTCGATCCGCTCGCGATGGCGGCGCGCTGGGGCGAGGTCCTCGACGTGCGGTGCGACGGGGACGAGCCGCGCCTGCGCCTCGACGGCGGCGGGCGCATCGAGTTCGTCCCCGGGAAGGGCCAAGGAGAAGGCGTCGGCGCGCTGCTCGTTTCGGCCGCGGACGCCGAAGGAATGCGCGCACGCGCGCGCGAGCGCCGCGCACTCGACGAAAGCGGCGCCATCCGGATCGCGGGCACCCGCATCCACATCGAAGATTAGGAGCGGAACGAGATGGACTTCGAGTACAGCGCGAAGACGCGCGAGTGGATCGATCGCGTTCAGGCGTTCATGGATCGCCACGTCTATCCGAACGAACGCGCCTACTACGACCAGCACGCGGCACTCCCGGACCGCTGGCAAGCGCCGCCGCTCCTCGACGAGCTGAAGGCGAAGGCGCGCGAGGCCGGGCTCTGGAACCTGTTCCTTCCCGAGAGCGAGCTCGGCGCAGGCTTGACGAACCTCGAGTACGCGCCGCTCGCCGAAGTCATGGGCCGCGTCGGGTTCGCGTCCGAAGTCTTCAACTGCGCGGCGCCCGACACCGGCAACATGGAGGTGCTCTCGCGCTACGGCACCGCCGAGCAGAAGAAGGAGTGGCTCGAGCCGCTTCTCGCGGGGAAGATCCGCTCCGCCTTCGCGATGACCGAGCCCGCGGTCGCCTCCTCGGACGCGACGAACATCGCGACCGAGATCCGCCGCGACGGCGACGACTATGTCGTCAACGGCCGGAAATGGTGGACGTCGGGCGCCCTCGATCCGCGCTGCAAGATCATGATCGTCATGGGCAAGACGGACACGAGCGCCCCGCCGCACCGCCAGCAGAGCATGATCCTCGTGCCGATGGACGCGGCCGGCGTCACGGTCGAGCGGTATCTGCCCGTGTTCGGCTACGACGACGCCCCGCACGGGCACGCCGAGGTCGCGTTCGCGGACGTCCGCGTGCCGGCGAGCAACATGCTGCTCGGCGAGGGCCGGGGATTCGAGATCGCGCAGGGCCGCCTCGGCCCGGGTCGGATCCACCACTGCATGCGCGTCATCGGTGTCGCGGAGCGAATCCTCGAACGGATGTGCGTACGGCTCCTCACCCGGACGGCCTTCGGCAAGCAGCTCTACCAGCACTCGGTCTGGGAGGAGCGGATCGCCGACGCCCGGATCGACATCGAGTGCTGCCGCCTCCTCACCCTGAAGGCGGCGTTCATGATGGACACGGTGGGGAACAAGGTCGCTCAGGGCGAGATCGCGATGATCAAGGTGAAGGCCCCGAACATGGCCTTGAAGATCATCGACGACGCCATCCAGGCCCACGGGGGTGGCGGAGTCAGCGACGACTTCGGCCTCGCCCGCGCCTGGGCTTCGATGCGGACGCTGCGGCTCGCGGACGGACCCGACGAAGTCCACCGTCGGGCGATCGCCCGGCTCGAGCTGAAGAGACAGGCCGAGCGGGCGGGAATCAGCCTCCAACGCGCATGACGTGCGATAAAACGACCCAGAAGCTGTTCGAAGTGCGATAGTCTCTTGACGGGGGTCCGCCCTGTGGGGCACTGATACGCCCCAAATTCCGCAGAAGAACCCGTTTCTGCGACACCACCAGAAGGGGGCGCCCTCGTGGGGAACCGGTACTCTTCCTCTTTCCGCCTGACGTTCCAGCTGGCCGCGCTTTTCCTGCTCGTCGCAGGACCGGCCTCGGCTCAAGTTTCGACGCAAGACCGCAAGTGTATCGAGGCCGTGAACTCGGGCGCGGGCAAGGTCTCCCAGACGCAGCAGAAGACGGTGGCCACCTGCGCACGCCTGCTCGGCAAGGGTCTGATCACCCTTTCCGGCTTCGATGACTGCATCTCGCCGTCGTCGTTCAAGCTGTCCGCGGCGATCTCCAAAGGCCTCATCAAGGCCGCCAACTCGTGCCGCGGGGAGCTGCCTGCGTTCGGTCCGCCGAGCATCACGGGCCATCTCGACGTGGCGATCGCCGAGGGCGAGGAGCTCCTCGAGGACATCTTCGGACCCTCCCTCGGTACTGCTCTCTCGACGACGGGCGATACCGCCTCCTGCCAAGGGCAGGTCCTGAAGGCGATCACCCAGTGCCAGGACACGCGCTACAAGACGTTCCTCTCCTGCAAGAGCAACGGCTTGAAGGGCGGCGCGATCAACAACACGACGCAGCTGCGAAACCTCTGCTTCGGTACGGGAGCGACCCAGCCCGACCCGACCGGCAAGATCGCGAAGCTCTGCGTGACGCTCCCGGGCGCGAAGATCGAAGACAAGTGCGTCGCCGAGGGCGTCGACCTCGCGGCCGCCTTCCCCGGCTGCAACGTCAGCACCGGCCCGGATCTCCTGAACTGCGTGAACGCGCGCATCCGCTGCCACGTCTGTCAGACTCTCGACCAGATCGACGCGATGTCCCGCAACTGCGACATCTTCGACGACGGCAACGCCAGCAACGATAGCTGCGACACGCCGCCCCTCTGTGGTGACGGCGTGATCCACGCGACCGAAGTCTGCGACGACGGCGACGCCAGCGGCGGCGACGGCTGCTCCGCGACGTGCGAGATCGAAACCGGCTACCAGTGCTCCGGCGAGCCGAGCGCCTGCCAGGAGATCTGCGGCGACGGCATGATCGTCGGCGACGAGACCTGCGACGACAGCGACGCGACCGGCGGCGACGGCTGCTCCGCGACCTGCGCCCAGGAGCCGGGCTACTCCTGCACCGGCGAGCCGAGCACCTGCGTGACGGTCTGTGGCGACGGCCTCGTCCGCGGCGCCGAGATCTGCGACGACGGCGACACCAGCTCCGGCGACGGCTGCAGCAGCTCCTGCACGCTCGAGAGCGGCTACTCCTGTGCCGGCCAGCCGAGCCTCTGCGCTCCGGTGTGCGGCGACAGCCAGATCGTCGGCAGCGAGACGTGCGACGATGGCGGGACGACCGGCGGCGACGGCTGCAGCAGCGCCTGCCAGATCGAGAGCGGCTACTCCTGCACCGGCCTGCCGAGCGTCTGCAACACGATCTGCGGCGACGGACTGATCCGCGGCTCCGAGACCTGCGACGACAGCGGGACCACCTCGGGCAACGGCTGCAGCTCGACCTGTCAAATCGAGACCGGCTTCTCGTGTACGGGCCAGCCGAGCAACTGCACCGCGATCTGCGGTGACGGCCTGATCCGCGGCACCGAGACCTGCGATGACGACGGCAACACCTCGGGCGACGGCTGCAGCGCAACCTGCCAGCTCGAGAACGGCTGGAGCTGCAGCGGCCAACCGACGGCCTGCAGCCCGATCTGCGGCGACGGCCTGATCCGCGGCAGCGAGGCCTGCGACGACGGCGGCACGAGCAACGGCAACGGCTGCAGCTCGACCTGCACGATCGAGAGCGGCTTCTCCTGCACGGGCCAGCCGAGCAACTGCACCGCGATCTGCGGCGACGGACTGATCCGTGGGTCGGAGACCTGCGACGACGGCAACACCACCAGCGGTGACGGCTGCCGCAACACCTGCCAGGTGCAGCCGGGCTATGTCTGCACGGGCGCTCCCAGCACCTGCAACCAGTACGACGTCGTGATCACGTCGCCGGCGCATGGCTCGTTCACGACCTCGTCGACCCAGACGGTGACGGGCTTCATCACGCACCTGGCACCGGCCAACGCGGTCCTGACGCTCAACGACGCTCCGGTGACCGTGAATCCGGATCGGACGTTCTCGGTGTCGGGCTTGGCGCTCTCCTCCTCGGCGATCTTCAACCCGTTCGACGCGCAGCTCGTCGATTCCCAGTTCGGCGGCGTGGCGCACGACCGCGTGGTGCGGATCCGCGGCGCTTCGGTTGCCGACGGCGCGCACTCGCCGCAGGGGGTCGCGCTCCGCCTGACGGACCCCGGCCTCGATCAGATCGAGCCCCTGGTCGCCGACCTGGTCGACCTCGACCTGGCCACCCTTCTTCCGGTCAACACGGTCCTGATCAACAACGCCTGCTTCATCGATTCGGTCTTCGGGTGTCTCGGGCGCGCGACCGTGACCGTCGCCAACCCGCCGCCTTCGATCAGCGGTTTCAGCCTGGCGATGAACTCGATGACGAACTTCGTCGACGGGATCATCACCGTGACCAACATCCGGGTGCAGGTCTTCATCAACGGCACCGGCCTCGTGCCGGACTGCGGTCTGCGCCTCACCGCGAGCTCGGCGACCTTCAACGGCGACTACGAGCTCCGGCCCGACCCGGTGGATCCGCACAACCTCGACGTGAACCAGGTCGGGACGCTCGGCGTCTCCTTCAGCAACTTCCAGGACACCTTCACGAGCGGCGCCTGCAACGACCCGATCATCGGCGACATCATCCAGGCGTTCCTACCGGACATCGAGGCCCTGACCCGGGACGCGATGGTGGACTTCCTGAGCGACCCGGACGGCGCCGGCCCGCTGGATAGCCCGATCGCCGACGCGATCGAGGAGGCCCTCGCCGGGATCCAGATCTCCGGCCCGATCGGAGAGGGTCTCGGGGTTCAGCTCGACACGCCCATGTTCGCGGCGCTCGAGGACGTGAACGGCATCACCCTCGGAACCGACATCAAGGTGACGACGTCGGTCGGCACGGGCCCGGGGCAGTGCCTGCCGCCGCCGCAGGCGCCCAACCTCACGGCGTCGCTCGCGGTGCCGGAGACGTTCCCGACGTACGGCGCGAGCACGCCGGTGGGCAGGCTGCCCTACCACATGGCGCTCGGCATCTCGTCGTCGGGCTTCAACCAGCTCCTGAAGGCGCAGGTCGAGTGCGGCCTCCTGGTCTCCTCGATCACGCAGCTCGACTTCGACGGGCCGGGCGGCAACCCGCCGGTCAACCTGAACTCGACCATCCTGTCCCTCATCATCCCGCAGTTCGGCGCCGCGAACTTCCCGCCGGGAACGCCGTTCCGGATCGACCTCCGGCCGACGATCGCTCCGGTGGTCACCGGCGCGACCGGGCCCGGGGGCTCGTTCGCCGAGTTGAAGGTGGCGCACGTCGTCGCGGACATCGTCCGGAACGACGGCAGTGAGCAGATCGCCCTCGGCGGCGCCTTCGACGTCCGGATGGGCATGAACATGGTATTCACGCCGACCGGGCTCGGTGTGACGCTGAACGAGCCGCTTCCGGAGGACATCTCGATCGCGATCATCCACAACCCGATCAACGCCGCCGAGGCTCCGCTCGAGGAAGAGATCTTGCCGCCGCTCGTGGCGCTCCTCATCCCGGACCTGGCATCCTCGCTCTCGAGCTTCCCGCTGCCCGAGTTCTTCGGGCTCGAGATCGCTGGCGTGGAGGTGTCCCGTCAGGGCAACTTCATGTCGATGTTCGGGAACTTCACCCCAGCCCCGTAAAGGGGTCCGGTTCGATTGCCCGCATCTGCACCCAGGCTCGACGGCGAGCCTGGGTGCAGATACGCGGTAACGAACCGGACCCCCTTACCAGGTGTCGATGCAGGGGCG
>VGTG01000201.1 GCA_016874795.1 Deltaproteobacteria bacterium | reverse complement strand
GTAGTCGAAGCCCTCGTGCGGCGTGTGGCCGAAGACCGGCTCGAGGTCGTCCTGCGAGACGATCCTGTGGAACGGCCGGAAGACGAGCCACTCCGTGATGTAGCCGACGGGATGGACCAGGTAGGCTGCGATCCGGAACGGATTCGACTGCGAGTCGTCGTAGTCGTCGACCGCGAGTGCCGGAGAAGCCAGTGCGGCGAGCATCGCCACCACGACCGCTGTACGTCCGAGTTTCATACGTCCCCCTGATCCGCTAGATCCGAAAAGTACCAGGGCCGGCGGATTGAAGCCAACCACCGCGCCCCCGGTTTTGTGCTGGAGCCGATGAGCACCCTCGAGAGAGCCCGCACCGTCGTCGCGGACGTCCTGCGCGTCCCTGCCGACCGGGTCGAGCCTGCGACACCGCTGAACGACATCGCCCAGCTCGATTCCCTCTCCCTCGTCGAGATCGCCTCGGCGCTCGATGAGGAGTTCGGCATCCGGGTCCCGAGCGAAGACCTGGGCCGCTCGCTGAACGACATCCTGGCCGTGATCGAGCGCTCGCCAAGGCGCTAGGCGAAGGCGAGAGGCGACGTGCGGCACGGCGGCCTGCGAACGCCGGTTCTCGTTTCCCTTGCCGTCCTCTCGCTGCTCGCCGGGCTTGGCGGCTGCAGCGCGACGTCGGATCGGGACACGGCCGACGAGGAGCTCGAGCGGATCCTCGCGCAGAGGGACGCTTCGCGGGTCTCCGCCGGGAGCCGCTCGACCGCGCGGGCCGAGGGCACGCGGCGCCTCGAGGTGCTGCTGCCGCCGACGGCGCTCCGCGGCGCGGAGGGGCTCGCCTGCCGCAGCGGAAGCGTGCTCGTCGCCGAGCGGCTCGCGGACCGGATCTCGGAGATCCACCCGGACGGAAGCGTCAGCCGCTTCTCGACGCCGCCGGAGCTGATCGATCCGCGCGACCTCGCCTTCGCCGACACCCTGGGACTCTTCGTCGCGAGCGGAGAGGCGGGCGGTCTCTGGAACGAGCAGGGAGGTCGCTGGCGGCGGATCGCACCCGACCTGTCCGAGGCGACCGGCGTCGCGACCGCCGCGGGACGGGTCTTCGTCGCCGAATGTGCGCGCGGTGGACGCGTCGTCGAGATCGAGCCGGCGAGCGGCCGCGTGCTCGGGGTGCGCGCCGAGAAGCTCGGCTGCCCCGGGCGGATCGCGATCGACGACGCCGGCGCGCTTCTCGTTCCGCTGCAGGACAAGGGCACGGTCGTGCGGATCGATCCCGCGAGCGGCGCCACGTCCGTCGCTCTGCAGGGCATCGATCTCCCGACCGCGGTCGGACGCGCGACCGACGGCTCGTGGCTCGTCCTCGAGGCGGGCACCGGCCGCCTGCGCCGCCTCGCCGACGGCGCCGCGGCGCCGGTGCAGCTCACTCCCGGAATCGCTGATCTCGTCGTCTGCGGAGAGACGCTCCTCGTCTCGGTCGGGAGCACCGGGGCCGTGCACGCATTCAAGCCCTGGCCGGTGGGCGCTCGCGTGCTCGTCGAAGGCGGTCTCGTCTCCCCCGGCGGGATCGCGCTCGACGGTGCCGACGTGCTCGTCGCCGATCGCGTCTCGATCAAGAGGATCCGCGGACGGAAGGCGACGCTCGTGGTGCTCGCACGGCCCGACGGACTTCCGCCGCCCGTCGGCCTCACCACCGGACTGCCGGGAATCGCGTGGGCGACCGCGCCGGATCAGGGGCTCCTCGTCCAGGTCGACCTCGCCCGGGGAGAGGTTCTGCGGCTCGCGACGGGCCTCGACTGGCCGACGGCCGTCGCGCGCAATCCGACCGGAACCCTCGTCGTCGCGGAGACCGGCGCGGGACGGGTGATCGAGGTCGGCGGCGGCGCGGTCGGACAGACGCTCGGCAGCAGCCTGATGTCGCCGGTCGCGGTCGCGATCCGCGGCGAGAGCGTGCTCGCCGCGGAGCCCGAAGGCGGACGCATCCTGGCCCTTCGCAACGGCGAGCCGCCGGCTCTCCTCGCGAGCGGATTCTCTGGACCGTCGGGGCTCGCTTCGGACCTCCGCCGGCCGATCTTCGTCGCCGAGGAGCGGAGCGGCAGAATCCTCCAGCATGGGATGGACGGGAGCGATCGGAAGGTCGCGACCGGTCTCGCGCTCCGCACGCGCGCGGACCGGCTTCCGTTGCCGGTTCCGATCGCTCTCGATCAGGACGGCTCCGTGGTCGTCGCCTCGCCCGAGGACGGGAGCGTCGTCCGCATCGTGCCCGAGTGATGCGCGACTCTGCTGTGATACGGATTCGGCCGTGACCTCCTCCGCCACGCCGGTGCTCGAGAGCCTCGGGCTCCGTCACCTCGCCCTCCGCGTGCGCGACCTCGACGGCGCGCTTCGCTTCTATCGGGACCTGCTCGGCTTCCGGATCGTCTGGCAGCCCGACGCGGACAACGTCTACCTGAGCTCCGGCGGCGACAATCTCGCCCTGCATCGTGTCGAAGCGCTGTCGAGCGAACCCGGTCCGCTCGACCATCTCGGGATCCTCGTCGCGTCTCCCGAAGCGGTGCGCCGAGCGGAAGCGGCGCTCGCGGCGGCCGGCGTCGTCGTCCGGCAATCGACGAAGGAGCACCGCGACGCGAGCGTCTCCTGCTACGTCGCCGATCCCGACGGGAACAGCGTGCAGATCCTCTACGAGCCGAGCTTGTCGCCAAAGCTCGCGGACGGCAGCGGTCGTCCTCCTGCCGTATGATCACCGCGCGTCGCGTCGCCGGCTGGTCGGTCCATTTCTACACAGCGCTCGGCGCGGTTGCCGCGGTCTTCGCGCTTCTGGCCATCGCGCGCGGCGAGATCGGCCTCGCGATGCTCCTCCTGGCACTCGCCGTCGCCATCGACGCGAGCGACGGCGCGCTCGCGCGCCTCGCGCGCGTGAAGGAAGTCGTTCCCGAGTACGACGGCGCGAAGCTCGACGACATCGTCGACTACCTGACCTTCGTCGTCGTGCCGATCTACCTGATGCTGGAGACGGGAATGCTCGTCGGCGTTTTCGGCTACGCCGCGGGCGCAGCGGCGGTTCTCGCCTCTGCGTATCGCTTCTGTCACGAGGACGCGAAGACGTCGGACCACTTCTTCACGGGCTTCCCGAGCTACTGGAACATCATCGCATACTACTTCTACGTCTTCGAGACGTCGCCCGGCTGGAGCGCGTTCTGGACCGGCGTGCTCGCAGTGCTCGTCTTCGCACCGCTTCGGTTCGTCTATCCCACCCGCACCGTGTTCCTTCGACCGTGGACGATCGGTCTCGGGTTGATCTGGGGAGCGATGACGTTGATGACGCTCGCGGCGTTGCCGGAGCGGAGAACGACTCTCGCTGCGGTGTCGCTGTTCTACCCCGCCTACTACACGCTGCTGTCGTTCTACATGCAGTGGCGCGGCTACGGATCGAGCGGCCCGCCTAAAGCAGAAGCCACTCGATGAGGCGCTTCAGGTCGCTCTCGCCGAGAGCGGCGCTGCCCGTGTCGCCGTCCGCGGTCTTGCGGTGCCAGCCGTCCTCGCGGAGGACGACGTCGTACCAGTCGGCGCCCGTCGGATCGCTCGCGTCGTAGAGCATCACGGAGGCGGAAGCGACGTCGCCGATCGGCGCGGGCCGTCCGCCGACGCTCTGCAGCGGATTGATGACGACCTCGATGCGCCGGTCGAGAAACTTCAGCACGAGGCGCGCACCGTCGGGAACCTCGATGCCGCCGAGGTTCTTCGAGTTGAGCTGATGATGCGCCGAGAGCAGGTTTCCGCCGCCCTGCTTGTTGACCGCGTCGCAAAGCCCTTCGAGCCGCTGAAACAGGCTTTTGACGTGCTGCGCCCGCTGCGCGAACAGCTCCTTCTCGCGGTTGAGCCGCCTCGCGACTCGGGGCTGCGACTGCGCCTTGTGATGCGCCTGGTCGGCCATCCGCCGCACCCATTCGCGCGCCGGGTCGCCACCCGACTTTGCGGTACGCGGGCTCACCCGAGCGAAACAGGTGTCACTGGATCCGCAGTCTGTCAACCAGACTGGACTTCAACTCGCGGATCAAGCGCTCGGGGGACGCGACGTCGCGCTCGCCCGTGAATCCCTGGACGAGCACGCCGTTCAGCGTGCTCAAGATGAGGGCGGCGTGCAGGTCCGGATCGACGTCGGCCGATAGAGTGCCCTCGTTTTGACCAGCGCGGAGAGTGATCGCCAGGAGCTCGCGGTAGTGGCGATAGAGCTCGAGCACGCGAGCGAAGAAGTCGTCGGGACGTTTGTCCTCACGAAGGAACAGGCTCAGGAAGAAGCGCACCGAGTGCGCGTTCTCGTTGATGAAGTCGTAGTAGAAATCGACCATCCGGCTGATGCGATCGGCCGCACCGAGTCCGGCGAGCTCGTCCATGTCGATGTGGTACGGCTCGATCGTGCGCGAGAGGACGGCCTCGTAGAGGCTCTCCTTGTTCTCGAAGTGCCAGAAGATCAGCGCCTTGCTGACGCTTGCGTCGCGCGCGACGACCGACAGCGAGGTGCTGTCGTAGCCGTGGGTCGCAAACAGTCGGGCCGCCGTCTCGAGGATCTTGGTACGTGCGTCCATTGCGCGCGATCCCGGAAATGCCTCGACTATACGCGCCCTTGGACGATGTCAATTGAGGGAGAGGAGCATCGCGGCCCCTTCCCGCGGGCTCACGCGGCCTCGGCGAGCGGCTCGCTATCGAAGCGAAGCTGGCTGCCGGTCCAGTCGACGCGGACGCGTGATCGGTCGGTGACGTCGCCGGCGAGGATCCGCCGGCCGAGCTCCGTCTCGATCTCCCGCTGCAAGAGCCTCTTCAGCGGACGCGCGCCGTAGACCGGATCGTAGCCGGCCTCCGCGAAGTGGCTCCGCGCCGCCGGCGTCAGATCGAGCTGGATGCGCCTCTCGGAGAGACGCGCGCGGATGCGCTCGAGCTGGATGTCGACGATGCGCTCGAGGTCCTGTCGGGTGAGGCCGTGGAAGACGACGATGTCGTCGATGCGGTTCAGGAACTCCGGCCGGAACGAGCGTCGCAGCGCCGCCAGCACGTCCTGCTTCATCTGAACGTACGCCAGCGAGTCCTTGTCGGTGATCCCGCCCGTGTACGAGAGGATGAGATCGCTTCCGACGTTCGAGGTCATGATGATCACGACGTTCCGGAAGTCGACCGTTCGACCCTGACCGTCGGTGAGCCGACCGTCGTCGAGGATCTGCAGGAGCGCGTTGAAGACGTCGGGATGCGCCTTCTCGATCTCGTCGAACAGGACGACGGAGAACGGCCGACGGCGCACCGCCTCGGTGAGCTGTCCGCCCTCTTCGTAGCCGACGTAGCCCGGGGGAGCGCCGATCAGACGCGCGACGGAGTGCTTCTCCATGTACTCGGACATGTCGAGCCGGATCATCGCCTGCTCGTGGTCGAACAGGAATGCCGCAAGCGAGCGCGCGAGCTCGGTCTTTCCGACGCCCGTCGGTCCGAGGAAGAGGAACGAGCCGATCGGCCGCTGCGGATCTCCGAGGCCCGAGCGTGCGCGCACGACGGCGTCGGCGACGGCGGTCACCGCCTCGTCCTGACCGACGACGCGCGCGTGCAGATGCTCCTCGAGATGGAGGAGCTTCTGCGCCTCGCCCTGCATCAGCTTCGACACCGGGATTCCGGTCCAGCGCGCGACGACCTCGGCGATGTCCTCCGAGTCGACGTGGTCCTTGATCAGTCGGCCTCCGCCGGCCGCCGGGCTCTCGCTGGCCGCGATCTGCTTCTCGAGCTCCGGGATCGTGCTGTACTGCAGCTCACTCGCTCGCGCTGGATCGTAGTCGGCGCCCGGACGTGAAACGCGGTCGAACTCGAGCCGTGTCACTTCGAGCTGCTTCTGCAGCTCGGCGACTCCACCGAGCGTCGCCTTCTCTGTCTCCCACTGGGCGCGGAGGCGGGTCTCCTCCTCCTTCAGGTCGGCGAGCTCCTTCTCGAGCTTCTCGAGCCGGTCGCGCGAAGCGCGGTCCGTCTCCTTGCGCAGCGCCTCGCGCTCGATCTCGAGCTGCATCACGCGGCGCACGACCTCATCGAGCTGGGCCGGCATCGAGTCGATCTCGGTACGAAGGCGAGCCGCCGCCTCATCGACGAGATCGATCGCCTTGTCCGGAAGGAAGCGGTCCGTGATGTATCGATTCGACAGCACGGCCGCGGCGACGAGCGCCGCGTCCTTGATACGGACGCGGTGGTGCACCTCGTAGCGCTCGCGAAGGCCGCGCAGGATCGAGATCGTGTCCTCGACGCTCGGCTGGTCGACCAGCACCGGCTGGAAGCGCCGCTCGAGGGCCGCATCCTTCTCGATGTGCTTCCGGTACTCGTCGAGCGTCGTCGCACCGATGCAGTGGAGCTCGCCGCGCGCGAGGAGCGGCTTCAGGAGATTCGAGGCGTCCATCGCGCCTTCGGCGGCGCCGGCGCCGACGACGGTGTGCAGCTCGTCGATGAAGAGAATGATCTCCCCTTCCGACGACTGGACCTCCTTCAGCACCGCCTTCAGGCGCTCCTCGAACTCGCCGCGGAACTTCGCGCCGGCGACGAGCGCGCCCATGTCCAGCGCGACGACGCGGCGGCCGCGCAAGCCCTCGGGAACGTCGCCGCTCGCGATGCGCTGCGCGAGGCCTTCCGCGATCGCCGTCTTGCCGACGCCGGGCTCGCCGATCAGGACGGGGTTGTTCTT
Organism: Deltaproteobacteria bacterium; assembly: GCA_016874795.1. GTDB lineage: Bacteria > Desulfobacterota > Binatia > UBA12015 > UBA12015 > VGTG01. The sequence goes on along the minus strand of VGTG01000201.1, from coordinate 3,085 downwards.
CGTGCGGCGCGAGAGCACCTGGATCACGCGGCGGATCTGCTCGTCGCGGCCGATGACCGGATCGAGCTTGCCGGTCTGCGCGAGCTTGGTCAGATCGCGTCCGAACTTCTCGAGCGCCTCGTACGTCGCTTCCGGGTTCTGGCTCGTGACGCGCTGATTGCCGCGCACGCCCTGGAGCGCGGCGAGCAGCTTCGCGCGATCGAGACCTGCAGCGCGAAACGCCTCCGCGGCGGCGCCATCGGCGCCGAGCATCGCGAGCAGAAGGTGCTCGACGCTGACGTAGTCGTCCTTCAGGCCCTTCGCCTCGGCTTCCGCCTTGTCGAGGATCCGCGCGAGACGCTGCGTCAGGTAGACCTGCTCCGGGTTGTGCCCCGACCCGCTCACCTGGGGGATCTTCTCGAGGGCGCGCTCGACGGCGGTGCGGACGGTCGCGGGCGAGATCTGCGCGCGCTCGAGGATCCGACGGGTCAAACCGGCTTCGTCGTCGAGCAGCGCAGCGAGGACATGCTCCACGTCGACGCCCTGGTGACCCCGCCGGCTGGCGACGGCCTGGGCGCTCCGCAGGGCCTCCTGCGATTTTTCCGTCAGGCGCTGCAAATCCATCTTCTTCCCCCTTTTTCCCCCGCAGCGGACACTTCGAGGTGCGCCGAAGTTAACCACGTTTCGGGGTCCCACAATCTTCGTGCCGCTCTTCTCGGGGTCGAAGAAGGGCCCGGTTTTGATGACCGTGCGACCGTGCTATCGCCAGATCGTGAACCTGATTCGCTTCGTTGCCTCCGCGGCGATCGCTCTGTGGGGCCTGACGATGGTCCTCCTGGGGATCGTCAACGGCATGCTCTCCTGGATCGCGATCGGCCTCGCGGTGACGGCCTTTGGGGCACCTCTTCTCGCGTCGAACCCGATACTGACGGCGCGGCTCTATCCGCTCCGCAACGACGGCGAGGGCGCTTCGGTGACCGGATCTCGCTGATGTCGAACCAGGAGAAGGACCGCCTGGGCGACAAGCTGCGCGACCTCGAGCACGGTCGCGAGGACCACTTCTTCGCCGAGCGCGACAAGGCGCTTCTCGCGAAGCTTCGTGCGAAGGGCGACGAGCCGATCGCCGCGACGGGAGCGTGCCCGCTTTGCGGCCAGGCGTTGCAGACTCTCGCGAACGCGTCCGCGTGCGCCGCGGGGCACGGCGTCTGGCTCACGCGCTCGCAGCTCGAGGAGATGGCGGGGCGCTCCGACGGGCTGCGCGAGCTCCTCGCGCGGCTCGCCTAGTGTTCTCGGGAATCATCGAGAGGCTCGGCGTCGTCGAGTCGCTCGAGCGCACATGCGGCGGCGCCGTGCTCCGCGTCGGTTGTGCCTACCCGTCCGGCCTCGATCTCGGCGAGAGCATCGCGACGAACGGCGTCTGCCTGACCGTCCGCGAGATCACCCCCGGCGGCTTCGTCGCGGACCTGAGCCAGGAGACGCTCGACCGGACGACTCTCGGCCGTGTGGAGGTGGGCCGCACGATCCACCTCGAGCGCTCGCTGAAGATCGGCGACCGGGTGAGCGGTCACTTCGTCTTCGGGCACGTCGATACGGTCGGCCGCGTCGCGGCGCTCGATCGCGAAGGCGACGGCCTCCGGCTCGCGATCGAGCACCCGAGCGACTTCGGCGCCTACGTCGCCGACAAGGGCTCGGTCGCCATCGACGGCGTGAGTCTCACCGTTTGTGATCCCAGCGGAGATCGATTCTCGATCGCGTTGATTCCGCATACGATCGCGGAGACCACGCTCGGGGATCGGAAGCCCGGCGACGAGGTGAACCTCGAAGCCGACATGCTCGCGCGTTACGCGCGCCGTGCCGTCGAAGCGCTCACGCCTGAGCGCGGCAGCGCGCTCCGAAGGTGAGGAAGTAGCTCTTCGTGTCGCGCACGCTCGCGCCGTAGAGCGGACCCGATCCGCCCGGCTCGATGCTGCGGATCACGACGGGGTTCTCCCACGGCTTGCCCCGCACGTCCGCCGCGTACTCCGCGGCGTCCGGCAGGATGTAGCCCGGTAGATAGCTCCATCCCGGCTCGAGTCGATCGCCGACGACCAGACCGGAAGCCGGTACCTCGCTTCCGTCGGCGCGCACGAACATGTGCTCGGCGCCGACGCACACGACCTGACCGTCCGCGTTGACGAGTCGTATGAGGTTCGCCTCGGCCTCCAGCTCGCGGATCTGCGTCATCATCCGGAAGCCCAGCTGGCCGTCGGCGAAGCGGGTCAGCACCGGCATGACCTTGCCGACGAGCTTAACGATCTCGACCGGCCCGTCGATAGTCTCGATGAGCGCGTCGGCGGCCAGACGCGTCAGGGTCGGAGGAGCCGCCGGAGTTGGCTTGTCACCCATTGCGGAGGAGGCTGGGCCGATGTCGCAATCTCATCACCTGTCACAAACCAGGACGCCGGATGAGCGCCCCCGGCAGGACCAAGCACCGAATTCCAACGCAGGCGCGGCACGGGACTTGCGTAGCCCCGTTGCCAGTTCCCCCGGAGGCTCTATGGAAAGCGCGTTCGCCACGCAAGAGGACGGAGTCGCTCGGCTCTTCGAGCCCGACCTCATCACGCCGGATCAGCACCGCGATCGCGTCGAGATGGAGCGCACGGACCAGCCGGAAGTCCGGCTCATGCTGGCGGTGATGGAGGACGCGGTCGCTACCTACCAGCGCTATGCGGCGGATCCGGGTCGCCGCAACCGCCGCCTCTTCGAAGAAGTCGAGAGCTGGATCAACTCGACCGACACGAGCTGGCCGTACTCGTTCGAGAACATCTGCGCGGCCCTCCGGTTCGAGCCCGAGACGTTGCGCCGCGGTCTCGAGACCTGGCGCACGCAGCAGCAGAAGGATCGCCCCGGGATGTATCGCTTCCCGTTCCGTCGCGTGAACGGCAAGCGTCACTCGATCTCGTTGCGCGATCGGACCCTGCGCCAAAGCGCGTGACGCTTTCCTAGCCTGCATTTCTCACCAGATCACGTCGCGAGGCGGTCGAGAGTGCCGAAGATTCGCGAGCCTCGGACCGGAGGGCGACGCAGGCGTACTTGAACAGTACGTCGAGGAGCCCGGAGGGAGAAG
>VGTG01000200.1 GCA_016874795.1 Deltaproteobacteria bacterium | reverse complement strand
GGCCCGCGAAGCTGCCGCGCCCGTGACGAGCGGTGCACTAGCTAGGCCGCGGCGCTGCTCCGCGCCGTCGCGCGCAGGCGCGGCATCACCTCGCTCGCGAAGAGCCGCATCGACGCCTCCGCTTCCGCGTCCGTCATGCCGCCGTACTTCGTGATCGCGAGCACGTCGAGATCGCACTCGAGGATGCGGCGCTGCTGCTCGATCCTCTCGACGATCTCTTCGGGCGTCCCGAACGTGTTCACGCCGGCGTACATGTTCGCCATCTCGTCGAGGCCGATCGCGGTGATCATGTCGGCGGCGCTCGCGTAGAACTCGTAGCCTCGCGTTCCCTGGAAGTGCTTCCCCGCGATCTCGTAGTGCTCGACGACGCTCGCGAAGTAGTTCTTGACGTAGAGCTCGCCGAGCTCGGCGGCGCGCTTCGCGTCCTTCTCGCAGTAGATGAGCTGTCCGCAGACCGGCGGCGGCGGCTCGGTCTTGCGGAGCTCGCGCCACTTCGTCTGGTACGGGATCAGCGCCGCGTCGCGGAACACCTCCCACGGCTGCTGCGCGAGCACCATCAGGCGCGCCCCGATCACGGCCGCTTGCACCGCGGACTCGGGCGAGACGCCGATCGAGAAGACGCGATCGGCGAAGCTCCCCGTCGGCCGCGGGCGAAGCTCGGCGCGCGGCTGATCGTAGTATTCCGTCTTCGCCTCGATCGTGCCGGACTCGAGCGCCGCGAGCACGATCTCGGTTCCCTCGTCGAAGCGACCGCGCGCCTCGTCCATCGGGATGCCGAAGGCCGCATACTCGCGCCGCGAGAGACCGCGGCCGAAGCCGAGGAGCGCGCGACCGCCCGACTGCTGGTCGAGGAGCGCGACCTTCGCTGCAACGCGATAGGGATCGTTCCACGGCATGATCACGGCGCCGGTGCCGAGCTTCAGGCGGCTGGTCCGCGTCGCGACGCCGGTCAGCCACTGCAGGTTGTCCGGGCACATCGAGTAGCCGAAGAAGTGATGCTCGGTCGCCCAGTAGCTGTCGAAGCCGAGCTCCTCGGCGAGGAGCGCGATCTTCATCTCGCCGCGCATCACGTCGCCGTCGTCGTGCTCGTCGCGATAGTTCTGGAAGATGGAAAGTACGCCGATCTGCATGGGGGGTTCCCTTTCTAGTCGAACAGGCGCTCGCGGATCGAGGGGTCGAATGCCTCCGCCGGGGGCGTCTCGGGGCCGATGAACGTGGCGATGAACGGGAACAGGAGAATCGGATCGCGCATTTGGCGCTCGAGAGCGCGATGGCGCCGCGCGACCGCTTCCTCGCCGAACTCGTTCTGCAGGATGGACATCAGCGCGGCGGAGAAGCGGAGACGGCGCATGCGCTCGCGGCGCTCCTCCGCATATTCCACGAGGAGGTCGTCCCGGCTCCAGTCCTTCTCGCCGAGGAGCGCGTCGCGCACGAGGCGCACGTCGCGCATCGTGATCGAGAGCCCCTGCCCGATGATCGGATCGTTCGAGCCCGCGGCGTCGCCGACGAGGAACACGCCGTCGCGGTGGAGCACGTCGGACCAGGTGTCCTCGTTGGGATACGAGTGGCAAGGACCGGCGGCCTCTGCACCGGAGAGGTGCTCGCTCCCCGGAACCGACTCGAGACGGAACGCCTCGAGGAACGCCGCGGGTCCTCCCGCGCCGGCGAGGCGACGCGGCTGATCGCACGAGTAGCCGAGATAGAGACGGACGCGGCCGTTCCCTTGCGGGAACGCGAGATAGTGCACGTCCTTCTCCGAGCCCGTAACCTGAAGGTCCTCGGGCCAGCCGTGCGCGCCCTCGACCAGCATTCCGGAGAAGAGATGGTGCGTCGGATCGCGCTCGAGCTCGATGCCGACCCGCCGCGCGACCTGCGAGCCGCGCCCGTCGGCGCCCGCGACGAGGCGTCCGCGCGCGCGGTGCCGCTCGCCCTCGAAGACGTACTCCACCTCGGGCACGCTTCCGGGCTCGACGCGGACGTCGCTCACGCCGCGCCGGACGGTCGCTCCCGAAGCGGCGGCGAGGTCGATCAGGAGCTGGCAGTGACGCGGATGGCCGATGCAGAGCGGACCGCTCACGTCCGGCACGACGGCCGAGAGATCGAGCGTACGCGCGATCGCGTCGGCGTGCGGAACGCCTTCGTCGCAGCTCCAGTGACGCTTCAGGTGATGCCCGCCGCCGGCGAGAACCTCCTCGTAGAGCCCGAGCGTCTTCAGCTCGCGGACGCCCCACGGCGCCATCCACTCGCCGCGCACGTGGTCGCGGTAGACGGTCGACTTCTCGAGGACGAGAACGCCGAGGCCCGCGCGTGCGAGCACGGTCGCGAGCGCCGCTCCGCCGATGCCACCGCCGACCACGACGAGATCGTAGTGCTCCGAGCTCTCCATGCCGTCGATCCGCGAGCCTACACGACGCCGAGGAACGCCTTCACCTGCTCGTCGCTCATGCCGATCCGCGTCCAGCTCTCGATGGCGGCGGCCTCGTCCCACGCCTGGCGCGGCCCGACCGTGATGCCGCCGTCGACGGCCAGCCACTGCCCCGTGACGAAGCGGGCGAGGTCGCTCGCGAAGTACGCGACCGCGTAGCCGATGTCCTCGGGCGAGCCGGCGATGCGGATCGGCTGGAAGGCGTGCGCGCGCTCGCGGATGTCTTTCGCGCGACGCTCCGCGTCCTCGGTCGATTCACCCAGTGCGCGCCCGAAGATTGGAGTCGGGATGAAGCCCGGACAGATCGCGTTCACGCGGATCGCTTCGCGAGCCAGCGCCGCGGCCGTGATCCGCGTCATGTGAAGCACGGCGCCCTTCGCGACGGAGTACGCGAACGGCCCGTACCCCGCCTGGAGCCCGGCCACGCTCGAGGTGTTGACGATCGAGCCGCCCCCGCGCGCGACCATCGAGGGGATCGCGTACTTCATGCCGAGGATGACGCTCTCCACGAGGAGCTTCTGGACTCTCTCGAAGCTCGCCACGTCGAAGGGATCCGTCCCCGGCGGCTCGGCCGCTCCGGCGTTGTTGAAGAGGATGTCGATTCCGCCGAAGTGCTCCGCGATGCGCGCGAACCCGGTCGCGATCTCGCTCTCCAGGGTGACGTCCGCATGGACGTAGAGGACGCGCTCGCCGAGCTCGTCCGCGAGAGCGCTGCCCTTGTCGTCCTGCACGTCGACGCACGCGACCTGCGCGCCTGCGCGGTGCAGGACGCCGACGGTGCCGCGTCCGATGCCGCTGCAGCCACCCGTGACGACTGCGACCTTTCCGCTCAGATCGATCACGATCCGACCTCCTTCGAGCCAATGCGGTGCGCCGCCTCGTGCCAGATCGGAGGCAGCACGTCGGCGAACGCGTCCTCGATCTGTAGCCAGAGGCCGTTCACGATGCGCAGCGTGATGGCGGGCTCGCTCCCGGTGTTGAAGTGCTGATGCTCCGTCTGCGGACCGCGGATGTGCACCGACGAGCCGGTCTCCCAGGGAACCGTCTCGCCGTCGATGACGGTGTGCCCGCGGCCCTGCGCGACGTAGAGCACCGCTTCGTTGTGCGCGTGGCGGCCGCTCTGCATCCCGGCATTCCAGACCACGCCGGTCGACGCTCTGCGCGCGCACGAGCGTCGTTACCCCGGCAGCCGGCGCGGCACAAGCGAGCGAAGCCGGCTGCGAATTGGCGCTCAGCGCGACGGCTTGCAGTGATTCAGTGGCGGGACGCTGCCGTCGAGCCTCCGCGTCAAGAATCGCGGTATGCCCGTCGGTGCGCCGACATGGATCGTCGCTCCGTTCTGCTTGTTCGCGGTCGTCCTCCGGCAGTTGTCGAAGTAGTCCTGCTGGCACGGGTACGGGCCGAAGATCTGGTAGCCGACCTTCGCCTTCTGCGGGTTCGCGACCGTGATCGGGCACGAGCAGATGATCTCGTCCGAAGCGAGCTGGCCGAAGCTCGGGAAGGAATTGCCGATCGTGCTGTCGAAGCACAGGCCGCCGTCGCACTGCGCGTAGGCGCCGTCCGAGTCCTTCGCCGTACACGTGTAGAGAGCGCCGTCGCCGCCCTTGAGCACCGAGTCGGGCAGGCTGTAGGTGCTGACCATGTAGCCGTTCGAGGCACCCTCCTCGTTCAGGGAGCAGACGTCGCCGCCGTCGTAGTCGTCCGCGAGGCTGAGGCTGTCGCCGAACTCGATGTCGCACTTGCAATACGCGACCTTCTCGAAGACGAAGCAGGAAGCGGCCGCGCAGAGCGCGTACTGCTGCTCTTCGCAGATCTCGAAGGCCCCCGCCGCCGAGAAGCCTGCGGCCGCGCCCGGAAGGGCAGCTTGTCCCACGAGGGCGAGCGCGAAGAGCGCGGCCGCGCCGTTCGAAAGACTCCGTTCCGCCGAGGCCGGTTTCGCCATGAGGGAGGTTTCGGCTCGCCGTCGAGATTTCTTCAGTCCATCGCCTGGAGGACGAGCCCGGCGAGGACCTGGTGACCCTGCGTCGTCGGATGCACGTCGTCCCAGAAGAGGTAGTCCGTCGGGTACGTGCCGGTGTCCTGGAACACACCGAGGGCTTCGTCCGTGACGTTCGCGATCACGACGGGCGGCCCGGGCACGAAGAAGTCCGGCTCGTAGGTCGCGCCGGCCTGGACGGTGTCGACCACGAGCTCGAGCTCCGCGTAGACGTCGACGAAGCCGATGGCCGCGTCGAAGGAGGGATCGAGGCGAAGCTCGGCGAGCGCGACGTCGAGTGCTGCGTTGTAGGCGTCCGCGTACTCGTTCGCGAGGGCCTCCGAGACGATCCCACTCGACCGCGCCGCCGGCGTGTCGCCCATCTTCGGCATGTTGAAGACGAGGAAGCTCTCGGCGCCGGCGTCCTCGAGCACGCGGAGCGACGTCTTCACGGAGGCGACCGCCTCCGCCGCCGCGACCGGCCCGAACTTGCCGCCGATCAGGAGGTTGTTCGCGCCGGACCAGATCGCGTAGAGCGCGTCCGGATTGGGCTCGTGGTACGTCAAGTACTCCCGGACCTCGGCGAGCAGGTTCGGAATCGGCTCCGTCACGCCCGGAGGCTGGACCGTCCCGGAGCCCGCCTCGGATCCGCCCCACGCCCACGTGTTGCCGTCGGGCTCGGCGGGAAGAGACGTGCTGCTCCCGCGGCCGGGTGTTCGGTCCGGCAAGCCCCAGTCGTCCGCGAGGCGCTCGATCCAGAGGATCTCGTCCGAGAAGTGGGTCTCCTCGTAGTAGCCGTCGATCACCGGCGCATTGCCCGGGGTCGTGATGCCGGCGACGTTGCCGACGTCCGTCAAGCTGTCGCCGAACGCGATGACGTCGTCGAAGGGACCGCCGCCGGTGTTCGAGCACGCGGCACCGAGCGCGCTCGCGACGACGAGAGAGAGGACGAGCGAAGGCACCGATCGATCGAGACGCATTCGGCGTCTATCGGCACCTCGGCGGCGTCCCGAAAGCGGCGACCCCGGCCGGCTCCCGGCGGGAGTGAATCAGCGCTCGCGCGGCGGCCGGACGCGCTTCGTGCCGTTCGCCGCGAGCGCGGCGAGACGCCCGCGGTACGCGGCCGGGATCCGGCACGGGCGTCCCGCCGTGTCGACGAGCGCGTGCTCGGTCGCGCCGGTCGCGAGGAGGTCCGGTCCCCGCTTCAGCTCGTAGCGCATCGCGAGCGAAGCGCCGCGGACCCAGTCGAGCCAGGTCGTCACCTCGACGACGTCGTCGAAGACGGCCGGCCGGCGGTAGTCGACCTCGACCCGCGTCGTCGAGAAGTGGAAGCCCTCGGCGACGTACTCGCGATAGGGGCGATCGTGATCGTCCATCCACGCGATGCGCGCGAGCTCGAGGTAGCGCACGTAGTTCGCGTGGTGGACGACGCCCATGGCGTCCGTCTCGTAGAACGGGACACGGTGGTGGAAGGTCGTCGGCTTCACGGCAGCGCCGCCGCGCTCGAGCGCAGCATGAAGTAGATGAGGACACCCGTCACCGAGACGTACAGCCAGATCGGCAGCGCGATCCGCGTGAGCCGCCGGTGCCGAACGAACTGGCGCTTCCAAGCGAAGTAGAACGCGGTCAGCGCCGCCGGCACGACGAAGATCGAGAGGAGGATGTGCGTGATCAGGATGAAGAAGTAGATCGCGCGCAGCAGCCCCTCGCCCTGGTAGCGCGTGTCGCCGTGCGCCCAGTGATAGACGAGGTAGCAGGCGAGAAAGAGCGCCGAGGCCGTGAACGCCGCGATCATCAGCGTGCGGTGCAGGCGGATCGCACGTCGCCGGATCGCGACCCAGCCCGCCGCGAGCAGCAGAGCGGCCACCGCGTTCAGGCTCGCGTTCACTGCCGGAAGGAAGCGGAGGTCGACCGTTCCCGCGGGAGCCGTCTCGCGCAGCAGGAGGACGTACGCGAGAAACCCGAGCGCCGCGGTCGAGACGATCGCGTTCGCGACGAAGAAGGTGCGATCGGAGACGCCTTCGAGGGCTCGCCCGGCTTCCATCCGCGGCGTTCTATCAGATGGATCGCGAGCGAGCAGCCGCTCGACCGCCCCGTTTGACTGAGCCCGAGGTGCGTTCTACCCGAGCAGGGTGCCGGCCTCGCTCTTCCGTGCTGCGGCGTTTCTCGCCGGCTGCGTCCTCGTCGCCGCGAGCGCGCGCGCCGAGGAGCAGCGCGTGCGCGTCGCCTACTCCGAGGCGCTCCGTCCCTTGGTCGAGGAAGCGCTCGCTCCGGCGTTCCAGCGCGAGGCCGGTATCCCGGTCGACGGTCGGACCGTCCTCGCGTTCGAGGACGTCGCCCCTTCCTCGAGCGGAGCGCCCACGGCCGACGTCGTCCTGACGACCGACCCCGAAGCCCTCCTCCATCAGGCGAGCGCGGAGCGGGTGCCGCGCTATCTCGTGTTCGCTTCCGACGCGATGGTCGTCGCGTACGCGGAGAAGGGCAAGTTCGCGAAGGAGCTCGCGCAGGGGAAGCCGTGGTTCGAGTCGCTGCACGCGGACGGTGTCCTGTTCGCACGGCCGGACCCCGAGGAGAGCCGGCTCGGCCTCCGCTCGATCATCGTCCTGCAGCTCGCGGGCGAGCTCTACGGGGCGAAGCACCTCGTCTCGCAGGTGCTGCTGCCGCAGCAGGTGATGCCGGAGAACGTGATCCTCGACCGCCTCGCGGCGGGCACCCTCGACGTCTCGCTGCTCTATCGAAGCCTCGCCGTCGAGCGCAAAATCAAGCTCGCCGAGCTGCCGATCGAGATCAACCTCGCCGATCCGGGCCGTGCCGGCGTCTACGCGGAGGGCAAGGTCGAGATCGGCGGGCAGCTCCACCACGGATCGCCGATCCTCCTCGCCGCGGCGCCGATCGCCGGAGCGCAGAACGCCGCCGCGGCGAGCCGCTTCGTCGAGTTCCTGGAGACGAAGGCCGCGCAGGCCGCGATCGGGGAGCGCGGCTTCGTCGTTCCCCCTGGCATCCCCGCCTGGCACGCCCGCGGCGCGCAGGAGGCGGGAGCGGGCGCGCCGCGTTCCTGACGCAGCGCCATGCGCCAGCGCCATGCGGACGACCATCAAGATCCTCGCACTCGTCGTGCTCAATCTCCTGGTCGCGGAGGCCGCCGTGCGGCTCTACTTCGCGACGCAGGTCGGCCCGCGCGTCCTCCTCTACGGAACGCCGTGGCACCGGAACGTCGTCGAGCCGTTCACCTACGGGAAGCGCGCCGCCGCGAACGAGCGCCTGACGGACACGCCGCAGACGCACGGCAACAAGATCGGCGACTCGCGCGCCTACGCTTCCGGAGCGACGGGCTACAGCAAGTACTTCCCGAACGAGACGAAGTGGACGGAGAGCCCGACGCACGAGGAGCGCTACCCCGTCCGCATCAACAACCAGGGATTCCGCGGCGAGGACTTCACGATCGAGAAGCCGCCCGGCACGATCCGCGTGCTGACGCTCGGAGCGTCCTCGACCTTCGGCTACCACGACCGCGACGACGAGACGTATCCGTTCCTGCTCGAGCGCGAGCTCGAGCAGGCGAGCGGCGGCTCGCCGCGGTTCGAGGTGATCAACTTCGCGATCCCGCACGCGACGACGGACAACATCCTCGCGATGTTCCAGAACGAGGGCCTCGCCCTCGATCCGGACTTCGTCACGTTCTACGAGGGCGCGAACGACAGCGCCGTCGTCGAGCCGCGCGATGGGAAGGGCGAGGACGGGCTCGGCGAGCGCCTGATCCGCGTGTCCGTCCTCGCGGCGCTCCTCGACCGCATCCTGCCGCGCTCGGAAGCGGTCGACGCGGAGTGGTGGTGGAGCGACGAGCTCGCCGCGCGCCGGAGCCGCGCGTTCCTCGCGAACCTCGACCGTCTCCGCGAGGAGTGCGAGAGCCGCGGCATCCACTTGATCGTCGCGACGCAGCAGTTCCGCTCGACGCTCGTTCCCGAGAAGGAGCTCCACGGCGTCTCGTACGCGGAGGAGCTCGAGATGGTCCGCGGCAAGGTCGCGCGCGGCGAGATCGGACCGCACATGGTCGCCGTGCCCGACATGGCATTCCACTCGCGCGTGAAGGGCGTCGACGAGGCGGGCCTGCGGACGCTCGCCGGGTTCTATCCGCCGCGCACGATGCTCGTGCATGCGCGGCTGATGGACGACCTGCGTACCTGGGCGAAGAAGAACGGCGTCGGCTTCGTCGACGTGATCGCGGCGCTCGACGGCGATCGCGACCTGATGGTCAACTGGGTCCACCTGCGAGGCGAGGCCAACGCGATCGTCGCACGTGCTCTCGCGAGCGAGATCCTCGCGGAGCTCGGCTCCGGGCGCGAAGCGAAGCGTCGCTCGTAGGTGTGCCGGCCAGGCACGCCGTTCCTCTTGTCTAGGAGCCTCCCACCCAGGAGTGCGTTCAAGCCGGGGCGATACCCGGGACCTCTCCCGGGTCGCTCCCGGACGCGAGCGCCCGGCTCGAGTCCGCTTCAACGACGAAGTGGGCGTGATCGCGCTGCAGGGAGTACTGCAACACGCGGAAGTCGCCGCGCTCGCAGCTCGCGCGCAGGCGACGTCGGAACTCACGGACGAGTCTCTTCGATCGAAGACTGCCGACGCCGCGGCGCATTCGGAGCGTCACGAGCGCAGGGCTGCAGCAGCGCAGCTCCTCACGAGCGCGGTGGCGAACGCGGGGGCGCATACCCGGCTTGCGCCGTGCGCCCGGCCGAGGCCCGCCGCGGCCGGAACGCCGCCGCAGGTCATCGAAGCAGAGCTGCGTCACCGCCTTCGCTCCCGCGACCACGACCGGAGTGTACACCGAACAACCCCTCGCGTCAAGGAGAAATTAAAGGAAGACGATTGAATCGGGCGATGTTCTACATTCTCTCATTGCGTGAGGCTCTCGCTCACGCTTTCAACAGCCTTCCCGATCTCCACGCCCCACCTCGCTGTGCGGGCCAGGCACGTCGCTCACCGAAAGGCTCCTGACCAAGAGGAGAGCTCCTCCGCGCGTGAACGACCTGTCTGTCTTCCGCTCCTAGACCCCCACGATCGAAGCTGGTGCGAGGCCGCGGTGCGGTGGTCCGAACAAAACGTCGCCCGTCCGCGCGTCGAAGGCCGCGTGGTGACACGGGCACTCGAAGCGGCCGCGCTCGGCCGACCAGAGAACCGGGCAGCCGAGGTGCGGACAGCGGCGATCGAACGCGACGATCGTATCCTGCTCGAGGCGGACGACCAGCGCCTCGCCGCCGGCCGGGTCGCGCACCGCGACCGCTTCGCCGATGCGCGGCGTCTCGCCCTCGTCGAGGGAAACGTCGAGCGTTCGAGCGCGCGCGTGCTCGACGCGCCGGCCGACCCACTCGCCCGCGACGGTCGCGAGCG
>VGTG01000199.1 GCA_016874795.1 Deltaproteobacteria bacterium | reverse complement strand
GGAAGAACGAGTGCGGTGATGCGCTCCTTCCCGGCGCCACGGAAATGCTCGATCTGCGCGGCGGCGGCCGCGGGTGCCAGCCGAGCTCCTCTCTGATCCGCGCGCGTGAACGTGTCGAACAGGTACACGTCTCCCGGCGACAGCACCAGATTTCGATCGAGGTACGAGATCCGACCGCCCCCCGCGCGGGCCCACGTCACCGAAGTGAGCCGCCCGCTCACGTGCGCGCCGAAGCAGAGCGCCCCTGTCGCGACGCGTGCGCGGAACGCGTCCTCGGACGTGTCGGGCCGAAGCGTCCGGTAGAGAGGCGCGTCCTCGACGAGGCCGACCTCGGTCGCGATCGATCTCTCGAGACGCGGCGGAGGCTCGTCGAGCGCGCGCTCGAGCACGAGGAGGCGGCGGTAGCACGTCTCCGCGAGGCTCCCGAACCAGAGCGCGCGCAGTCCACTGGAGCGCAGGACTTCTCCCGCGCGCTTCGACGCCGCGGGGAAGGTCCAGCGATCCCGAGGAGCCGCCTCGCGGGCGGCGGGAAAGACTACAGACGCGACCGGAGAAGCTCCCGCTGCAGGATCAGCGCACGCGGCATCGTCGCCTGGAGCTTCTCGAAGAGCTCCTCCTGGAGATCGAACTCCTTCTTCCAGGCTTCGCGATCGATCTCGGTCAGATGATCCATCGTCTCCTCGGAGACGTCGATCCCGTCGAGGTTGATCTGGCCGCGCTCCGGCACCCAGCCGAGGGGCGTCTCGCGCGCACCGGCCTTGCCCGCGGCGCGGTTCACGATCCACTCGAGGACGCGCATGTTCTCGCCGAAGCCCGGCCACAGGAACTCGCCGCCCGAGCCCTGGCGGAACCAGTTCACCTGGAAGATGCGCGGCGGATTCGCGATCCGGCTCTGCATCGCGAGCCAGTGCGTGAAGTAATCGCCCATGTCGTAGCCACAGAACGGGAGCATGGCCATCGGATCGCGCCGCACCACGCCGACCTGACCCGTCGCCGCGGCCGTCGTCTCGCTGCCCATCGTCGCGCCGAGGTAGACGCCGTGCGCCCAGTTGAAGCTCTCGAGGACGAGCGGCACCGTCGTGCTGCGCCGTCCGCCGAAGATGATCGCGGAGATCGGCACGCCCTCGGGTTCGTTCGCCTTCGGCGAGAGCACCGGGTTGTTCCGCATCGGTGCGGTGAAGCGACTGTTCGGGTGCGCCGCTTTCTCCTTCGAGCCGGCCTTCCAGGGACGTCCCTGCCAGTCGGTGAGCTCGGCGGGAGGCGCGCCGTCCATGCCTTCCCACCAGACGTCGCCGTCCGGCGTCATGCCGACGTTCGTGAAGAGAGTGTTCTTCTCGACGCAGGCGAGAGCGTTCGGGTTCGACTTCTTGCTCGTGCCCGGAGCGACGCCGAAGTAGCCGGACTCGGGGTTGATCGCCCAGAGGCGGCCGTCCGGACCGACGCGCATCCACGAGATGTCGTCGCCGACCGTCCAGATCTTCCATCCCGCGAACTGCTTCGGCGGGATCATCATCGCGAAGTTGGTCTTGCCGCACGCGCTCGGGAACGCGGCCGCGACGTAGGTCGTCTCGCCCTTCGGGTTCTCGACGCCGAGGATCAGCATGTGCTCGGCGAACCAGCCCTCGCTCTTGCCGAGGTACGAGCCGATGCGGAGCGCCAGGCACTTCTTCCCGAGCAGCACGTTGCCGCCGTAGCCGCTGCCGCAGGACCAGATCGTGTTGTCCTCGGGGAAGTGGCAGATGAAGCGCTTGTTCGGATCGAGATCGAGCGTCGAGTGGAGCCCGCGGTTGAAGTCGTTCGAGTCGCCGAGCATGTCGAGCGCCGTCTGGCCCATGCGCGTCATGATGCGCATGTTGAGGACGACGTAGACGCTGTCCGTGATCTCGACGCCGATCTTCGCGTACGGCGAGCCGATCGGGCCCATCGCGTACGGGATCACGTACATCGTGCGGCCTTTCATCGAGCCGGCGAACAGCGCGCCGAGCTTCGCGTAGGCCTCCTTCGGATCCATCCAGTTGTTCGTCGGCCCCGCGTCTTCCTTCTTGCGGGAGCAGATGAACGTGAGGTGCTCGACGCGCGCGACGTCGTTCGGATCCGAGCGGTGCAGGTAGCAGCCCGGCCGCTTCTCCTGGTCGAGGGGGATCAGGATGCCCTGATCGACGGCGAGCTTGGTCAGGCGTTCGCGCTCCTCTTCGGAGCCGTCGCACCAATGGATCTCGGCGGGCTGGGTGTGCGAGGCGACTTCGTCGACCCACTGCTGCACGTGGGGGTTGCGCGAACCCTGCTCCGAGACCTGCGCGGCCGTCTTGCTCATCGGATCAATCCTTTTCCGTTGGATCGGGTGGGGGCCGGACGGGGCCCCGACGAGGGGTAGCACCATAACCCTGTGTCGAGTCCAAGGCCACCCACTATTAGAAGGATAGAGCGGTCGGGACCGCCTCGCCGGGCCCTACTGCAGCCGCGCGGCTCCCAGGATCCGAGGCAGGATCGGCCCGATCGGCCCGAGGAGGACGGCGTCGGCGAGGTGGTCCATCTCGGTCGGCGAGGCGTTCAGGATGACGACGCGCGCTCCGGCGTGCTTCGCGATCGGGACGACGCCCGCGACCGGAAAGACCGCGAGGGTCGTGCCGACGGCGAGCATCAGGTCGCAAGCGTGCGCGGCTCGCTCGGCGCGCTCGAGGTCCGCGGCGACGAGACCTTGTCCGAAGGAGATCGTCGCGGACTTCAGGATCCCGCCGCAGGTCCGGCAGGCCGGATCGTCCTCGCCAGCGCTCACGCGCGCGAGTGCCCGCTCCATCGGAGCGCGCTCGTCGCAGTCGAGGCACGCGACCTCGCGCGTGTTGCCGTGGATCTCGACGACGAGCTCCGGTGAGCTGCCGGCGCGGTGGTGCAGGCTGTCGACGTTCTGCGTGATCAGCGTGTGCAGCTTGCCGCGGCGCTCGAGCTCGACGATCGCGCGGTGGCCGTCGTTCGGCTCGGCGCTCCACATCGGCGATTCCAGACGGTTCCGCCAGGCGCGCCGGCGGACGTCCGGATCGGCGACGTAGTGCTGCAGCGTCGCCATCTTCTCGGCGCCCGGGTTCTTCGTCCACACGCCCTGCGGACCGCGGAAGTCGGGGATGCCCGAGTCCGTCGAGATCCCCGCGCCGGTCAGGACGACGACGCGCTCGGCTTCGTCGACCCAGCCGCGCACCCTTTCGAGCAGCTCTTCCGCGGGCTCGGTCAAGAGCCGAGCGTACTGTGGAAGACTCCGCCGGGGCAACCGGCGGAGCCGCCGGGTTGACAGGCCGCGGCGCCGCGACCGATGCTCCGCGCCATGTCCGGATCCGCGACGACGACGCTGCCCGAGACGATGCGCGCTTCCGTCTATCATTCTCCCGGCAAGCTCTCCGTGGAGGAGCGTCCGGTTCCGACGCTCGAGCCGGGCGACGCGCTCGTCGCGATCGCTGGCTGTGGAATCTGCGGAACCGACATCCATCTGTTCCGCGACGGCATGGCGCCGCGCGGAACGATCGGCGGCCACGAATGGGCGGGAACGATCGTCGCGGTCGGCGACGCCGTGCGTGAATGGAGAGTCGGCGACCTCGTCGTCGGCGGGCCGCCTTCGGGTTGCGGGACGTGCGAGTACTGTCGCGCGGCACGTCCGTTCCTCTGCGTCTCGCGTCCGGGCATGGACGGCGGCTTCGGCGGCGCATTCGCGGAGTTCCTGCGCATCCGTGCGAAGCAGCTCTTCGCCGTTCCAGACGGGCTGCCGCTCCGCGCGGCCGCCTTGACGGAGCCTCTGGCCGTCGCACTGCATGCGATCACGCGATCCGGCGTGCGGGCCGGCGAGAGCGCGCTCGTGACGGGAGCGGGACCGCTCGGTCTCCTCTTGATCGCGGCGCTTCGCGCGATGGGCGTCGACGACGTGCTCGTCAGCGAGCCTTCGCCGACGCGCCGCGAGCGTGCACGCGCTGCGGGTGCCACCGCCGTGTGCGAGCCCGAGGCGCTCGTCGTGCCGCGGATGCCGTTCGACGTCGCCGAGAAGGCCGTGCACGCTGCTTTCGAATGCTCGGGGGCGCCGGCTGCGATGGAGGCGGCGCTGGCCCTGCTTCGTCGCGCCGGGACGCTCGTGCTCGTCGGAACGGGAGGGCGTCCGCCGGCCTTCGATCCGCATCGCATCCTCCTGAACGAGCTCGTCGTGACGGGCGCGTTCAACTACGACGCCGACGGTTTCCCGCGCGCGCTCGAGCTCCTCGCGAGCGGGCGGTTGCCGCTCGAGGCGCTCCTCGAGCCGGCGGATGCACCCCTCGAAGACCTCGCGCAGGCGATCGCGCGGCTCGGCACTGCGGAGATCGCGAGCAAGGTCGTGATCGACCCTCGCCTGCGCGGTCCGTGACTCTCGCGCGCTCCCGCTTCGCTCGCTAGCGTCGACGCCATGAACGATCTGAAGGACCGGGCCGCGATCGTGGGGATCGGCGCGACGGAGTTCTCGAAGGAGTCGGGACGGAGCGAGATGCAGCTCGCGGTCGAGGCGATCCGCGCCGCCCTCGACGACGCAGGTCTCGCGCCGAGCGACGTCGACGGGATGTCCGTCTTCACGATGGAGAACAATCCCGAGATCCAGGTGATGCGGAATCTCGGCTTCGGCGATCTCCGCTTCTTCAGCCGCGTGCACTACGGCGGCGGCGCCGCTTGCGCGACGACGCTGCAGGCGGCGATGGCCGTCGCGACCGGCGTCGCCGACGTCGTCGTCTGCTACCGCGCGATGAACGAGCGCTCCGGCCGCCGCTTCGGCGCCGGCGTGCAGGACCGGGCCTTCGCCGCGACTGCGGAGGGCTCCTCGTACTCGTGGTACTCGCCGTTCGGGCTCACGACGCCGGCTTCTTGGGTCGCGATGTTCGCGCAGCGCTACCTGCACGACTACGGCGCGACGACGGAGGACTTCGGCCGCGTCGCCGTCGCGGACCGGAAGCACGCCGCCAACAACCCGAAGGCGTGGTTCTACGAGCAGCCGATCACGCTCGAGGACCACCAGAAGTCACGCTGGATCGTCGAGCCGCTTCGCCTGCTCGACTGCTGCCAGGAGAGCGACGGCGGCCAGGCGATCATCGTCACGCGCCCGGACCGCGCCCGTGATCTGAAGCAGAAGCCCGTCCTGATCCGCGCCGCCGCGCAGGGCGCGGGCGCGCAGCAGCACATGATGACGAGCTACTATCGAGACGACTTCACCGGTCTCCCGGAGATGGGTGTCGTCGCGCGCGAGCTCTGGAGCTCGTCCGGGATCGGGCCGCAGGACGTGCAGACCGCCGTCCTCTACGACCACTTCACGCCCTTCGTCCTCGTGCAGCTCGAGGAGTTCGGATTCTGCAAGCGCGGCGAAGCGAAGGACTTCGTCCGCGACGGCCATCTCGAGATGGGCGGACGTCTCCCGACGAACACGCACGGCGGACAGCTCGGCGAGGCCTACATCCACGGGATGAACGGCGTCGCCGAGGGTGTCCGTCAAGTACGCGGCACGTCGGTGAATCAGGTCACGGGCGCGGAGCACGTGCTCGTGACCGCGGGGACCGGCGTGCCGACGAGCGGCCTGCTGCTCGGCTCTTAGTCGCGCTCGGCTCGCTCGGTACGTCTGGACGCGCGTCACGCGGCGCAGGGGCCGTGCCAAGGCGACGTGTAGAAACGGCGAGGGCTCGCGCGCGCCGGAAGTCCGCGCGTCCCTCGCCTTACGGAACGTTCTACGAAGAACCCGCCGAAACGCCGGGCGCCGCACCCGAAGCGGGAAGGAGCGGTGCGACGAAGATCACGTCCGGCCCGAGGTCGGCGAGGCGCGCGACGGGCGAGGTGAGCTCTCCGGGCGGCTGGTCGAAGCAGAGGAGGGCCGCTTCGATGACGTCGTCGCTCGAGAAGCCCGAAGGCAGATCCGCGAAGAACGAGATCGCCGCTTCGGCGCCCGTGAGGGCGACCGGCGGTGAGACGATCCACTCCGCGTCGCCGCCTTCCATCCGCGTCGCGAGCGCGCAAGCGGCGCCCTCCGCGAACCCGCTCGGGCGGAACATGTAGTCGACCTCGTCGCCGCTGCAGTCGCGGTCGCCGTCCGCCGGAACGAGCTGGCACGGCTCGGCAGGGGAGGGCGTCGGTGCCCCGACGTGCTGTCCGCGCGGCCCTTCGGAATCGGTCGCGCAGTAGGTCGTTCCGTTCGCTTCGACGCAGGTCCGGGTCTCGCGCACGTCGGCGAGGAGAGCACCCTCGGGGAGGATCAGACCCGTCGAGCCCCTTCCGCCGCAGCCCGCGACGAAAGCCAGCGTCGCGAGCGCCGCCCACGTCGAGGCGCCCCGAGCGCGGCGCGATGTCTTCAGCCTGTGACTCATCTCGACTTCCGCCTTCCCCTCACCGTGGCGTGGCGGTGGCGAGGACGTTCATGAACTCCGTATCGCGCGAGGGCGTCGCGGCAAATCTCTCCGTCAGCTCTCGCAGGGCCGTCTCGAGCGCAGCGTGGAACTCGGGGATGCGCGACCTCTCGACGTTCAGGTAGTGGTTGCGCAGATACGTCCCCGTATCGACGTCGGGTAGCGCGATGCGATCGAGAAGCCCCTTCGCGAAGAGCTGCGCGAACTGGTGCGCGACCGCGCGGCGCTCGTCGCGGCTCACCGCCTGATAGTGGCGACCCTTGCGCCGTATCTTCCCGGCGCGGACCTCGATCAGCCCATGCTCGCGTAGAGTCGCTTCGACGCGCTCGTCGAGGTGCGTTTCGCCCGTGGCATTCGCGCTTCTCTTGCGCTGCTTCCGGTCGCGACGGAAGGCGCGGCGCCAGCTCGAGTGCGACATCCATGCGCCGTCATCCGGAAGCGCGGCGACGGCGCGGCTCAACCGCACCGCGAGCTCGCCGTCGTCGATGCCCGCGACCGGCGACTCGGACTGGAACGCGCGGTCGAGCTCGCGCGCGACCGCGTAGAGGATCCGATCGCGCCACAGGATCGCGAGAAGCGGCTGCGGATCCTCGCGTCGTGCGGCGGCGAGATGGCGCACGAGATCCTCGTTCGGGAACCGCTCGCCCTTCTCGATGTAGCTCAGCATCACGGGCTCGATCCGCCCGCCGAGGACTTCCTCCGCGAAGCGGCGGAGCGAGTACCGGCGGCCCTTCAGGACGCGCGTCTCGTAGAAGACGTCGCCGATGGTCCGCAGGCGGCCCCCCGAGGTGCCTTCGTCAGCGAGCATCCGCCCGCTCTCCGGCCCCGGTGCGCACCTGCCATGCGATTTTCCTGCGGCCGGGTATTGTGTTCACAAACATTGTGAAATATATGCTCTGAAGTTGTGAGACCGTCAACTCGGTGTAGCGCGAGAGATCGCTTACAGCTAGGGGGAAGGCCGTGAATCAGGCGCAGAACGACGAGGGACTCGCTTTACGGTGGTGGCAGGTGATCGCGGTGGCGGCTCTCGTCGCGATCGCGGCCGCGTGCTCCGGCGGGGGAGGCGGGGCGCCCGCGCCGTCGGGGCCGCCGCCCGCCGGTCCGCAGGCGAAGCTCGACCGCGCCGCGCAGTGCGACGATCTCCTCGGTCGTCTCCAGGCGGACGCGCTCGCGAAGATCGACGTGCAGGCAGAGAGCCTCCGCGCATCGGGTTGGCAGATCAACGTCGATCCGGGCGGCTTCGAGCCCCCGGTGCCCGCTCCCGCGGAGGGGCCGCGCGATGATCAAGGAAGCGGCGCTGAAGGAGGCCCGGACGACTTCACGGAAACGAACGCGCAGGAGGCCGGCGTCGACGAGGCCGACTTCGTCGAGAGCGACGGCACGCACGTCTACGCGCTCCACGGAAACGCGCTCGTCGTCGTCGACTCGTGGCCGCCCGAGTCGACCGCCCTGCGCGACACCGTCGAGATCGAGGGCTACCCGCACGCGATGTTCGTCGCGAACGGGCGCGCCGTCGTCTTCTCCGAGGTCTACGACGACACGGGCGAGCTCGGCGCGGACGAGAGCTGTCGCGGCATCGGCCTCCCGCTGCCGATGCCGGTCCGCGAGCCCGGCAACCCGTTCGCGGGCGACCTCGCTCCGTGCCTCCCGAGCTTCACGAAGGTAACGGTGCTCGACGTCGCTGCGGAGCCGACCGTCGTCCGCGAGGTCTACCTCGAAGGCTACTACTCGGCGGCGCGCCGCCACGACGCGATCGTGCGCGTCGTGATGCAGGGCGGCCTCGGCGTTCCGGAGGCCTTCCCCGACTTCTGGTCCGGGTTCTACGCGGGGCCGCCGCCGGCGAACGAAGAGGAGTTCCTCGCCCAGGTCGACGCGTGGGTCACGGAAGCGAAGAGCGCGATCGAGGCGAGCGACCTCGACGACTGGCTCCCGACGCAGTGGGAGCGCCGCGACGGCACGCTGACCGAGCTCCCGCCGCCGTGCTCGGAAGCGCACATCCCGGCGCCCGGGCTCAGCGATCATGGAATGACACGCATCGTCTCTTTCGACATGAGCGCCAACGAATCCCCCCTTCGTGACGCGCTCGTCCTCGGCGCCGCGTCGAGCGTGTACGCGAGCCAGGACACCCTCGTCCTCGCCCAGCCCGATTGGGGTTGGTACCCCCGCGGGGACGAGGGGGATCGCACTTCGGTGCACGTCTTCTCGCTCGAGGGCGACGCGACGACCTACGCGGGGTCCGGCTTCGTGCCGGGCGTGCCGCTGAACCAGTTCGCCTTCGACGTCGTGGGAGACGTGCTTCGCCTCGCGACGACGGAGACGCGCTTCCGCGAGTCGGACGGCACCGCCGAGACCGCGAGCCAGGTGCTGACGACGCGGCTCTCGGGTGACTCTCTAGAGGTCGTCGGATCGACCGGTCCGCTCGCGCCGGGCGAGCGCATCTTCGCTTCGCGCTTTTTCGGCGACCGCGCGTACCTCGTCACGTTCCGCCAGATCGATCCGCTCTTCGTGATCGACGTCGCGGATCCGGCGAACCCGACGGTCCTCGGCGAACTCGAGCTCCCGGGCTTCAGCGAGTACGTGCACCCGCTCGGCGACACGCATCTCCTGACGATCGGTCGCGCGGCGGACGAGACGGGACGGCCGCTCGGGATCGCGCTCCGCATCTTCGACGTGTCCGATCCGGCCTCGCCCGCGCTCGCCGACGAGCACGTGTTCGCGGGCGACGGCTGGTCCGAGGCGAACTACGACCACCGAGCGTTCACCTTCGCCGCGGAGCGGGGTCTCCTCGCGTTTCCGTACGTCGACTACCAGGGAGCGTTCTCCTCGACGCTGCAGCTCTTCTCCGTCGACGTGGCGACGGGGCTCTCGCCGATCGGCGCGATCGACCACTCCGCGCTCGCCACCGAGAATTGCGGCACGCCCGAGGAGTGGGGCTGCCCCGGTGTCGCGGAGGTCCGACGCGGCCTCTTCATCGAGGACTTCGTCTACTCGATCGGCTTCGCCGGGATCCTGGTCCACGCGACGAGCGACCTCGACACGCCGGTCGCGACCGTCGTCCTGCCGTCGAACCGGGTCTTGCCTCCGCCCGTGGCGGAGGGCGAGGATCCCTCGACCTGACGCGGGTTTACGGCGTAGAGAAACCGGCGGGACCCTCGCGTGGGCGCGCCCCCTCGATGGGTGACCCGCAACCATTGACGAACGCTCGTTCGCCGTGGCTAGCACATCCCGGGAGTCCCCCCGGCTTTGCCGGGGAGGCAGCCGAAGTTTGACGAATCCGGGCGTTTGACCTGCACGGCGTGCGGAAGTTGGAACTCCCCTCCGTGAGCCGCTCAAAGCATCACGAAAGGGAGTTCCCGTCCATGGACGAGTTTCAAGCGTTAAACCACACCCAGTGGGAGTGCAAATATCACG
>VGTG01000198.1 GCA_016874795.1 Deltaproteobacteria bacterium | reverse complement strand
GGCCGCCGCAGTAGGGATCTGGTGAGAAATGCAGGCTAGGCGAGCTCTCTCGACGCGGCTTTCACGGACCGCACTGGATCACCACGTCGTCGCCCACCTGTGCGAACGGCGGCGCCAGCGGATCCGGCGCGACGTCGCCCGGCAGCGTCAAGCCGCAGTTCGAGCACTCGACGTTCGTCCACCCGGAGCCGCCGGGCTCGTGCGCGAGCATGTCGCCGATCCACTCGACGATCGGCGGCACGCCGCCGGTCGTGTCCGTGTAGACCTTGTCCGAGCCCCACATCGTATGCCGGCTGCCGGTGCCGATGTAGTAGCGGTAGTTGCTCGGGTTCGCGGCCGCCGTCTCCAGCGCCTGCAGCCGCATCTGGTCGTTGAACGCACAGCTTCCCTCCCACCACGTCAGCGCTTCAATGGGATTGTTGCCGTTCAACATCAGGTTGTAGAAGCCCGTCTGGCCCCCGGTGCCGCCGTCGTACGCGGTCGTGTAGTGCGCCCAGTTCGTCTCGGGGAAGTGGTGCGCGATCACCTCCGTGTACGCGGGAATGCCACCGCCCGACTCGAGCACCTCGCGGAGGCCCGGGATGTCGGACGGTAGGTTCGCCTCGAAGTTCCAGTTCGGGAAGTACTGCTCGAGGAAGTCCTGCGTGATCACGCCGTTCCCGGCGTCGGCGAGCACGTTGAAGTCCGCACGCGGGAACGCCTTGTGAAGAAGCGGCGCCTGGAAGAACGCGCCGTACGCGCCAGCGCTCGAGCCCGTGACGAACACCACCTCGGGCCGCGGGAAGCTCTCGCGTGCGTACTTCTCGGCGACACGCGCGTTGTGGTAGCCGCGGTGCTCGACGTGCAGGGGATAGTCCTGCGCCGCGTCGCCGAAGTGAATGTCGCAGCTGCAGTACGGCACGAACACGATGTGCCAATCGCGGAACGGGTTGTTCGGGTCCGAGAGGTCGGCGAAACCCGTCGAGCGGCCGTTCGGGTTGTCGGACCCGTCGACGTCGACGCTCGTGTCGCACGCCGGCAGCGAGCAGGTGAGCTGCTCCCAGCACGCTCCACCGCCCTGGTAGTACATCAGGAGCTTGTTCACCGAGCCGCGCTTCGCGAAGAAGTGATACGGCGAGCCGTCCATGCACTTCGGGAAGAGCTGCTTCCCTTCGTACTCGATCGGTCCCGTCGGCGAGATCGTCTGGAACGCGGTGTCGGGCGGCAGGTCGCCGACCGGGTCGCTGCTCCCGCAGCCGAAGAGCGCCACACCGGCAGAAAGGAAGAGCGACAAGAAACGAATTGCCGACGCGGGCTCACGAGATGTTCTCATCCTCGCAACCTACGACGGTCCGCGCGGGCCGGGCAATCGTGCACCGCGTCGAGGCAGGTGGTCAGCGACCCTCGCGCGCGGCAGCCGCAGTCGCAGCCGGGATCAGCCGCTCGGCGAGAAGGCGGAGCGTCCGCTCCTCGCCGCGGTCGTGCAGGAAGAACACGAAGAGCCCGACCCCGAGACGGCGGAAGTGCTCGATCCGAAGGACGATCGCCTCCGGCGTGCCGACGAAGGCGCCCTCGCGAAGCCCCCAGCCGGGTCCGCCGAAGCGGCGCTCGGCGAGCGCTCGCGCCGCCTCGACCTCGTCCTCGCGCTCCACGAGGACGAGCACCGCTTCGAGTGAGGTCGCGATCGCAGCCGGATCGCGCCCGACGGCGCGGCAGGCCCGATCGAGGACGGCCCTCTTCTCCCCGAGCGACGCGAGCGCGTACGTAGGGCAGTTCCAGACGTCCGCGAACCGCGCGACGAGCGGCAGGATGAGGCGCTCGCCGGCTCCGCCGACGTGGATCGGCGGCCCCTTCGGCTGCGCGGGCAGCGGCAGATTCGGTGGAACCGGCCGCTCCGAAGCGACTCGCCCGAACATCGCCGACACGACCTCGAGGCTCTCCTCGAGCTGGCGGGCGCGCGTACGCGCATCGCCGAACGGGATCCCGGCGCGCTCGTGCTCCCGCGCGTACGAGCCGCTGCCGAGCCCGAGCTCGAGGCGACCGCCGGAGACGACGTCGAGCGTCGTCGCCATCTTGCCGAGGAGAGCCGGCGTGCGGAACGTCGCCGAGAGCACGAGATGGCCGACGCGGAGACGCTCTGTGTGCGCGAGGAGCGCCGTCGCGAGCGTCCATCCCTCGAACGACGCGACGCCCGGCAGCTCCGGCGGGTAGAGATGGTCCATCAACCACAGCGACTCGATGCCGAGCTCCTCGCAGCGCCGGGCGCGCGCGAGGATCTCCTCGAACGAAAAGCCGACCTGCGGGAGATAGACCCCGAACCGCGGCGTCGAAGGAAGCGTCACGACGCTCCGCATACCGCTTGTGCGGCGGGGCGGAAAGTCGGATCAGAGACTTCGCCATGGCCGGCACGAGAGGAATCGTCATCGACGAGCACGGCGTCGCGCGCTGCGCGTGGGGCGCTTCGGCGCCCGAGTATCCGCCGTACCACGACCACGAGTGGGGCTTCCCCGTCGACGACGACCGGCGGCTCTTCGAGAAGGTCTGCCTCGAAGGATTCCAGGCGGGCTTGAGCTGGATCCTCGTGCTGCGTCGACGCGAGCATCTGCGTAAGGTCTTCGCGAACTTCGAGATCGATCGACTCGCTCGCTTCGACGCGCGCCGCGTCGAGCGCCTGCTGACCGATCCCGGCGTCATCCGGCACCGCGGGAAGATCGAGGCCGCGATCCAGAACGCACGCTGCGCTCGCGAGCTCGTGCGCGAGTACGGATCCCTCGCCGCGTACTTCTGGAGCTTCGAGCCGCCCGCGCGCGAGCGCCCGAAGCGGGTCACGTGGGCGTGGCTCAAGAAGCATCCGCACAGCCCGACGTCACACGCGATGAGCCGCGACCTGCGGAAGCGAGGCTGGTCCTTCGTCGGGCCGACGACGATGTACGCGTTCATGCAGGCCATGGGCCTCGTGAACGACCACGTCGAAGGGTGCGTCGCCGGTGTCGCCACGGAGGCGGCCCGGCGAAGCTTCGTCCGGCCGGCGAAACGCTAGCCTGCATTTCTCACCAGATCACGTCGCGAGGCGGTCGAGAGTGCCGAAGATTCGCGAGCCTCGGACCGGAGGGCGACGCAGGCGTACTTGAACAGTACGTCGAGGAGCCCGGAGGGAGAAGCTCGCGAAGATTCGGTGCTATCGGCCGCCGCAGTAGGGATCTGGTGAGAAATGCAGGCTAGCGATCTCTCCCGAACGGGCGAGACCCACTCGTCCGCTGAGATTCGACCGGGCGGCCGCCCCGCGCGCCACGCTCGGATTCGTGCATCGATCGAGAACCACCGGCCCGCGGGCCCGAGCGCCGTGTAGAGAACGAACGGCGTGAGCATCATCCCCCTGCTCCAGTAGGACCGCCGCCTCTTCCTGGAAAGAGAGCCCGGAAGGGCGCCGACCACGCGACCGAGTCGGCCCCCGCGTGCGCGCTCAGCGATCCGCAGCCGACGTGCTTTCGCTGGGCGCGCGGCCATCCGCCTCCGGGACGCGGACCATCCGGTAGATCTGCCGCCGCTCGCCGGTCTTCTCTATCCTTTCCGGGTTGTAGAAGTCCCACACGACGTCGCCGGACCGGGCGATCTCGAACGCGTGCCCTTCATCGCTCTCGGTGATCAGCAGGTTGCCGTTCGGCAGGAGCTGGGCGCTGCCGCGATAGCGGCTCAGGAACTCCTCGCTCGGAGTCGCCGGATACGTCCACACGACCTGGCGCGTCTGCGGGTTCACCTCGAGCACCCGAGAATGCCCCCGCTCCCTGCCGTTGTCGAAGACGAGGACGTTGCCGTTCTCGAGCAAGGACGGGTGATGGGGTCCGTCGAGCACACCCTTCCCCCACGTCCACAGCACTCTCTCCCCTTCCGCGTCGAGGATGGCGATCAGATTCAGGTCGCGCAGGCAGATCAGGATCGAGCCTCGCGGGGCGACCGCCGTGTCGCGGCCCATCACCTCGATCGTGTTCGCGTGGAAGACGTCCGCCCACGCGTCGTACAGCCGGCCGTGCAGATAGCCGCGACGGACGAGTCGCCGGATCAGTACGAGCCGCCGTTCCGGGATCGACGCCGAGAAGAGCCTGGCCAAAGAGATCTCCTTCTCGACTCGCCCGTCGGGATCGAGAACCACGATCGTCTGGTCCAGGATCGGAAGCGTGCCCCACTTCGACTCGACCGCCCCGGGTCTCTCCGCGAGCGCCAGAATCGTGCCGTCGTCAGCGACCGCGACGTCGTGGTGGTGCCCGGCGGCGCGCGCCCAGAGGATCCGTCCTTCGGCATCGACGCGCGCCAGCGCCGGATAGGACACCACGAGGAAGCCTTCTCTTCTCCCGAGCGGTTCGATCAGGCAATCTCGACCAAGCCCCTCTTTCGGCAGGTCGAAGGACTGGAGGGTCTTGCCGCTCATGTCCAGAAGGTGCGCGCGCGACCCGCGGACGGAGCAGTACACGTTGACTCCGGGGCTGGCGCGGGCCGAATCGTACAGCGTCACCCCCTGCCGCGTCTGATCCGCGTCACGCGTGACCGCCGTGACGTAGCCGAGCGCCCCCAGACGTGCCTTCAGCCCCTTCGGGTCGGATGCCGGCGCCGCACCGGCGAGCCCGGAAAGCGAGACCACGATGGCAGCGAGGAGCGGCGCCGACGCTCGCACCGACCCGATCATCACCCATGACGTACACCACCTGGGGGGAGATAATCACGAGAAAAGATGCCTTTCGCGGATCGGGACGCTATCGAGCCGCCCATGGAAGAGATCCGCCGCATCGCCTACCCCGGCGCCGTCGACGCCGACGGCCACATCCTCGAGGACGCCGGTCTCTGGGAGCGCTATCTCGAGCCACGCTACCGCGACCGCGCGATGCGGCTCGCGCGCGACGAGCAGGGCCTCGAGTTCCTCGAGATCGACGGGCGCTCCTCGAAGCACGTCCGCCGCGGCCTTCCCGCTTCGCTCGGCGGCATGCTGAAGAACGTCGAGAACGTGATCCCCTCCCCCGCGAACACCTACGCGAGCTGCGCCGCGTTCGGCGCCATGGATGCGAAGGAGCGGGTCCAGAGGCTCGAACGAGAAGGTCTCGACGCGGCGTTTCTCTACCCGACGCTCGGTGTCCTCTGGGAGGCGGAGTGCGAGGACGTCGAGCTCGCGCAGGCCTACACCCGCGCCTACAACCGCTGGATCGCGGATTTTTGTCGCGACTCCGGCGGCAAGCTGATCCCGATCGCGCACCTCTCGCTCGGCGATCCCGCGGCGGCGTCCGAGGAGCTCGTGCGCGCGGTGAAGGACGGCTGCAAGGGCGGCTGGGTGGCGCCCTTCTCGATCACGCGCGTTCCACACGGCCACCCCGACCACGACCGGCTCTTCGCGACGGCGCAGGACCTCGACGTCCCGCTCGCGATCCACCCGAGCTTCGAGCCCGACTGGGCGGTCCCGCACCGGTTCGAGATCCGCGGCCGCGGCAAGAACTTCTTCCTGAACGTGACCGCCGCGGACGCGGTCCGGCACGCGTTCACGACGTTCTTCCAATTCGCGACGTTCGATCGCTTCCCGAGATTGAAGCTCGTGCTGCTCGAGTCCGGCGCGGGCTGGATCGGCTACTGGCTCGACCGCATGGACGGCTACTGCCGCTCGCTCGTCGGCATCGGCGTCGCACTACGCGAGAAGCCGAGCGACTACTTTCGCCGGCAGTGCTGGATCTCCTGCGACCCGGACGAGACGACGATCCCCGGCCTCGTGGCCCTTCTCGGCGAGGATCGCTTCTTCTGGGCCTCGGACTTCCCGCACCCCGACCACACCGGCGACTACATCGCCGAGCTCGAGCGGCTCGTCGGCGATCTGCCGGAGACCGCGCGGACGGGGCTCCTCGGGGCAAACGTCCGCCGCCTCTTCCAGGTGTAGGGAAGGCGCCTCAGGGCGCGACGTCGAGGCCGGTGCCACCGAGCAGGACGAACATCTCGTCGTCGGTCGTCGCTCCGCCGGTGATCGCGCACGCGTCGCAGAGCCCGTCGCCCGAACCCGGCTCCGTGTCGCACGTCGCGTGATCGGAAGCACCCGCGCACGGCGCGCCGATCCGGCCTTCCGCACACGCGACCGGCGTGCACGTGCTTCGCTCCGGCTTCCGTGAGAGACGCGTCACGGTCTCCGGATCCGGCTCGCCGTCCTCGTCGACGCCGTTGTTGTAGATCGCGCAGTACGTGAGCGTCCGCTCCGCCGGATCGGCCGCGTCGAACACGATCGGCGGGTCGAAGGCGAGGAACACCGGATCGTCGTAGAACGGGCTCTCGTAGATCCGGCTGCCGTCCGGCGCTTCGACCCAGAAGAGCCCGCCCCGCCTGTGCGTGTGCGACGCGAGGTAGAGGAGCTTCTGGCCCTGCTCGAACGTTCGTGTCGAGCAGTACGTCTTCTCGGTGAACGGCGGCGTTCCCGCGGCGATCCCGATCGCATGGAAATCGTTGAAGTGCGTCATCTCGAGCTGCAGGTCGTCCGTGAAGTAGAAGTTCCGCCAGACGTGGTGCAGCGTGTCCTTCGTCGTCAAGTTGAAGGCGTGCGAGTTCCAGTAGACGAGGCCCTTCACCGGAAGCTTCGTGTAGAAGCCGGGCGCCTTGATCTCGGGGATCAGGTACGTCTCGTCGAAGTTGATGCCGCCGTTCGGCCGGCCCTCGTCGGGTCCGAACCCGATGCAGGTGATGCTGTCCTTGATCGCCGTGCGGCAGAGGCTCGTGCCGCAGGCGTCCGGGTCGAGCGGGTCGCACGTCTCGCCGGCACGCGCGCCGTCCGCGCACACCCAGCCGCCGAAGGACGGATCGTCGATGCGATCGAGGGACACCGTCGGCTTCATCACGATGATGTGATGCGTGTTCGGGTCCTCGCGCTTCTCCTCGCGCTTCGCGTAGTAGAACTCGCCCGTCGGATCGAGATACTGCTCGGGGATGTGCCCGGTGAAGTCGAAGTACGACGCGAAGCAGATCTCGGACTCGCTGCCGGCCGGCACCGGATGCGGCGGCATCACGAGCTGCACGCCCTCACCGGGCGCCGGCGGCGGCAGCGGCGCGACCTCGACCGGGCTCGGATCGGGGAGGCACGCACCGAGGAGCTCCGCGAGACGCCTCGAGCCCCCGCCTTGATTGTCGGCGACGGCACCCGTCTGGGGTGCACCCGCTTCGATCCAGATCCGGAGCGCTTCGAGCTGCCCGACGGTGAGCGCGTCGCCGGAGAACGGCATCGGGCTTCCGGTGATCGTCTCGCCGCCGAGGAGAGACGGGTCGGTGCGCGCCGCGACCTTCAGGAAGAGGTAGCTCTTGAGCGGCTCCTTCGGGTAGATCCGCCGGAGCGGGCTTCCCGTCGCCGCCACGTCGATCAGGCTCGCGTACGCGGCCTCGCGTCGCAGGTCGAGCCCGCCGGACGCCGCACTGCCATGGCACGCCGCCGCGGTGCAGCCCTTGCGCTCGAAGAGCACCGTCTGGATGGCGTCGTACGTGCCCGCGAACGAATCGCTGCACTCCGCGGGCGGATCCGGGTCGACCATGGGAGCAGGTGACGTGCCGGACGACCCGCCTCCGCCGCAGCTCGCGAGCGCGCAAGCTGCGAGAGCGGTTGCGAAGGCTCGAGCCCGCGGAATCATGGAGACGCGCGTATCGCGCCGATCGAGCTGCGGTCAAGCCATCCGCGATCCGCAGTACGGCTTCCTTTGCGACCAGCGAGGAGAGGTCGAGGTCGTCGGTGAGCACGACGCGTCCTTCGGGGCGCGCGAAGTCCACGATGCTCGCGTCCGATGACGTCGGGTCGAGGACGTCGCCCAGGCGAACGACGTCCTGGCCCTGCGACCGCTGGAATGCGCAGGTACGAGGCGCGGTGTTGACGTCCGTGAAGGTCTTCACGCGACGGCGGACGTGGGCTCACTCGTGAGCCAAGCCCCCTAGCGGGCGGACTGGAACACGTCCTCGCGCTCCAGTTGGGGGTACTCGCGCCGATTTCGTCCACACTGGAGCCGTCGCCGCTCAGCCGGAGGACGAGATCGACCGTCAGCCGGAGGCCGCGGATCGTTGGCCGCCCCTCGCAGCCGCCTGGCTCGGCACGAATGCGATCGAGCGTCCTGCGCGCACCGCAGACCGAGGGCTGGGCTCGGCAACCGTGCCAAGCTCCGACTGCGTCGAAGAAAGCGTCGACAGGTCGGAGGGTTGGGAAGTGCGAGGAGCGGGACTTGAACCCGCACGGGTTTTACCCCACTAGCCCCTCAAACTAGCGCGTCTGCCATTTCGCCACCCTCGCACAGAGGCGCCGCCATCGCCGAGTGAGGGACTTCCGGCCGCGCGGCAAGCGCATCCATACATCCCGATCCGCCACGTCTCAAGACCGTTCTGCGCGGCCGCAGGCTCGCGCCGGGCGCCGCATCGGGGCAAGACGGGCTCGGTCCGGAAACCGTACGGCAAGGGCCGGCCGAACCGAGGAGGCGACGTGGCGACGATCGAAGACCTGGAGCGGCGGCTCCGCGCACTCGAGGACCGCGAGGCGATCCGCGACCTGATCTCGCGCTACGCATTCGAGGTCGACTGCGGCGAGCCGCCCGACTGGGCGAGCGTGTTCAGCGCCGACATCGAGATGGAAGCCGGGCAGCTCGGGACGTCGCGCGGGCTCGCCGAGATCGAGCGCCGCTTCGCGCGGGCGGAGCACCTCGACGCGATCCGCGACGGCAGCCAGCACGCCTACTCGAACGTCGTCGTCGACCTCGAGGTGAGCGGTGACGAGGCGATCGCATGGGGGTACGCGTGCGTGCACACGCGCCGCGATGGCCAGTGGCGCATCTATACGCTCGGCGTCAATCAGTGGAAGCTGCGCCGCGAGGCGGATGGCTGGAAGTTCGTCGCGCGTCTCCGGCGCGAGGTGGGGGAGGGCGACTGGCGCCGCCTCATCGGCGCGCGCCGGGCGGCGCAGCGCACGCCCTGAGGAGGCGCGTTGCGGTGCAGGCGCGCCGCCGCGCGCGCCATCGTCGAACGGTCGCGCCGCGAACGATCACGCCTCGACGCGGAACAGCCGCGCGAAGTTTTCGGCGAGCCGCTCGGTCACCTCCGCGACCGACACGCCCCAGCGCTCCGCCGCGTACGCGGCTGTCCCGGCGACGTCGGCCGGCTCGCTCAGGCGCGTGCGGTCCGGCGACAGGTACGGACAGTCCGTCTCGAGCAGCACGCGATCGCGCGGCAGCGTCTCGAGCATGCGTGTGAAGCTCTCCGAGCGCCGCGCGTTGGCCGGGATCGACAGCAGGTGCCCACGCTCGGCGATCGCGCGCGCGAGGTTCACCTTGCCGCCGAAGCAGTGCCAGTTCACGCGCGTCGCCTGCATCTCCTCGAGGATCTCGAGGCAGCGCCGCTCGCGCTTTCGCGTGTGGACGATGATCGGCTTGTCCGCCTCGAGCGCGAGCGCCACCAGCTCGCGGAACACGTCCTCCTGCCGCGCCCAGAGTGCTTCCGGCACCCAGTAGCCGTCGAGGCCGATCTCGCCGATCGCGATCGCCTCGCCGACGTGTGCGCGCACCCAGGCGACGCTCTCGCCGGCGCTCGGCAGCTCGCCCTCGCGCGGGTATTCGATGCCGAGCGCCTGCATCTCGGCGAGCACGGCGTCGACCGGGTAGAGCCCGAACGCGGGCTTCACCGTGGCGTCGCGGGCGGCGAGCGCGCGCACGGCCTCGTTGTCGCGCGCGTTGAGGCCGTTGACGACGACGGTCGTCACGCCAGCCGCGCGGGCGCGCTCGAGGATGCCCGCCTCGTCGGCGACGAGGCGGGGACTCGTCAGATGGGCATGGACGTCGGCGAGTCCCACGCCGGACGTCCGCTCAGGGCTGCGCGGGCGCCGCTTCCTGTCCCGCCGGAGCGCTGGCGCCGGCG
>VGTG01000197.1 GCA_016874795.1 Deltaproteobacteria bacterium | reverse complement strand
TTCGTCTCCACGGTAGGGCGAGACGAGGCGGTGATCCGGAAGTACATTCAGAAACAGGAGATCGAGGACCGGCGCCTGGATCAGTTGAACTTGCTGTAGGGCACCGCCTTTAGGCGGTTCATAGGAACGGGCCGCCGATGGGCGGCCCGAAACCAGCCGCTTTGAGCGGCTCACATAAAGAATGCCCCCGGCTTTGCCGGGGGA
Organism: Deltaproteobacteria bacterium; assembly: GCA_016874795.1. Taxonomy (GTDB): domain Bacteria; phylum Desulfobacterota; class Binatia; order UBA12015; family UBA12015; genus VGTG01. Next base: position 9,729 of record VGTG01000197.1, on the reverse strand, counting down.
TCGTTACTGGTCGTCACGCACGATCGCGACGTCGCCTCGCGTGGACAGCGCTGCATCGAGTTCCGCAGCGGGCGCATCGTCCGCGAAGAACGGCCCGAGCCGAGCGGAAACGGCTCCGCGGAGGACGCTCGGGTGCCGGCGCCGCGGCTCGTGCCGCGCGGAGGGCTGACGCGGCTCTTCCCGGACCTCAGCGATACTCGGTGATCGTGAGCTGGTACTCGGGGTTCGTTCCGCTCGCGATCTCGACGCGCACGTACCAGTTGCCGGCGGCGGGGGAGGTCACCTCGATCGCCTCGAACGTACCCTCGAAGGTGCTGCTCGCGTCGAAGTTGCTCGGCGTCGGCGGCGCGCCGCGCCTGACGTAGAGATCGACGTCGGCCGCGTCCTCGACGCCGTTCAGCACGAAGTGGAGACGCGCGGTCCCTGCGGCGACCGCGACGCTGGTCGTCGCGCTCGTCGCGGGGTCGAACGGCGCGAGGACCGCGTGATCGTCGAGGAGGTCGGCGTGCTCGGCGAGCTCGCAGCTCGCGAGGCCCGTCGCGGTCGAAGCGCCCGCGCAGCTTCCGCCGAACGTCCCGGCGGCATCGAGGCCCGAGACCTGTGCGTTCGAGCAACGGCTCACGAGTGCGGACTGCGCGCGCGCCGCGAAGAGTGCGAGCTTCGCCTGCGTCGCCGTGTCCGGGCAGCTCGCGACGAGGCCCGCGTCCTGCCGCTCGAGGCAGCGAATGCCGACCTTCAGGTTCTTCGTCGCGTAGGTGCCGAGCTGTAGGCCGATCTGCGCCTGGCAGGCGCTCTGGCCCGGGGGAAGCGTTCCGCTCGGCGTCGTGTCCGCGTACTCGAGGTCGAGCAGCTGCGCGATCGTCGCGTCCGCCGCGTCTTCGATGCAGCTCGACAGGTCGCTCGGCGTGTCCGCGCCCGTGCACGCACCGATCGCGCCGATCGCGGGGATCACGGAAGACGGGCACTTCTTCGCGATCTTCGACGGTGCGAGCTCCTCCGTTGCCTTCTGGATCGCGACGAGCGCCGTCGCGTCCGGGCACGGTCCGGCGGCGTTGCCGCGATTCACGCGATCGAAGCAGTGCTGCCGCGCGCGGAGCGCGGATCCGAGATACTTGCGATAGCGCCGCGCGACCTCGCCCCGGCACGCTCGCGCCGCGGAGGGGAGCGTCGTGAGGAGGGTGTCGTCGATCGTCGTCACCTCGGTGTCGCCGTCCCCGACCTGCGAGAAGGCGCCGCAGCTCGTGTTCGCGAGGTCGGCGCCGCCGGAGCCCTGGATGAAGGCGCGGTTCGCGTAGACGTTCGCATCGTAGGAGACGTCGTTCGCGCGGCAGGTGGCCGCGACTCCGCCCGAGGTGATCCCTGCGACGACCGGTCCCGCACCGAAGTCGACGAACAGCGGGCCGCCGGAGTCGCCGTAGCAGGTGTTCGAGTCGGTCCCCGGCGCTCCGAGCGGCAGCCGGAAGTCCCAGCAGACGTGCTCCGGCTCCGGAGCGGCCTCGTCGCACGAAGAGGTTTCGACGAGGCCGACGCGCTTCAGGCCGGAATCGCTACCCGAGCCGTCGGTCACGCCGAATCCCGTGATGACGCCCTCGGTGCCGTAGGGCGGCGTGCCCGTCGTGTTGATCGGCGTCGGCGGCACGCCGCTCGCGGGCGCCGCGAGCTTCAGGACCGCGACGTCGGACTCGTCGCCGAAATCGAAGCTCGGATGGACGGCGATCGACGCGACGTCGCGGAAGCCGACGTTCTGCAGGAACACCTGGTAGTCGCTCGGGTCGAGCGTCCCGCAGCTCGCGAACGTCGAGCCGTCGCATACGCAGTGCGCGGCCGTGAGGAACGTCTCGCAGCCGATCATCGTGCCGGTGCAGATCTGCTCCCGCGCGGCCCCGTCCTTCGTCACGAGAGCCCCGGTCGAGGGATACGCTTGCGTCGCATCGCCGTTGACGATGCGCGGCCGCGAAAGATCTGCGGAAGCGACGCCGACGGACGCCAGCAGCATCGCTGCAGCAACCGCTCCGGAGAGCAGGCGTCCCTGTCGGGAGGTGTCGGTCGTGAGGGTGGCGCGCATGGGGAAAAGCTCAGGAGGAGTGGAAGGGACCGCTGACCTCGTAGGTGACGCCGCCCGTGCGAAGGTCGCCCGAGGCGCCGCGCTGCGAGCTGAAGTAGAGCCGCGTGCCCGAAGGGTCGAACGCGGGGCCGGTCACCTCCGAAGCGGGATGCCCGACGACCTGCACGATCGCGACCGGCGGCGCGTCGCGCCGGAGTGCGACGATCTGCATGTCGTCGCCGTCCTCCGCGACGAGGACGTCGCCGCCGCGCGAAGCCGTGACGTTGTCGACGCCGTGGAGGATCGCGTCCGTGAAGCGCTCGTCGTCGTACATCACGGAGATCCGGCGGCTCCGCGTCTCGTACGCCCAGACGCGGTTGTCGCCCTTCGTCGTGACGTAGGCGACGCCGTCGTGGAACCAGATGCCTTCACCGCCGCGGAAGGGGGTGCTCTCGGCGACTTGCAAGCGCGTCGGCATCGAAGCGCCGCTCGGATCGGGCACGACGTGCCACACGACCTCACCTTCGCCGCCGGGGTCGAGGACGCGTGCGACCTCGAGCACGCCGCGCGAGAGGTCGAGCGAGCCGTCGCGCTCGGGACGCTCCGCGGTGAAGCGGTAGAAGCGGCCGTCCGGCACGTCCTCCGTCAAGTAGAGCTGCCCTTCGTCGGGATCGACGGCGACGGCTTCGTGCTGGAAGACGCCGAGAGCGGGCCTCGCCGTCGCCTCGCGCTCGCCGAGCGGATCGCACTCCCACACGCGGCCGGCCGGGTGCTCCTCGCAGGTGAGCCAGGTTCCCCACGGCGTCGGCCCGCCGGCGCAGTTGATCACCGTTCGGTCGCTCAGGATCGGATACGCGTCGACGAGCGTCCCATCGCGCGAGAACCGCATCGCGCCGACGGCTCCGGGAGCGAACTCGCAGTTCGAGACGTAGATCCAGCCGTCGCCGGGCGCCGGGAAGACGGCGCCGCCGTCGGGAGACGGGTGCCAGAGGTACGGGCTCGACGAGACCGGGGCGACGCCGCTGCGCCCGAGAACGCGGGACGTGAAGCCCGCCGGCAGCCGCAACCCGTTCGCGTCGGGCTCGCCGAGCGGGCCCAAGTTCGGGATGTTGCTCGTGCCGTTTCCGGAGGACGCATCGCCGCAGCCCACGAACGAGGGTCCCGCGAGAAGAAGACCGAGCCCGCGAAAGCCGAGCCGGAGGACGTCGCGACGTGAGGCGAGGGTCATCGACGGGACCGTAGCGAGGGATCGCCCTTCGGTCGACCCGGGTGTATGACTCGGCTGGGCATGAGTCGGAGGCGCCATGGTGGGGTGCTCTGGACCGCCGCCATCGCGTCGCTCGCGCTGGCCATGGTCGCGGTCGAATTTTATCTCCGCGCGACGCGCTCCGTGCAATCCCTCTTCGGCGATCTGCAGGAGTATCCGGAGATCGCCAGCGAAGGCTGGGCGCGTGCGTTCGTGCACGAGTACGAAGAGATCGTCGGACGCGGCGCGCTGGCCCACGGGTTGACGGGCGACCGCTCGGATCCGCTCCTCGGTTGGGACACGCCAGGGTACGTGCGCGGGCGGACGCCGGCGGAGTCGAAGCCGCACGGCACACGCCGCATCGTCGCGATCGGCGACTCGTTCACCTTCGGTGACCAGGTCGAGACCGACGAGACGTTCTCGGCGCGTCTCGAGGAGATGTTGCCCGGTACCGAGGTGCTGAACCTGGGCGTCCGCGCCTACTGCGTCGGTCAGATGCTGCTGAAGCTCTCGGCGATCGGGACTCGGTACGACCCCGACGTCGTGATCTTCGCCGTATACGGACCGGACTATCTGCGGACGTCGCTCGGCTTCTATCGGTTCGCGAAGCCTCGCTTCGAGATCGGGCCGGATCGAAAGGACGTCGCCGTCCGGGACACGCCGATCGCGAGCCGGGAGGAGACGTATGAGCGTCTTCGCGCGGAGCAGTGGCCGCTCTCGTGGACATTCGCGTTCTTCCGCCAGGAGCTCATGCGCTCGCGGATGTGGCGGTCGTGGAGCACTCATCATCGCGTCTATCGCGAGGAGTCCGACGCCCTCCACGAGATGTTGTTGCGCGAAGCGCGTGACGTCGCTCGCCGAAGCGGCGCCGAGATCCTCTTCGTCTACGTCCCGGACGCGAGCGAATTCGAGACCCCGCTTCGCGTCAGCTCGGACCGTGCTTCGTTCCGCCGGCTCTTCGCCGGCATGGGGGCGCCTCGGGTCGACCTCGTCCCCGCGCTCCTCGCGCGTCACTCGCCGGAGGAGATCCGCCGCAGGTTCTACGTCTGGACCGGCGACCAGGCAGGCCACTTCTCTCGGGAAGGGAATGCGGCCGTGGCGCGGATCCTCGCGAACCGGATCTCGGGCCTTCCCGAGCTTCGCCCGAGCCCCGCCGTCGGCTTGCAAACCTTCGCGCCGTAAGCTCAGAATTGGCGTTTCCCCGCGGGTGGTTCGGGGAGTCTCTGTCGGAATCGGAGCTGGAAGAAGATGGCTGACGTCGCGGGGGAATCGATCATCGAGGCGCGCGGTCTCCGCAAGGAGTACGGCGCGACGGTGGCCGTCGACGATGTGTCGTTCCGGGTCGCACGAGGAGAGGTGGTCGGTTTCCTCGGACCGAACGGGGCGGGCAAGTCGACGACGATGAAGATGTTGACCGGGTATCTGCGCCCGACGCGCGGCGCCGCCGTCGTCGGCGGGATCCCGGTCGCGGAGGATCCGCTCGGCGCGCAGCGGAAGATCGGGTACCTGCCCGAGAGCGCGCCGCTCTACGACGAGATGATGGTGATCGACTTCCTTCATTTCGTAGGCGAGCTGCGCGGCGTCGACGCGGCGACGCGGCAGACGCGTCTCCGCACGGTGTGCCAGCGCTGCGGCCTCGCCGACGTGCTCGGGAAGGACATCGGCCAGCTCTCGAAGGGCTACCGGCAGCGCGTCGGCCTCGCGCAGGCGCTGCTGCACGATCCCGACGTCCTGATCCTCGACGAGCCGACGAGCGGCCTCGATCCGAACCAGATCGTCGAGATCCGCCAGCTCATCCGCGAGCTCGGGAAGGACAAGACGATCCTCCTCTCCACGCACATCCTTCCCGAGGTGCAGGCGAGCTGCACCCGCGTGATCATCATCCACCGCGGCTCGGTCGTCGCCGACGATTCGACGGCGGCGCTCACGGGCGGCGCAGGAGCGTTGATCCAGCTCGTCGTCGCTTCCGCGAACGGGGCGCTCGACCCGACGCAGGTGCGAGCACGGCTCGCGGCGGTTCCCGGCGTTCGCTCGGTCGAGCCGCAGCCGCAGCCTTCCGAAGCGGGAGCGCTCGCGTTCCTCGTTCGCGCCGACGGCGCCGGCGATCCGCGCGCGGATCTCTTCCGTGCCGCCGTCGCCGGGGGCTTCGTCCTCCTCGAGCTGCATCGCGAGAAGGCCTCGCTCGAGCAGACCTTCCGCAGCCTGACGAAGGGGGAGGGCCTCGCCGATGCGTAACGTGCTCGCCATCATGAAGCGCGAGCTTCGCGCCTACTTCGACGCGCCGGTCGCGTACATCGTGCTCGTCGCGTTCCTCGTCGTCGCCGGCTGGATGCTCTTCAGCCAGGTGTTCCTGATCGACCGGGCCGACGTGCGCGGGCTCTTCGCGCCGTCGCCGTTCTCGCCGTCGCTCCTCCTCGTCATCCTCGCTCCAGCGGTGACCATGCGACTCGTCGCCGAGGAGCGGAAGACGGGTACGATCGAGCTCCTGACGACGCTTCCGGTCACCGACACGCAGGTGATCCTCGGCAAGTACCTCGCGGCGCTCGGGCTCCTGACGATCGCGCTCCTCGCGACGCTCGCGTACCCGATCACGATCTCGTTCCTCGGGCCGCTCGACTGGGGGCCGGTGCTCGCGGGCTACGTCGGTCTCATTCTCTTCGCGGCAGCGCTCCTCGCGATCGGCGTCTTCTGCTCGACGCTGACGGACAACCAGATCGTCGCGTTCATCGTCGCGTTCATCCTCTGCGCCGCGCTCTACTTCGTCTTCTGGCTGCAGATCCTCCTGCCGCAGTCGCTCGGTGCGATCCTCGAGTACGCCTCGGTCAGCTTCCACCTCGACAACATGGCGCGCGGAGTGATCGATACGCGCGACATCGTCTACTACCTCTCGCTCGTCATCGCGGCGCTCTTCCTTTCCGTGCAATCGCTCTCGCGACGGCACGCCTGATCCAGGGAGCTCGGAGACATGTCCGCTCGGAAGGGAATCGACCGCACGATCCTCACGATCGCCGTCCTCGGGAGCCTCGTGCTCCTGAACGTCGTGAGCCTCCGCTACTTCGCCCGCCTCGACCTGACGCGCGACCAGCGCTTCTCGCTGAGCGACGCGACGCACGTGACGCTCGAGGAGCTCAAAGACCCGGTGACGGTGCGCGCCTACTTCACCGCCGATCTGCCCGCGCCGTTCTCGACGAACAGCCGCTACGTCCGCGACCTCCTCGAGGAGTACCACGCGGGAAGCGACGGCCAGGTGCAGTTCGAGTTCATCGACCCCGTCAGCGAAGAGACGGCGGCCGACAAGGAGAAGAAGAAAGAGGTCAAGAAGGACATCTTCGGCCGTACGATTCGCGAGAGCACGAGCGTCGAGCAGGAGATGGAGCAGCTCGGCATCCCGCCCGTGCAGGTGCAGGTCAACGAGGACGACAAGATCGAGGTGAAGCGCGCCTACATGGGGATCGCGGTCAACTACGGCGACGAGACCGAGATCATCCCGATGGTGCAGACGACCGACGGGCTCGAGTACGACCTGACGACGCTGATCCGGAAGCTGACGCGCGAGAAGGCGCCGAAGGTCGCGATCGTCGGCGGGCACGACGGCGAGACGCCGCGCGAGGACCTCGGCCAGCTCCGCGGCCTGATCGGGCAGCTCTACGAGGTCGTCGACGTGGACCTGACGACGTCGGAGATCCCGGAGGACGTGACGGCCGTGCTCGTGATCGGCCCGCGCACGCCGCTCTCCGAGGACGAGCAGAAGAAGCTCGACCGTTTCATCGCCTCCGGGAAATCGGCCGCGTTCCTCCTCGACGTGATGAAGGCGGACTTCAGCAAGCTCACGAGCGAGGACGTCGATCACGGCCTGACCGACCTGATCGCGGGCTACGGCGTCAAGATCGAGCCCGGCCTCGTGATCGACGCGGAGTCCGCGACGATCAGCGTCGCGCAGCAGCGCGGCTTCATGCGGATCATGCAGCCGGTGCAGTATCCGTTCATCCCGCAGCCGAAGAGCCTCTCGGCGGACCATCCGCTGACGCGCGGCATCTCCGACGTCGTCTTTCCGTTCATGAGCCCGCTCGAGGTGAACGTTCCGGCGGAAGGCCCGGTCGACGCGGACGTGATCGTGAAGAGCTCGCCGAAGAGCTGGGTGCAGCAGAAGCCCTACGATCTGAACCCGATGCAGCAGTGGACGGCGAGCGCCGACGAAGCCGGGGCGCGAAACCTCGTCGTCGCCCTCTCGGGGAAGCTCCCGCCGCATTTCCCCGACTCGGTGGAGGAGGGCAAGCAGCCGGCCGAGGGGCGGATCGCCGTCGTCGGCGGGTCCTCGTTCGTCGGCGACCAGTTCCTCTCCGCGGGGAACCGCGCGCTCGTCCTGAACCTCCTCGACTGGCTCCTTCTCGACGACGCGCTTCTCGCGGTGCGCACGCGCGGGCTCGATGCGGCTCCTCTCGTCGAGCTCGACGAGCGGCAGAAGACCACCATCCGCTGGGTGAACGTGCTCGGGGTGCCGCTCCTGCTCGTCGCCTTCGGCGTCGTGCGCTGGCGGATGCGCGAGCGCCGGCGCGCTCTCGTCCACGTCTGAGCTGGCTCCGGATCCGGGAAGTCCGAGATGAACAAGAGCACGTTGATCGCGGTCGTCGTCTTCGTGGCGCTTCTCGTAGGAGCGCTCGCCGTGCTGCGCGAGAAGCCCGAGCGGGGGATGGAGCGACTGTCCTTCGCGACCATCGAGGTCGACGACGTCACCCGCATCGAGACGAAGGGCGAGAAGGGCGTCGAGCTGAAGAAGGAGGGCGACCTCTGGAAGCTCGCGGACGGCAAGCGCGCGGATCGCGCCGCGATCCAGCGGCTCCTCGTTGCCGTGCCGAAGATCCAGTCGTCGACGGTCGTCACGCGGAATCCCGAGCGTTTCGCGGAGCTCGAGGTCGACGACGCGAAGGGGACGACCGTCGTCGCCGCGGCGGGCGACCGCGAGCTCGCGGAGTTCGTCGTCGGGAAGTCGGCGCGCGGCGGGACGCACATCCGCGTCGGCGACGACGTGTTCGCCGTGCGCGGCGTGTATCCGAGCGAGTTCGTCCGCGACGCCTGGTACGAGAAGAAGCTCTTCGACGTGAAGCCGGAGGACGTCGAGAAGATCGAGATCGCGCTCGCCGACGGCACGACCTACGCCCTCGTGCGGAAGGAGCAGGACTGGGCGATCGAGGACCCGTCCGTTCTTCCGGCTGGATTCCGCTTCGATCCGGCGCAGGCGAAGGTCGTCGCGAATCAGGCGATCTTCGCGAGCGCGGGCGAGGTGCTCGACGCCGATCCGGGCGACGAGAAGACCGGCCTCGGTGGGGCCACCGACGCGTTCACGCTCGTCGGAAAGGACGGGAAGCGGCAGACGCTGCGGCTCGGCGGTGAGGACGAAAACAAGCACGTCTACGCGCGCGCGGACGGCTGGAACGAGGTCGTGACGGTGTCGCCGTCGACGGGCAAGGCGCTTCGGAAAGGTCCGTCCGACCTGCGCGACCTGACGCTGATGAGCTTCACGCCGGCCGACGTCGTCGCGCTCGACATCGTGAGCGGCAAGGACTCGATCCGCTTCGAGCGCGACGAGGATCCGTCGAGCTGGCGGATCGCGAAGTCGTCCGAGAAGGAGCCGGAGGGCTTCCGGCTCGATCCGAACCGTGTGACGCAGAGGATCGCGACGGTGCGCTCGACGCGTGCCGCTTCGGTCGCCCCTGCTTCCAACGCCGCCGACGCGAGCGCGGCCGGGCTCGAGAAGGCGAGCGGCACGGTCACGGTGACGACGAAGGACGGCGCTTCCTCGACGATGACCTTCGGCGCGGACACAAAGCAGAACGAGGTCCCGTTCGTCTTCGTGCGCGGCAACGTCGACGGCGAGACGTATCTCATCGCGGACTTCACGCGCGATTCGCTGACGGGCGGGCTCTCGACGTTCGAGTATCAGGAGCCTCCGCCCGGCGCGCCGGGAGGCCTCGGTGGGATCGACCCCGCGCAGCTGCAGAACCTTCCCCCCGAAGTGCGCGAGAGCCTGATGAAGCAGATCATGGAGCAGCAGAGGCAGCAGGCGCTCGGCGGCGGCGCGCCGCCAAATCCGCATTGACAGATAGCTCGATCCCCCGTCGAATGATCGCTCGCGGCTTCGCGTCGAAGTCGAGACGCGGTCGGGAGGCAGGAGGGTCAGCGATGCGAAGCTCGATGATCAACGTAGGGGTCGTGCTCGGCCTCGTCGTTGGAAGCGTTCTCGGCGGATCGTCTTCGGTACACGCGCACGGGACGATGATCGTTCCCGAGAGCCGCATTCATCGCTGCGCCTTCGACGGCAGCATCGAGAACCATCAGGATCCGGCGTGCCGTGCGGCGATCGACGTCGGCGGCAAGCAGGCGATCTACGACTGGAATGGCGTGCGCCAGGGCGCCGCGGCGGGACGGCACACGTCTCTCA
>VGTG01000196.1 GCA_016874795.1 Deltaproteobacteria bacterium | reverse complement strand
AGGGGGGCTGGGAGGCGCGGGAACTTCAGCCTAGGACGCGGCGGAGGATCATCATCTGCGTCCCGGTCGCGAGAAGCCGCCCCCCGTCGTCCCAGATCTCGACGTTCGCCGTGGCGTAGCCGGCACGCGCGCGGATCGCGTGGACGTGCGTCAGGAGCCACTGCGAAGAGGTGTCCTCGAGGAAGTGCAGCGTCAAGTCGAGGCTCGGGGCGTGGAACGGCGGATGCACCGGCCCGAGCTTCTGGATCAGCGCCGGCGGCATCGTGTCCGCGATCGGCGGGAGCGCGAGCGGATCGAGCCGTCCGTCCGGCAGACGCTGCGGGTGGATGTACCGGAACCAGCGCACCAGACGAGCCGGCCCGGCCTCCCAGCCGCTCGTCCACCAGGGGTTGCCGAGCGCGAGCCGCGCGTCGAGGTTCTTGAAGAACGCGGGCTGCCCCGCGTTCGCGACCTCGGCCTGCTCCTGGATGTCGATCGAGTCCTCGGGAGGGGGCACGTCCGGCGGCTCGAGATCGATCAGGTCGAATCCCTCGCGCAGGCGCCCGAACGTCGCGCTGACCCCGAGCCCGGGGCCCGGCATCGTCGTCGAGGAGAGCTGCGCGCGCATCTGCGCCGCGACGTTGCCGTGGCGCAGGATCTCGACGCGGACCTCGAGCGGCCCGGCGGGCACCGGCGAGCAGAAGTGCGTGTTCGCGGAGATCGGCCGGAGGTCCGGATCGTCGAGCTCCTCCTGCATCGCGCGCATCGCGATCGTCATCAGGACGCCGCCCGCGGGCGTACGGAAGTTCCAGTCCGGCGGCAGCTCGGCGGTGTACCAGCCTGGTGCGACCTTGAGACGCGTGACGGCGGTGTCGACGCCGAGATCCCTCGCCATGCGAAGGGTATACCGGAAGCGCGCTGGGCAAGCTCCCGGACGTGAGCAGGCTAGTCAGAATGGAACGACCGGCTCCGAGTTCGCAGCTCGTGGGTTACGCTGCGGATTCGGATGAAACCGTGGCGCAGAGCCACATACGAAAGGGAGCCGGTCGTTCCATTCTGACTAGGGAGCTTCCGCCCCGCGCAACCAGCGCGCCGGGTTCTCGTCCGTCATTGCGGTGATCGCCTCTTCGGGAACGCCGGCCTCGCGCAGCTTCGGGAACACGCGCTCGAAGAGGTGCGTCGGTGTCCAGTTCGGCAGGGCTTGCGCGATCTGCGCGGGATCGACGATGACGCCCGGTCCGAGGATCGGCCGGCCGAGCCAGTTGCAGACCGAATCGTGCGAGAGGCAGACGTGCCGTCCGTGGCCGTCGCGCACGAGGCTCGCGATGTTCTTGACGCGCACGTCGTCCGGCAGGATCAGCTCGATGCCGAGGCGGTCGAACCCGATGTACGCTCCCTTGCCGACGATCTCGCGGTGGTACGCGGGATCGTCGATGCCGTCCGAGTGTCCGACGAGGAGCCGGTGCGCGGGAACGCCCTCGGCTGCCAGGATCTCGACCTGATCGGGGCCGCAAGTGCCCTCCTGCGTGTGCGAGATCAGCGGGACGTCGCAGCGGACGGCGGCGCGTCCGGCCGCTTGGAGCAGCTTCCGCTCGTAGTCGCTCACCCGATGTGCGCCGGTCGCGATCTTGATGAGCCCCGCGCGGATGCCGGTCTCGCCGATGCCGTCGACGATCTCCTTCTCGTAGATCGCGGCGATGTCGTCGACGGGCAGATGACGGAACGTGTACGTTTGCCCCTGCTCCTCGAAGTACGCGCCCGTCGTGCAGATGACGCGCATGCCGGAGGCCTGTGCGACGTCCGCCATGAGCTCGACGTCGCGTCCGAGGTCCATCGGGCAGGGATCGAGGAACGTCTTCACGCCGTGGCTCTGCAAGCGGTGCATCGTCTCGACCGCGCGCGCCTTCGCCTCGTCGCGCCGGAAGCCCGGCGCGAGCGCGTCCATCTGCCAGCCGGGGTAGCCGACCATCAGGTGCTCGTGGACGAGCGTGCGCCCGAGCTCGTCCGGTGTGCACGTTCCGGTGACGGTGTTGATCCGCTCCATGCGCGACCTCCATCACCTACACGGCGGCGTGTCCAGACGGGCGCGCGTCGGCAAGCCTACTCGTCGCCGCAGGTGAGCCTTGCTTCGAAGCGCGGCACGAGACGCTCGTCCAGTCGATCGGCGCTTCGCCGACCGCGCCGAGAGAAACGGTGACCGGTCCCTCGAGGCTCTCGAAGGGTTCGTCTGCGGCGTCGAGGCCACCCGGCGCGACGTTCCGCACGAGGCGCATGCCTTCATCGGTGCCGTCCGTCGCCCAGAGCTCGATTACCCTAACGTCCGACGTACTCCTGGAAGAACTCCGCGAGGCTCACGCCGGCGACGCTCTCCGCGATCTCGCGGAAGCGCGCCGTCGTCACCGCGGCGCGGTCCTTCTCGAGGGCGCGGACGACGTCGTCGAGGCTCTTGTCGCCGTCCGTCTCCTTCCGGATCCGCGCGTCGAGCGCGGCGAGCACGACCGCGCCGCGCGCCGCGACCGCCGCGTTCGCTCGCGGCACGAGCAGATCCGGCGCGCTCTTGCCCTTCTTCGCCAGCTTGTCGAGTGACCGCTCGTAGCGGCGCTGGGTGAAGGTGTTCGAGCGCCGGAGGAACGCGAGCGAGTAGTACTCGGCGAGGCCCTCGACGATCCAGTCGCCGTCCGCTCCCGCGCGGGCGTGCATGAACGCGTGCATCATCTCGTGCAGGATCGGGCTCGTCCCGTCGCGGTCGATCAGCGGACGGTCGGCGTGCAGATAGAGCGAGAAGGGACCGGAGAGGCCGCCCCGCCACATCGGATCCGCCGCTCCGACGATCGCGAAGCGATCGCCGTGGTTCGGCAGCACCTGGACGAGCTCCGCCAGGGTCCAGCGGAGGAGAGCCAGGATGTCGAGGCGATGGAGGTCGTGCCCGACGGGATTGGCGATCGCGACCTTCACGCCGGCGATCGTCTCCCGCGTGATCGCGAGATGGCCCGCGAGCATCCAGCCCGTCGGGCGGTCGTGGAAGCGGTGTGGCTGCTCGATCTCGAAGAGGCCGCTCTTGCGACGCGGATACGGCGTGATCAGCGACCATCCATCGGGCACGACCAGCTCCAGGTCGGCGACGGCCTCGTTCTCCGGACCGTCCGTCGCGGTCGGTGGGAAGAGGTCCTCGCCGCGGAAGAGGGCCCAGCGATCGGTGATCTCCGCGTCGAGCCCCTTCTTTTTCGCCCGGCGGTGCTCGACGCGGACGTCGTAGCGGAGCTGCCCTCCGCTCGGCGGGATCTTCCAGACGACCTGCTCGCCGTTCCGCGTGACCTCGCCGTCGCCGGCGAAGCCGCGGTAGCGGTCGGGGTCCGCGCGGATCAGGAGTGCGTCCGGGCGCGCCGCCCCGTCGATCGTGATCGCGACGCGCGCGAGACCGTCTGCGGGAACGAGCTCGACGCGGTAGTGCACCTGGTACGACGAGGTCGCCGCGGAAGGCGCGCCCGCGAGCACGAGCCCGAGAGCGAGCACCACCGCGGCCCCACGTCGGGCGAGGCGAAACATCGCGACGAACCTACCACAGCTTGCCCCGTCCGGCCGGGTGCTCGACGGGCGAGCTGGTTCGCGAGGGCGGAATGGGCATATGCTCGCGCCGTCGTGGCCGACCGACCCGAGGTCCTCGCCCGCATCTCGATCTTCGGCGCTCTCTCGAAGGAGACGCTCGAGTTCCTGCACGAGCGGCTCGAGCCCGTGGCGGCCTCGGCGGGCGAGTACTTCTTCCGCGAGAAGGACCTCGGAGACTGCGTCTTCGTGCTCGTCGAGGGGCGAGCGGCGGTGATCAAGACGCGCGGCGGACGCGACTGCGTGCTCGCGACGTTCGAGCCGGGCGCGTGCTTCGGCGAGATGGCGCTCCTCGCGATCTCGCCGCGAAGCGCCGGCGTCCGCGCCGTCACCGACTGCCGCGCCGTGCGCCTCCGGAACCGCGCGCTCTACGAGCTCTACAAGCGGGATCTCGAGCAGTTCACGCTCCTCCAGATGAACCTCGGACGCGAGGTGGCGCGCCGCCTGAACGAGACGACGGATTTGCTCCTCGAGCTCGTGGTCGGGGAGTGCGCGGACGAGGAGACGCCCGTGGTGCGTCGCCTCGGCGGTGCGATCAAGTAGAACCGGTCGAGTCGCCGGTCGCGTCTAGCGCTCGCGCAGGCGGTAGATCGCGCGATGGTGCGCGGAGAGCACCGGGCTTGCGGCGGCACCACGCAGGCACGTAGAGCAGAGACTCTGAGGAGGAAGCGATGGCCCGACCACTCGACGGAATCCGCGTGCTCGACTGGACGATCTGGCAGCAAGGGCCGGTCGCCTCGATGGTGCTCGCCGACCTCGGCGCCGACGTCATCAAGATCGAGGAGCGCGTCGGCGGCGATCCCGGCCGCGGCGTGCTGAGCGCCGCCGGCCTCGACATGACGAAGCTCCCGAACTTCTACTTCGAGGCGCACAACCGCGGGAAGCGGAGCATCGCGCTCGATCTGAAGAAGCCCGAGGCGCGCGACATCGTGTACGCGCTCGCGGAGCGCGCCGACGTGTTCGTGCAGAACTTCCGCCCCGGAGCGGCCGAGCGGATGGGTCTCGACGCGGCGACGCTCCGCGCGAAGAACCCACGCTTGATCTACGCGAGCGGCAGCGGCTTCGGACGGCGCGGGCCGGACGCGGAGCGTCCGTGCATGGACTACCTCGGGCTCGCGCGCTCCGGGATCATGAACTCCGTCGGCGAGCCGAACGACCCGCCGCAGGCGGTGCAGGGCGCGATCGCCGACCAGATGGCGGGGACGATGCTCGTCTTCGGCATCATGACGGCGCTGTTCGAGCGCGAGCGGAGCGGGGAAGGGCAGGAGGTCGACGTCTCGCTCCTCGGCGCGATGAGCTGGCTGCAGGGGCTCTCCGTCGCTTCGCGGCTGATGTTCGGCGGCGAGATGCCGCGCTTCTCGCGACGTGCGACGGGCAATCCGCTCTGGAACCACTATCGCTGCGCGGACGGGAAGTGGATCGCCTTCGCGATGGCGCAGGCGGACCGCTGGTGGAAGGACTTCGTTCGCGTCCTCGATCGCCCGGAGCTGGCGGACGACCCGAAGTTCGCGACGATGGCGGCGCGCGGGAAGAACGCGGTCGAGACGATCCAGCTCCTCGACGAGATCTTCGCGACGCGCCCGCGCGACGAGTGGGCGAAGCGCCTCGACGACGGCGGCGACTTCATCTGGAGCGTCGTCAACTCGGTGTCCGACCTCGGCACGGATCCGCAGATGCGCGCGAACGACCTGATCGCGGCCGTCGACCACCCGAGCCTCGGCCGGCTCGAGATGCTGAACGTGCCGGTCGGCTTCTCGCGCACGAAGGGCGCGATCGGCGGGCCCGCGCCGCAGTTCGGCCAGCACACGGAGCAGGTCCTGATCGACGAGCTCGGGTATACCTGGGACCGGATCGCCGAGCTGCAGTCGAGCGAGGTGATCTGAGTCGCATGAGCACCGCCGCGCGCCTGCTCGAGCTTCTCGATCTCGAGCGCATCGATCGCGATCTCTTTCGCGGCCACAACCCGCCGTCGTCGCGCCCCCGGCTCTTCGGCGGGCAGGTGCTCGCGCAGGGCCTCGTCGCGGCGCTGCGCACGGTCGAGGGACGTCGCGCGCACTCGCTGCACGCGTACTTCCTCCGCCCCGGCGACCCGAAGGTGCCGACGATCTTCGACGTCGACCGGATCCGCGACGGGAAGAGCTTCACCACCCGTCGCGTCGTCGCGATCCAGAACGGCGAGGCGATCCTGAGCATGTCCGTCTCGTTCCAGACGGAAGCCGAAGGGCTCGAGTATCAGATGGAGCCGCCGCCGGGGCCCCTCGAGCCCGAGGGCGTCCCCTACCAGGAAGAGATGCGAAGCGGCGTCGAGCGTCTCGGCTTCGCGCCGCCCGAGGGCGACATGCTCTTCGACCCGCCGGTCGAGGTCCGCACCGTCGGCGGGATGCGCTTTTTCGATGCCGGCAGCGTCTCGCCCCGCTTCCGGAGCTGGATGCGGACGCACGATCGTCTTCCGGACGATCCCGGCTTGCACCAGGCGGTGCTCGCGTACGCTTCCGACATGACGCTCGGCGGGACGACGATGAAGGCGCACAAGATCTCGGTGACGTCGGGCGCGCTGCACTCCGCTTCGCTCGATCACGCGATGTGGTTCCACCGCCGGTTTCGCATCGACGACTGGCTCCTGTTCAATCAGGAGTGCGTCGTCACCTCGGGCTCGCGTGGCTTCGCACGCGGGACGTTCTTCACGCGCGAGGGGCAGGTCGTCGCCTCGTGCACGCAGGAAGGGCTCCTGCGTCTTCTCAAGGCAAAGTGAGCGGTACGCATGGGCAGGCTCGAGGGAAAGGTCGCGATCGTCACGGGTGCCGGACGGGGAACCGGGGAGAAGACCGCTCGCCTGTTCGCTCGTGAAGGCGGGCAGGTGGCGCTCGCCGACGTCCGCGAGGACGCGGTGCGCTCGCTGGCGAGCGAGCTCGGTGCGGCGACGATGCCGCTCGCTCTCGACGTCGGCTCCGAGGAAGCGTGGCAGCGCGGCGTCGCCGAGGTCGTCGAGCGGTTCGGCGGCGTCGACGTGCTCGTCAACAATGCGGCGCTCCTGCACATGTCGGCCATCGCGGAGACCGGCGTCGCCGACTTCGAGCGGCTGATGCGCGTGAACCAGCTCGGGCCGTTCCTCGGAATCCGCTCGGTGCTCGAGCCGATGAAGGCGCGCGGAAGGGGATCGATCGTCAACGTCGCGTCGATCGACGCGATGCGCGGCCAGACGGGCATCGTCGCCTACGCCTCCACGAAGTGGGCGGTGCGCGGCATCACGCGCGTCGCGGCGCTCGAGCTCGGGCGGTTCGGGATCCGCGTCAACACGGTCTGTCCCGAAGCCGGCAGCCCGCAGATGGTGCAGCCCTACATGCCCGAGGGAGTCGACGCGGCGACCGTCCTGCCGCACATGCAGCCGAACCTCCGGACGCAGCGGAAGCGCACGATCGACGATCTCCTGCAGGACGTCGCGAACATGATCCTCTTTCTCGCGTCCGACGAGAGCGCTTCCTGCACCGGCTGCGACTACCTCGTCGAGGGCGGCAACCTCGCCGGTCGGATCGTGAAGGGCGCGCCCGGCGCCTGATCCGCGGGTTTCGGGAAGTGCGAAGGCTGGCCGTGGGGCGACATGGGATCGCAAGGTGTGCTCGCGCCGCGGGGAGTGTGGCGATGACCGTCCTCCTTCTGACGGCCGGCTGTGCGGCGCGCCACGAAGCGGACGTCGAGACGCTCGAGAGTGGCATCGAGGCGCGCGGCTGGGACCGTCCGAGCACGTCCACGGAGGTCGGCGCGTTCGTCGACGAGCTCGCGAGGCGCTCCAAGTTCGCCGAAGTGCGGACGCTCGGCCACTCCTCGCAAGGGAAGCCGATTCGAGCGCTGCTCCTGTCGAAGGATCTGGCTTCGTTCGAGGCGACCCGCGGCTCGCGTCCGCTGACGATCATGATCCTCGGGTCGCAGCACGGGACGGAGCCCTCGGGGACGGAGGCGATCCAGGCGCTCGCGCGCGACCTGATCGTCGGCGTTCCGCAAGGAACGCTCGATCGCACGAACTACATCCTGATTCCCGACGGGAATCCGGACGGGCGGGACGCGCGCAAGCGTGTCAACGGGAACGGCGTCAACCTCAGCACGAACTACACGACGCTCTCCGAGCCCGAGGCGCGCGTCGTCGAGGACGCGCTGTATCGCTGGCAGCCCGACGTCCTGATCGACGTGCACGAGTCGGCGATTCTGAAGAAGAAGTCCCTCGGCGCGCAAGGCTGGATGACGGACTTCGAGGCGCAGCTCGAGTACGCGAACCACCCGAACGTCGACCGCGGCATCGCGGAGCTCTCGAGCGCGGTGCTCCTGCCCGAGATCCTCTCGCGCGTGAACGAGAGCGGGCTTCGCGCGCAGCGCTACACGGGCGAGATCACCGACGTCGCGCAGCCGATCACGAACGGCGGCCTCTCGATGAAAAATCTGCGCAACAAGGCGGGGATGCTCGGCGTCGTCACGTTCCTGATCGAGAACCGTCTCGATCCGCTGGGGCCGACCTATCCGACGTACCGCAACCTGCAGGAGCGGGTGCGGAAGCAGCGGCTGACGATCCAGGCGATTCTCGACGTCTCCGCCGCGCACGAGGGCGACATCCGCGCGACGACGAAGCGGGCGCGCGGCGCGTGGCAGGACGTGCGCGAGCCGCCGCTCTACCTCGTTACGGCGTACGCGCTCGATACGGCGGCGCCGACCGTGACGGTACCGCTGCGTCGCATCGACACGGACGCAGTCGAGCAGCGGACGTTCGCGCGTCACACGACCGTTGTCGCTTCGGAGCCGGTCGTGCTGCCGCGCGCGTACGTCGTGACCGGGCACCACGACGACGTCGCGGAGATCCTCGACCGCCACCACATCGCGTACCAGCGCCTGACGCAGCCGACGCCGACGGTCGCGACCCTCCGCGAGGTGCGCTCGAGTACGCCGCGCCATGCCCGCCACGGCTGGGGCTACACGGACTACGAGCTCGAGGATCGAACGGAGAGCTTGACGCTGCCGACCGGGGCGCTCTGGGTCCCCCTGCGACAGCCCGCGCGGCGGATCATCCCGCTGCTCCTCGAGCCGCGCTCGCGGAGCAGCCTCTTCCAGGATGCCGCGTGGGTGTCCCGGGTCCGACCGGGCGAGATCTTCTTCGTCCTGCGCGTCGAGGAGTCGCCGAGCGCCTCGGAAACGAGAGGCGCTATGGAGCCGACGTCGCGAGGCGACCGACCTGCTGCGCCGAGAGATGCCCGGCCTCGTACATCCAGCGAAGCGTATCGCGGAGGCTCTCCGCCGCCGGCCGGAACGTGATGCCGAGCTCGCGCACGGTGCGTGAAGCGTCCGCGCCGGGCCACTGCGTCGCCATCGACATCGACTCGTAGGTGATCGGGTAGGGGAAGTCCCAAACGCGCTTCACCCAGTCGCCGAGGAGGCCGAGACCGCGCAGCGCGGGACCGGGGATCGGGACGACGCGCGGCCGTACGCCGGTGACGGATTCGAGGAGATCCGCGAACCTCGACCAGGGGATCAGCTCGCCCGCCGCGACGTAGCGGCAGGGGCGTGGCGGCAGCGCGAGGAGCTTGACGTGCAGCCGCGCGAGGTCACGAACGTCGAGGAGCTGGATGCCGCTCGACGTGTCGATCCCCATCGTCCCCGTCCACGCGAGCACCGCCTCGTTCGTCTCGCTCATACCGGGATCGTCGGGGCCGACGACACCCGCGGGGTAGGAGATGCGGATCGGTACACCGCGGTCCTGGAACGCGCGGACGTGCCGCTCGCCTTCCGCCTTCGAGCGCGCGTAGGCGCTGCCTTTGGTGAGGATCGGCTCGTCGGGCGTGAGCGGCGGCGCGCCGGGTCGGAAGAAGGCGCCGAGGCTCGACACGTAGAGGATCGACTCGATGCCGGCGGCGACGGCGCCGTCGATCACGTTCTCGACGCCCGCGCGGTTCGTGTGGAGGACATAGGCGGCGTTCGAGGCGCGGAGGTCGACGACCGCGGCCATGTGCGCGACCGCGTCGCACCCTTCCATCGCCCGCTGCACGTCCTCTCGTCGCGTGACGTCACCGACGACGTGGTCCTCCGCCGCCGCGGACCCGGGACCGAACACACGTTCGAGCTTCGCCCGATCGCGGACGAGGAGGCGCACGCGGTGTCCGGCTTCGAGGAGGGCGCGCACGGTGTGCGACCCGGTGAAGCCGGTGCCGCCGGTGACGAGTACGCGCATCGCGGGTTGCGGTGTAGCGGAACTTCCGGAGCCGCGCTCCTCGCGGGACCTCGTGGAGCGAGGCTTTCTCGCCGCGTTGGTGCGGCATCGGCCTCTAGCTAGTGTCCCGTCTCTGAAGAAAGTCGAATAAATCGACAGGCCCCGTCGTCTTGCTCTACAGGAGGTAGAGCATGCGGACGGGGAGGCCGAAGGCGAATCTCACGGTGGGCGATGCGGACCGCGTT
>VGTG01000195.1 GCA_016874795.1 Deltaproteobacteria bacterium | reverse complement strand
CTTTGGCTGGGTCGAGGCAAACCATGCCGGGCAGCGCCGCGCGCCCGGCTCGGGAGGAGGATTCCTGCGAGACGTCCGGGGTCCGCTCGGAGCAAGCAGGGCTCCAGACGGACGAGCGCCGGCCGCGAAGAATCGGCCTCCGCGCGGCCACAAACCCGCGAGGACCGGCGCCGCCGCACGATTCCGAGCCGTGCCCTGGCGTCCGCCCGGGCGACCGCGGCCGGCCTCGGGCTCAGCTTCCCGCAGACTTCGCGCGGGACCGCGGCCTCGATCCGAGGCCCCGCGCGGCCCGCGAATCGAGCGCGGGCGCCGTCGCGGTCGGGCGCGCGCTCGCGAGAGCCGCCTGGAGACGCTCGACCTCGGCCTCGAGCTGGCCGATCCGGAGGTCCTTCACGCGCACCTCGCGCTCGAGCTGGGTCACGCGATCGACGACGAAGCGAAGCTGCCCGATCTCCTGCACGACTCGGGTGAGCTGCGCCTCGAGCATGTCGTTCTCGCTCCGCAGCTCGGCGGTCGCGCGGTTGACGGCGCGCGCCTTCCGCGCCTCGGCGCTTTCGAGCTTGCGCCGGGCTGCGGCGAGCGCCTTCTGCAGCTCCCCCACGCCGGCGATCGTTCTCCCGCTCGAAACGTCCCGCCCCGAACGGCCCTTCACGGCCATGACGGCTCCTTATGGCCACCTCTGCAGCGAGGCGCAAGTGCTGCGGGCCTCACGGACGCCAACGGCGGTGCATCCAGAGCCACTGCTCCGGCTGCTCACGCACGATCGCCTCGAAGTCGAGGGAGACGCGCGCCATCGTGTCGAGGAGGACCGTCGGATCCTTCCCGCGGGGCGGCGGCTCGTGCGGCGGCTTGACGAGGATCTCGTGCCGCGCGGTCTCGCCGATCCGTGCCAGGACCGCGACCTGGATCGGCGCGCCCGTGAGCTGCGAGAGACGCGCGGGGCCCATCGTCGTGCGGGCGAGATGCCCGAAGAACGGAACGGGTGCGCCCGTCGCGCCGGGCGAATGCTGATCGATCGGGATCGCGACGAGCGCACCTTGATGGAGCAGGCGCAGGATGCCGCGCGCCGCTGCGTGCTTGTAGATCACGCGCGTGCCCGCGAGCGCGCGGATCCGCGTCACGAGATCGTCGATCTCCGGATTGCGGAGGGGCCGATGCACGATGTGGATCGGCTCGCCCATCAGCCCTTGAGCCTGCGCGAAGAGCTCCCAGTTGCCGAAGTGGCCGGTCGCGATGATCGCAGCACCGCCCTTCATCCGCTCGCGCCACGCGGTCTCGACGTCGGGGCTCGCGAAGCCGACGAAGTCGCGGATGTTCTCGCGCGTCAGCGATTCGAAATGCGCGGCCTCGGCCGCGAGGAAGCCGAGCTGCCGGAAGGACGCGTGCAGCGTCGCGCGATGCCAGGCGGGATCGCGCTCCGGAAACGCACGCGCGAGGTTCTCGAGTCCGACGCGACGCAGCCGCGGCGACAGGAACGTGCCGGAGCCGACGATGGCGCCCATCAGCGCGCGCGAGCGCTCGAGCGAAAGCGCACGCAGGCCGGCGAGGAGCGTCATCAGGAGCCGGTACTCGAACCGCGATCGTCCCGCCGAGAAGGGGGCGTGATGGCGGTGGACCTTCGGCTCCTTCGGCTCCGTCGTCACGGTACGACTCCGTGGAGCATCCTCGGGCGTCGCCGCGGAATCGCCCCCTCGCCGTGCCGAAGAACGAAGGTTCGTGTATGAAGGGCCGGGCATGGGCCGGTGGGGGGTTGTCGTCGCGCTCGCGCTCTTCGCGAGCCTCGTTCTGGTGGCGTGCCCAGCGCGCCGCTCGCCCGAAGCCCCGAACGGCATCGATCCGACGTTCCTCGACATGGCGTGAGCCACGGGGCGCTCGTCCGGAGACGCGCTCCGGCGACTTCGCGGCGATCAGCCACGGGTGCGAAAGTCGACTGCGCGGTAGCGCCCGCCCTTCAAGGCCTCGACGAGCCCCTGCTCGTCGGCGATCTCGTCCTCGAACTCGGTCGCGCAGATGCCGATGAAGCTCACGAGGTGCGAGTCGCTGCCTCCGAAGCCGAAGTAGCCGTAGGTCTGCATCAGCTCGCCGACGCGCTCGTTCTCGGCGGCCTTGCTGCCGCCGTTCAGCGCCTCGACCGCGACGACGCCCTCGAGCGGCGGCTTCTTTTCGTAGTGCGCGCAGAGGCCGACGTTCACGCGACCGGGGTGGCAGGGCGCGGCGATCCCGCCCATCCGCTCCACCTCGGAGATCACCTCCTGCGCCGGCAGGCGGACGTCGGCGAAGTCGAAGCGGCGCAGCATGTCGCGGTTCACGCCGTAGACGAGGATGTGCCCGTACTCGCTCTCGACCTCGGCGCCGCGCAGGATGCGGACCTCGTAGCGGTCCTCGAGATCGCGGTAGTCGGCCTCGAGGTCGAACTTCCGGTGCTCGGTCAGGACGATCCCGTCGAGCGGGCGCTCGGCGCGCTTTCGCGCGAGGATCTTGAGGTACGCCTCGACCGGAGCGCGGCTGTCGTCGGAGAGCTCCGAGTGGAGGTGGAGATCGAGGATCACGCTCCGCCTCCCCCACCTCCGCCGCCTCCGCTGCCTCCGCGCGGCCGGAAGCGCGGGATCGCGATCTCGTCCGTCACGTCCTCGAACGCCACCTCGACGGGCAAGCCGATGCGCACCTGATCCGGCGGGCAGTCGACGACGTTCGTCAGCATCTGCACGCCTTCCTCGAGCGTCACGTACGCGAGCACGTAGGGGAGCGACTCGCGGAAGCCGGGCGTCTGGTTCTGGTAGGTGACGGTGAAGGTGTAGACCTCGCCGCGTCCGGAGCAGAGGAGCCACTCGACGTCGCTCGAGAGACAGTTCGTGCAGACGGCGCGCGGCTGATGGCGGAGCGTGCCGCACGAGAGGCACTTCTGGATGCGGAGCTCGTGGCGACGACACGCCTCCCAGTAGCCCTTCGATTCCTCGTCGACGCGCGGGAGCGGCTTTCCGGAGCGACGCTCGGCCATCTCACGCCCTCCCGAGGAGCAGCGTCGCGCCGCTGTGCCGGATCCCGAGGAAGCCGCCGGTGCCGTGGCAGAGAGCGATCTCCGCGTTCTCGACCTGACGCGCGCCGCACTCGCCGCGGAGCTGCCGCGTCGCCTCGATCACGAGGAAGATGCCGCGCATGCCCGGATGGTTCGACGAGAGACCGCCGCCGTCGAGGTTCACCGGCAGCGCGCCGCCGAGACCGATGCGACCGCCCTGCACGAACGGACCGCCCTCGCCGAGCTCGCAGAAGCCGAGGTTCTCGAGCGTCTCGACGACCGTGATCGTGAACGAGTCGTAGATCATGCAGAGGTCGACGTCCTCGTGCCGCACGCCGGAGCGCTCGAACGCCTTCTTGCCCGACTGGCGCGCTGCAATGTCGGTGATGTCGCGCACGCCGATCCCCGGGTGACGCACGGCCATGCCGCCGCCGAGAACGCGGACGACCGGCTTCGCGAGATCGCGCGCGCGCTCCTCGGCGGTGATCACGAGCGCGCCGCCACCGTCGGAGATCACGCAGCAGTCGAGGAGATGGAGGGGCGACGAGATCACGCGCGAGGCGAGCACGTCGTCGGCCGTGATCGGCTCGCGATACTTCGCGTCTGGATTGAGCCCCGCATGCCGCCGCATCGTCACCGCGACCTCGGCGAGCTGCGCGCTCGTCGTGCCGTACTCGTGCATGTGACGCTGCGCGACCATGCCATACGCGCCGACGATCGTCGGACCGTAGGGCACGTCGAAGCTGTCGGGCGGATCGCCCGCGCTGCCGCCGCCCGTTCCGACCGCGAAGCGATCGGAGGCCGCGGTGCTCCCGTACGTCACGAGGACGGTCGTGCAGAGACCCGCGCGGATCGCGGCGGCGGCGTTCAGTACCTGCGCGACGAACGACGATCCGCCGATCGCCGTCGAGTCGATCCAGTCGGGGCGGAGGTTCAGGTGATGGCACATCGAGAGGACGCCGATCGGGCCGACGCCGGACGTCGCGTAGCCGTCGACGTCGGAGAGCCGGAGGCCCGCGTCCTCGAGCGCGCCGCGCGCCGACTCCGCGGCGATCTGGTACGCGGTCTTGTCCGGCGCGGAGCGCCGCGGATGCTCGTAGACGCCCGCGACCGCGATGCCGGCGATGCCGCCGCTGCCGCTCACGCGAGCCACTCCTCGATCGCGCGGTTCACCTGCTCCGCCTGCTCGAGCTGCGCCGCGTGTCCCGCGCCCGGGACGAGGACGAGGCGCGCGCCCGGAATCGAGGCCGCCATCTCCTCGGCGCAGGAGCGCGAGCAGTAGCGATCCTCTTCGCCGTGGAGCACGAGCGCCGGCACGCGAACGTCCTTCAAGCGCGGGCGCAGGTCCGCGGCCTCGTGCGCGCGAAGATCGCCGAGGCGAACGCGCGGATCGGTCTTGACCATCTCGGCCCAGAGCTCGCGGATCACGGCGACGTCCGGCGTCGCCGCGAAGAACGGCGTGTCGAACGCCTGACCGCGCCTTCCCGCGACGACCTCCGATAGGCCCTCGATCTCCGCTTCCGCCCCCGGGGAGCCCGCCGTGGTTCCGATCGTGACGACGGCGCGCACGCACGCGGCGTGCTCGAGCGCGAGCTGGAGAGCGATCTTTCCGCCGAGCCCGTGTCCGACGACGACGGCCGGCGGTGCCGAGAGCCGCTCGAGAACCGCGGCGACGATCGCGGCCGCTTCACTCGTCGACTCGGGACCGAGGAGGCCGCTCGAGCGCCCGTGACCGGGCAGATCGATCGCGACGGGGCTGTGCGCCGCGCCGAAGTGCGCGAGCTGGCGCGACCAGAGCCGGCCCGTGCCGCCCGCGCCGTGGAGGAAGAGGAGCGCGTGGCCGCGATCGAGAGGCGGCGGAACGCCCGGCAGCGTCGTCCCTCCGGTGTGCTCGTAGTGGATCGCGAGATCGCCCTGGTGAACGTACTTCGTCGGCATGGCCGTCAGAGCGGATGCTTACGGACCGCTCTCGGCCGAAGTCAAATGGGAGACGCGGGCTCGGCGCTCGCGCGAGCGGGCGAACCGGCTAGCGGTACACCGGTGTCCGCCAGCGGGACCAGGCCGCATCGCCGCCGCGTGCGACTTCGCGAAAGCGCGCCGCGATAGACTGCGTCCACTCGCCGGTCCGGCCCGTACCGATCGTTCGGTGATCGATCCGCGCCACCGGCGTGACCTCGGCCGCCGTGCCGCACAGGAACACCTCGTCGGCGGTGTAGAGCTCCGTCCGTCCAACCTTTCGCTCGACGAATGGCCACGTGAAAGGCGCGCTTCGCGCGAGCTCGATCAGGCTCCGCCGCGTGATGCCCTCGAGGTTGTCCGCGGTCGAGGGCGGCGAGATCAGCTCTCCGCGCCGCACGAGGAAGAGATGCGCCGCGCTGCCTTCGCTGACGGCGCCGTCCTCGGTCAGGAGGATCGCCTCGTCGTAGCCGCTTCGCTTCGCGTCGGCGCGCGCGAGAGCGGAGTTCAGGTACGCGGCGGTCGGCTTCGCGCGCGCCGGGATCGCGTTGTCCGGAACGCGGCGCCACGACGAGATGCACGCGTGGATCGTCTCGCCGGAGAAGTACTTGCCGAGCGGCAGACAGTAGATCGAGAGCGAGACCGGCACGTCGGTCAGAGTCGGCGAGAGCTCGTCGGAGTCGACCCAGAGCAGCGGGCGGACGTAGTGGTCGGCGCGCGCCTCGTTGCGGCGCAGGAGCTCGACGATCGCCTCGGCGATCGCGTCGTGCCCGATCGGCGTCTCGAGTCCCAGGATGCGGGCGGAGTCGACGAGCCGCTCGACGTGATCGCGCAGCCGGAAGACGAAGAGCTGGCTCTCCTTCTCGCTCCAGTACGCCCGGATCCCGGCGAAGCATCCGAGCCCGTAGTTCAGCGCCTTGGAGCGGATGCTGAGGAGGGCGTCACGATCGTCGACGAATTCGCCCCGGTGGTAGGTCGTGCCCATCGGCCACACCTTCGACACACGACCCGACCGAGAGCAAGCACGCTCGACGCCCGTGCAATCGCGCAAGACTCGGGCTCGAGCACGGGAGAGCCTCCTGGAAGCCGGTCAAGCTCGGCTGGCGCGTCCAGATGAACTGAGAGGAGCCCTCAGGCCGAGCGCGGCCGGAAGTGCAGAAGGACGACGTCGTCGGAAGCCCGCTCGAACACGGGTTCGACGGGCATTCCGACGGAGACGTCCTCCGTCGCGCACCCGACCAGCATCGTCGGCAAGCGCACGCCCGCCTCGAGCTCGACGATCGCATACACGTACGGCGTCTTGTCCATGAACCACGGATGCGTCGCCCGGTGCACGACGCTGAACGTATACACGCGCCCGGCGCCGGAGATCTCCTCCCAGCGCACCTCACGCGAGTGGCAGCGCGTGCAGAAGGTCCGAGGATAGAAGATCAGCGTGCCGCACGCGGTGCAGCGCGGAAGCTCGATCCGGTGCGCAGCGACCGCCTTCCAGAACGGCGCCGCGTCACCTTCGACCCGCGGTAGAGGGCGCGGGAACGCCGGCGTGCTCATCGGTCCCTCCCGAGAAGGAGCGAGCACTCCTCCGTGAAGGTGCCGCCGTTTCCGTGCACGAAGGCGAGATCGTTCCGCCGCACCTGCCGATCGCCCGCGCGTCCCATCACCTGGCGTACGCCTTCGACCACGAGCGTCATGCCGCCGCCGAGCCCGGGCTGCCCGAACGAGAGCATGCCGCCGTGCGTGTTCAGCGGAAAATCTCCGGCGAACGTCAGGTCGTGCGCTTCGACGAACGGTCCGCCCTCGCCCTTCGCGCAGAAGCCGGCGTCCTCGAGCTCGATCAGCACGGCGCTCGTGTAGCAGTCGTAGATCTCGGCGAGCGTCACGTCCTTGGGTGAAGCGCCGGCCATCGCGAAGGCGCGGCGCGCGGACTCGACCGTCGGCGTCACCAGGAAGTCGGGCCGCTGGAACGGATCGGGCTCGAGCGCTTCTCCGAACCCGAGAACCCACGCGGGCGGATGCGGAAGGTCCTTCACGCGGTCCTCGGACGTCACGACCACCGCTTCCGCGCCACTGCAGGGAAGGACGATCTCGTACTTGTGGAGCGGATCGCAGATCACCGGCGAGGCGAGCACGTCGTCGATCGTCAGCGGCTGCCCGTGGAAGAGCGCGATCGGATTCCGCTGCGCGCTCGTCCGCTGGTCCGCCGCGATCTTCGCGAGCTGGCGCGACGTCGTCCCGTAGCGGTCCATGTGAAGCCGTGCGGCCATCGCGTAGTCGCCGTTCGCTCCCGCCGCGCCGTAGGGCAACGTGAAGTCGCGCAGCGGCGAGACGAGGGGCGGCGGCTTCAGATACATGCCCTTCGGGTCCCACGTGTCCCCGTTCACGCAGAGCACCGTCTCGCAGCGTCCTTCGGCGACGGCGGCGGCGGCGCGCGCGATCATCGCGCACGACGTCGCGCCGCCGAGATCGACGAACTCGAGGTAGGTCGGCGCGAGCCCGATGTGCTCCGCGACGATCGAGGGCCAGAGCATCGAGTACTGCATCATCGCGGGACACACGACGATCCCGTCGATCTGCTGCGGGCGAAGCCCGGCGTCCGCGATCGCCTGCGCGGAGACCTCCGAGATCAGATCGAGCGGTTTCCGGTCGCCCGGCTGCTTCGACGGGGGCAGCTCCGCGAAGCCGACGACCGCGGCGCGGCCGCGCAGCGTACGAGAGCGATCCGAGATCGAGGTCAAGTCGTCCTCCTCCGTTCCCGGTTCAATCGACGTAGCCGAGGGCGCGAAGCTTCTCGCGGTCGCCCTCCGAGACCTCCTGGCGGGGCGGAGCCACGGCGCCCTTCTCCGCATGCGCGGCGCGCCAGGTCGCGAGCTGCTTCGCCATCTCGTCGGCGCGCTCGGGCATCTCCTCGATCAGGTTCTTCTCTTCGAGCGGATCCGCTTCGAGGTCGTAGAGCTCGCGCGTCCCGTCGCCCTCGGATTCGACGTACTTCCACCGTCCGACGCGAACCCCGAAGGCGTCGCCCTTCACGCGGCGGCCGAGGACCTTCTCCGTCGCGTAGTGGCGGCGCTGCAGGTAGATCGGGCGCTCCGCGTCGAGCGCATCGCGTCCGAGGAGCGCGCCCGCGAGGCTCCGTCCGCCGAGCGGCGGCGCCTCCGCGTCGCGAGGATCGTTTTCGAGACCGGCGAGATCGAGCAACGTCGGCATCACGTCGAAGAGCCCGACGGGCTCCTCGATCACGATCCCGGGCTCGATCTTCTCCGGATAACGGACGAGGAGCGGCACGCGCAGAACCTCTTCGAAGAGCACGTAGCCGTGCGTCAGCACGCCGTGCGCCCCGAGAGCCTCGCCGTGGTCGGCGGTCATCATCACGATCGTGTCGGAGCGAAGGCCGTTCTCGTCGAAGACGCGGAGAAGCCT
Source organism: Deltaproteobacteria bacterium (assembly GCA_016874795.1). GTDB lineage: Bacteria > Desulfobacterota > Binatia > UBA12015 > UBA12015 > VGTG01. The sequence continues at coordinate 1,699 of VGTG01000195.1, read as the reverse complement.
GCCGAGCTCGTGGTCGGCGAACGCGATCTCCGCGTCGTACTGCTCGGGCATCGACTTCATGCGCGCGAGCCCGCCCTTCTTGAGCTTCGCGAGCCTCTCCGCCGTCGTGCGCTTGCGCTTCGGCTTCTCGTCCGTCGGCACCGACGCGCCCGGCTGCGGCGCTTGCGCTTGCTGCTTCGCGAGAGCTTCCCGCTTGGCCTGGCGCTTCTCTCTCCTCTGCTCTCGCTTCTTCTCGCGTGCTTCGTCTCGCTCGCCGTGCTCGCCGTCGGCTTCCGCCGTCCCCTCGGCTCCTCCGGCGAACTTCTCCCGGAACGCCGCAGGCGCAAAGTATCCCGAGTGCGGATCGAAGAGGTGGATGAAGAGGAAGAGAGGACGGTTCGGATCACGGTCCTTCTCGAGCCAGCCTGCGACGGCGTCGACCGTCTGATCCGCACAGCGCTCGAGCTTTCCCTCGGCGCAGCCGGTGAGCTCGCGGTCGCCCGGATCCTGGTCGAGCTCGATGTCGTACTCCTCGAAGCCGCGCTCGTAGCCGAACTTGCCGAGAAGGACGTAGCTGCTGATGAACGCGGCGGTCTGATAGCCCTCGGCCTTCAGGATCTCGGGCAGCGTCCGGACGTCCTTTCGCAGCGCCACGCCGTTCCGGTCGATGCCGTGGCCGATCGGGAGACGCGCCGTGAGCATCGTCGCGTGCGACGGACCCGTCGTCGCCGTGTGCGCGTACGCGGTGTCGAAGCGCGCGCCGTCGCCGGCGAGCTTCGCGAGCTCCGGAGTCGTCTCCCGCTCGTACCCGTACACGGACATGTGATCGCGGCGGAGCGTGTCGACGCTGATCAGGACGATGTTCGGAAGCTCGGGCTTCTTCGCGGCCGCGGCGGAGGGGGACGAAAACGGCGTCGCCTCCGGCTCCGCGGGCGGAGGCTCGGCGCGCGAGCACGCGGTCGCGAGCGCGGCCAGCGCCGTCAGGAAAACGACCGCTGCGATCGACGTTCGCCCGACCGGCCCGCGCCAGGCCGCAAAAAGGAGATTGAGGTGCATGCGGCTTCGGTCAGGCGAGGCTACCCGCGCGTGATCGTCTCGTCCAGGTTGAGAAGGGCGCTCCCCACGAAGTACCACGCCGCGAGCTCCGCGGGATCCACGTCCGGCGCAGGCTCCCAACCGGGGACGCTCGCGAACAACTCCGCGGCGATCGACTCTCGATCGCGGATCCGCGCTTCCTGGGCCACGAGGAGCTGCTCGAGCGCCGCCCGCTCCTCCGGCGTCGGCTCCCGTCCGACCGCGAGGCGGAAGCCGTGCCGCGCTCGCTCCGCAGAATCGCCGTCCGGTACCTCCTTCAGAATTCGCCCCGCCAGCCCGAGAGCCGCCTCGACGTACACCTCGTCGTTCAAGAGCGTCAGCGCTTGCAGCGGCGTGTTCGTCCGCGAGCGCTTCAGGACGCAAGCCGTCCTGTCCTTCGCATCGAAGTTCACGAAGCTCGGATACGGCGACGACCGCCGCCAGATGGTGTAGACGCCGCGCCGATACCGATCCTCGCCCTGCGAAAGCGTGTACGAAGGCTGGAAGGTGCCGGTGAGCTTCCAGATGCCGTCCGGCTGCGGCGGGTAGACCGAGGGGCCGCCCATCTTCGGCGACAGCATTCCCGCGATCGCGAGCGCGTTGTCGCGGATCAGCTCCGCCGGAAGCCGCAGCCGCGGATTCCGCG
>VGTG01000194.1 GCA_016874795.1 Deltaproteobacteria bacterium | reverse complement strand
GTCGGTCCGCATCGATAGGGCGAACGTCACGCTGCGCGGCAACGGCGCGCACGCCTCCGTGATCCTGGCGCCGCCGCTCGACGCCCACGGTACGGAAAACCCGCGCGACCCGATCCGGGTCCGCGCGAGCGGCGTCCACATCGAGAACTTCTGGATCCGCCAGCCGCGCCGGGGCATCATCGCGCAAGGCAACCTCGATGGCCTCGCCATCTCCGACGTCGTGATCACGCAGGCGGAGCGCGACGGCCTCACGATCCTCGGCGGCGAGGGAATCACGGTCGAGGGGGTCGTCGTAACCGGGAGCGGGCGCTATGGTGTGTACGTGCGCACGGCGACCGGCGTCGAATTCCGTGATTGCGATATCTACGAGAACGCGCGAGCCGGCCTCGCTCTCGCCCGTGCCGAGGTGGGCGTCCACTTCACGACGATCTACTCGAACCGCGAAGGCATCCGGAACGGCCGGAGCGAGCTCCTCCTCCGCGACAGCATCATCGCCGGCACCGAGCGCGACGGGCTGCGCGGGCGGACGACCGACGTCGTCACGATCGACCACACCCTCTTCGGCCTGAACGCTCGCGACATCGCGCCCTCGGGCATTCCGACCGGTGCCGGAGTCCTGCTGAACACGAACCCGCTCTTCGTCGACGCCGACGGTCCCGACGACGTCCTCGGCAGCGCCGGCTGGGCGGACGACGACCTGAGCCTCTCGCAGGTCGGCGGCGGACAGGCCGTCGACAGCCCCGCCGTCGATGCCGGCTCGGACCTCGCGAGCGCGCTCGACGTGACGGGCTCGACCGCATCGAACGGCGCGCCCGATACGGGCCAGGCCGATCTTGGAGCACACCGATGAGCCCGAAGCTCGCTTCCTCCTTCTCCTCACCCCGGTTCCGCATTCTCGTCGCGCTCTTCGTCCTGGGAGCGTTCGCGATCGTGACGATCCCCGAGCACGCGTACGCCGGCAGCTCCGGCGGCCGCATCTACAATCCGAAGCGTCTGCGCGCGAAGAAGGAGCCCGCGGCACGCGGCCGCACGCTGAAGGACCAGCGGCAGAAGCCGCCGGTGTCGCGCGAGCCGGCGCGCGCACACGCCGAGATCCCGAATCCCGAGCCGCACCTCCGTGGCGGCAGCGGCTACTCGCGACGCGGCTCGTACTTCTACGAGAACCCGCGCCCGATCCGCACCATCCCGAACTCGGCCGCGAAGGGCCAGGTCGGGAAGATCATCATCCCGCATCCGAACAAGAAGGAGCGCTGAGAGCTGTGAATCAATCTCCGGACCGAGCCGGAAGGTCGAGGCGGGGATGCATCGGCCTTCCGGCGACGGGAGGGGATTGATTCACAGACTCTGAGCTCGCACGCGCGGTTGCGCGCCGGAACGCCTGTGCCATAAGCGCGTGATGCCTCCTCTGGAGGGAAAACGCGCTCTGGTCCTGGGCGTCGCGAACGAGCGCAGCATCGCCTGGGCGATCGCCCGCGCCCTCGCGGCGGACGGCGCCCGGATCGGTCTCACGTACGTCGGCGATTCCATCGAGAGACGCGTTCGTCCCCTCGCAGAGGAGATCGGCGCGGACGTGCTCGGCTCCTGCGACGTGACCTCGGACGCGGAGATCGCGAGCCTCTTCGAGGAAGTCCAGAGCCGCTGGGGATCGCTCGACGTGCTCGTGCACGCGATCGCCTTCGCGCGCCGCGAAGACCTGATGGGCCGATTCGTCGACACCGATCGCGAGGGGTTTCGCATCGCGCTCGACGTCAGCGCCTACTCGCTCGTCGGTCTCTGCCGGGCCGCCCTGCCGCTCTTCCAGGCAGCGCGCGGCGGAAGCGTTCTCACGCTGACGTTCGCGGGCAGCGAGCGCGTGTTCCCGAACTACAACGTCATGGGTGTCGCGAAGGCGGCGCTCGAAGCGGCCGTGCGCTACCTCGCGGCGGATCTGGGCCCCGAAGGCGTGCGCGTGAACGCGATCAGCGCCGGGCCGATCAAAACGCTGTCCGCGGCCGGAATCCGGAACTTCCGCGACATGCTGCACGTCGCCGAGGCCCGCGCGCCGCTCAAGCGAAACGTCAGCGCCGACGACGTCGGCCGGCTCGCCGCCGCCCTCGCCGGACCGGCCGGAGCGGCGATCACCGGACAGGTGCTGTACGCCGACGCGGGTCTGAGCGTTCTCGGAGTTTGACCGTGGGGAAGATGCTGATCCTCCTGGTCGGCGTGGTCGTCGGAGCCGAGCTGCTGCGGCGGATGACCGCGGCGGCCGAGATCGAGTCGGAAGCACCCGACGTCGCGAATGCGGCGCCGGGCGCGCGCCACGGCGACGACGGCTAGGGCGGCGTCGGAGCGGGCGCCGGCAACGTGACGTCGAGGACCGGCTCGGGACCCGTCCGGACCGATACGGGAATGTCCTCGCCGAGGACGCGCGCGAGCACGGCGAGCGACAGATTGTAGTCGCGAACCGACTCGTAGTAGCTGCTCGACACGCGCGCGTAGTTCCCGAGCGCGTTCAGGATCTCGCTCGCATCGCCGATCGCGAGATCGAAGTTCGTCACGGCGAGCGTCAGGATCGCGCGCCCGGCCTTGCGCCCGTCCTCGAGGTCGGTGACCGCCTTCCGGCTCTCGACGGCCGTCTCGTACGCGCTCGATAGCTCGACCTGTAGGCCGCGCCGTGCTTGCCGCTTCTGCGCTTCGATGTGCTCGAGCTCGGCGCGCGCCTTCTGCACCTTCGTCGCGGTCACGTGGAAGTTGAGCGGCCAGCGAAGGCTCAGGACGCCGCCCGGACCGCGCAGGTAGTTGAAGTCGTCCCACGCGAACGGGTTCAGCTGCCGGTCCCGGCGCGGCGCGTACGCGTAGCCGAAGTGCCCCGTGAAGAAGAGATCCGGATAGTACTCCGCCTTCACCTTCTCGAGCTCGGACTCCTTCGCCTGCGCGCCCGCCTCGACCTGGCGCCACGCGGGGCTCTGCTGGAAGAGCCGGCTCTTGTAGACCTCGAGCGGCTCGAGCTTGACGACCTCGGGCTCGATCCGCCGGTCGCGCACGTCGATCGGCGAATCGGGCTTGGCGCCCGCGATCACGCGGAGCGCCTCGAGCGCGCCCTTCTCTCCCGCGATGAGCTTCGGGATCTGATTGGCGACCTCGGACCGTCCGACGCGCAGGTAGAGGATGTCGAGCTCGGTGATCTCGGTGTCGCCTTCGTCGCGCCGCTCCCGCGCGGTCTCGAGGGCGTCGGAGAAGCCGTCCTCCGCCTCGTCGAGCACGCCGAGCACCGAGCGGGCGAGGACGATGTTGTAGTAGAGCATCTTCGTCTGCTCGACGACGACCGCCGCGATGCCGTCGTGCTCCGCGATCTGCGCCGCGACGGCGCGCGTCGCCGCCTCGATCCCGGAGGTGATCTTGCCCCAGGTGTAGAGCGGCTGGACGAACTGCACCTCGACCCGGTTGAAGGGGCCGTAGGCGTCGACGTCGACGGTGTCCTGCGGATCGAGGACGGTGCCGAAGGCGCGCCGCGCGACGCCGAAGGTGTTGATCGCCGTGAACTCCGGCAGGAACGAGGAAACGCGCGCCTGCTGGAGGTCCGCCTCTCGCGTCTCGACCGCCCAGCGCGCGACGTCGAGCTCGGGAGCAGCCTCGAGAGCGCGGTCGATGAACTGGTCGAGTCCGAGCTTCTCGACCTGGCGCGTGGACTTCGCGGGCTTCTTCGCGGCGGGCGCGGTGGCGATCTTCGGCGCGGGCTTCCGGAGCGTCTTCGGAACGACCGTGGCGGCCAGAACGACGGCGCCTTTCGGAGCGGGCGTCGCGACCGGCGGCGCAGCCGCGCTCGTGCCTGCCAACCCGATCGACAGTGCCGCCGCCAGAAGCCAGACCCACCGTTCCGGTCGCACCACCATCGCCGCCCGGGTTCCCCCTCCTCTACGTGCCCTCAGCGCGCGCTGTGCCGCGCACGGAACAGCCTCACGCCGATCACCAAGGTGACGAGCCCGTAGAGGAGCAGCATCGACACCGGCCACGTGATCGCATCGAGCCCCCGATCCCGTAGCACAAGATCGTTCATAGCCTGCATCGCCCAGCTCGTGTACACGGCCGGCGCGATCGATCGCATCCACTCCGGGGTGACCTCGGGCGGCCACCACAGGCCGCCGATCGCGGAGAAGAGCATGACCACCGCGAGGCTCAGCGGCTGCGTCTGCTCGCGCGTGCCGGCGATGCCGGCGACGACGAGCCCGAGCGCGACGCTCGCGAAGACGACGGCCGCCGAGACGACGACCAGAGCGCTCGGGGACGACCCGAGCGAGACCCGGAAGAAGAAGTATCCCCAGAGCAGCAGGACGATCATCTGCGCGAAGCCGAGGACGAAGCGGGCGCCGAGCTTCCCGAGGAGCATCCACGTGAAGCCGGCCGGTGCGACGAGAAGCCGCGGAAGCGTGCCCCAGCCGCGCTCGTCATGGAGGGCCATCGAGGTCCCGAAGACGACGGCGAGCAGCACGAACAGGATCGTGAAGCCCGGGACGTTCTCGTCGAACGACGTGACCGTGCCGCGCGATCCCGTCAAGCTCTTCTTCTCGACGACGATCAGGTCTTCGGAGAGCGGATCCGCGAGCGCCTGGGCCTCCTGATCGACGAGCAGCAAGAGGACCTTGATCGCCTGCACGCCGTTCGCCTGTGCGGGATCGGTCAAGAGCTCGATCCTGCCCTGCTCGCCGCGGAGATACGCGCGCGAGAGACCTTCCGGGAAGACGATCGCCGCCGGGGCACGGTTCTCGTCGCGCACGAGATGCTCCGCCTCGGCGCGGCTCATCATCTGCACGTCGGCGTGCTCCGCGAGGAGCTTCCGGAACGCGGTCGCGACCGGGCCGAGGTCCTCGTCCGCGACGGGAAGCAGCAGCCGCGACCGATCGTTCGAGTCGAACAGAGCGCCCGCGATCAGGCTGATGATCACGATCGGCGCGAGCATCGCCGCGAGGAGCGCCCAGCGGTCCCGCAGGATGAGCCGCAGATCCTTTAAGAAGACCGCGATCATTCAAACAGAGAGGGGGCGGAGGTCCGGTGCACCCTCTCAGTCCTTCTTGCCGTGCAGCTTCCTGTCGAGCTTGCCGAGCAGCTCGTCGAAGGAGCTCTTCGCGAGCGCCTGATCGAACTGCGAGCGGAAGTTCGCCGCGAGGCTCACGTCCTCGATCAGGATGTCCGTCGCCTGCCAACCGGACGGCTTTTTCTGCAACGCGTAGTCGACGGCGAAGCGGTCGTTCGGCGTGACGATCTCGGTCCCGATGCGAGCCGTGTCGCCGGTGACCGTCTCCTTCCCGTACGCGAAGTCCGGGGCATCGAAGAGGAGCAGGCGCTGCACGTACGTACGGACGAAGAGGTCGCGGAAGAGCTCGAAGAACCGCTTCTGCTGCTCCGGCGTCGTGCCGTCGAGATGCTTGCCCATCGACTGACGTCCGAGGGCGTCGGTGTCGAGGAAGTCGCGCAGGAGACCCTTCAGCTGCTCGAGCTTCTGCTCGCGCGTCCCCGGACCGGTCACGATCTTGTTCGACGACTGCAGGATCTTCCGCGTCGTCTCCATCGGCCCGCCGGGCAGGTACGCGCCGAGGATCCCGAGAGCGAGGGCGATCGCGATTCCGGCGCGTCCGAAGCGCGCGGCCCGTCTCTTCCGAAGGACGCCGTCTCGAGAAGCCATCAGTCCCGCAGCTCCTTTCCGGTCAGCTCGATGAAGATCGTCTCGAGCGAGATCGGAGTGACACGGATCTGCACGATCGGCGGCCAGATCCCGCGCACGCCGCAAAGCTCCGCCAGGACCGGCTCCGCGTGGGAAGCGAAGATGCGCACGAGGGCGCCGCTCTTCTCGATCTTCTCGACGCCTTCGAGGGCCTGGAGCGGCGTCGTATCCGCGGGCGCCTGTGCGAAGCGAAGCTCGACCATCTCGCCCGCGGAGGAGAGAGCGAGGAGCTCCGGCAGCGTGCCGAGCGCGACGATCCGCCCCTCGTCCATGATCGCGATCCGGTCGCAGAGGTTCTCCGCTTCGGCGAGGTAGTGCGTCGTGTAGAGGATCGTCACGCCTTGCTCGCGGAGGCGCCGCACGGCGTCGAAGATGTGCACGCGCGACTGCGGGTCGACGCCCACCGTCGGCTCGTCGAGGAGGACGAGCCGCGGGCTCGACACGAGCGCACAGCCGAGATTCAGCCGACGCCGCATGCCGCCCGAGTACGTGCTGACGCTGTCGTTCTGGCGCGCCGAGAGCTCGACGGCTTCGAGGGCAGCCTCGACGCGCGCGTGCCGCTCGGCGCGTGGAACGCCGTACAGACGCGCGAAGAAATGCAGGTTCTCGTAGCCCGTCAGCGACGGGTAGAGAGCTTCCTCCTGCGGAGCGACGTTCAGAAGCCGCCGCGCCGCGTGGACGTCGCGCACGACGTGCTTTCCGAAGACCCACGCATCGCCCGAGGTCGGCCAGATGCGCGTCGAGATCATCGAAAGCGTCGTCGTCTTCCCGGCACCGTTCGGCCCGAGAAGCCCGAAGATTTCGCCCTCGCTCACCTCGAGGGTGATGCCCCGCACCGCCTCCCGCCCATCGTACGAGCGCCGGAGCTCCTTCGTCGCCACGGCCGCGGACATCCACCTGAATCGCTACCGGGCCCCGCTCTGATTCTCAAACGCCATCGAGCCAAAAGCAGCGAAGCAAGCTGCAGGGCTCGCAACGCGAGCGGCGAGCAAAGCTCGCCACCCAGCAACCTCCGCGCGCGCAGCGCGCGGCCGAGCGCGAGCGAGCGGGGTGAGGGGGCCCCGGCGGGCTTCGCCCGACGGGGGAGAGGGGCGGCGCCCCTCTCTTGCGACAGACCGGCGCCGCTCTCCTACAACAGGAACGGGTCGCGGAGGAGGATCGTCTCTTCGCGCTCGGCGCCGACGGAGATCAAGGTGACCGGCGTGCCGATCAGCTCCTCGATCCGCGAGACGTAGCGCCGCGCCGCCGCCGGCAGGTCCTCCACGCGCCGGGCGGCACCGAGGTCCTCGTCCCAGCCGTCGAGCTCCTCGTAGATCGGACGCGCACGAGCCAGCGAGCGGACGCCGGACGGGACCCGGTCGTAGCGGACGCCCTCGCAGTCGTACGCGACGGCGATCTTGAGAGGATGAATCCCGGACAGCACGTCGAGCTTCGTGATCGCCAGACCCGAGAGCCCCGAGAGACGCGCCGCCTGGCGGACGACGACGGCGTCGAACCAGCCGCACCGCCGCGGCCGGCCGGTCGTCGCGCCGAACTCGCCGCCGACCTCCCGGAGCTTCGCACCGACTCCTCCCTCGAGCTCCGTCGGGAACGGACCGGCGCCGACGCGCGTCGTGTACGACTTGGAGATGCCGAGAACGCGCCCGATGTGCCGCGGCGCCACACCCGCACCCGTTCCGACCGCTCCCGCGACCGTGTTCGACGACGTGACGAAAGGATACGTGCCGTGGTCGATGTCGAGCATCGCGGCCTGCGCGCCCTCGAAGAGCACGCGCCTTCCCGCGGCGATCTTGTCCGCGACGAGGCTCGAGGTGTCCGTGACGTAGGGCCCGAGGCGGTCGCGATAGACGGCGTACTCCTCGCAGATCGCGTCCGCCGTCGGCGCCGTGCCGCCGTAGAGCTTCTCGAGCACGAGGCCGCGCTCGGCGACGATCCGCTCGACGCCTTCGCGGAAGTACTTCTCGTCGAACAGGTCGATCACGCGAAGGCCGCGGCGCGCCGCCTTGTCCTCGTACGCGGGCCCGATGCCGCGCCCCGTCGTGCCAAGCGATCGCTCGCCGAGCGAGCGCTCGCGCGCCTGGTCGAGCATGCGGTGGATCGGGAGGATCAGGTGGGCGCGCTCGTCGATGCGGAGCTGCGCCGGATCCGTCAAGTATCCACGCTTCTGCAGACCCTCGACCTCCTCGCAGAGGACCTTCGGGTCGATCACGACGCCGTTCCCGAGGACGCAGATCGTCTGCGGGTGCAGCACCCCCGCGGGAATCAGGTGGACGACTGTCTTCTCGTTGCCGACGACGAGCGTGTGCCCGGCGTTGTTGCCGCCCATGAAGCGCACGACGACGTCGGCGTGCGCGGCAAAGCGGTCGACGACCTTCCCCTTGCCTTCGTCGCCCCACTGGGCGCCTACGATGACGAGAACGGACACGTGGTCCTCCTGGGCGATCCGCTAGAGGCGGATCAGAGCGGCCGACAGCACTTCGGGCATCTGACGCAGCTCGGCGAGAGCCGAGTCGGGCACCGGCTCGTCGACGTGGAAGAGCGAAACGGCCCGCCCGCCGATCTTCTCGCGGCCGAGCTCGAGACCCGCGATGTTCACGCGGTTCCGCCCGAGCAGGGTCCCGACTTGTCCCACCACGCCGGGAACGTCGCGGTTGTGGAGCATCAGGATGTATCCATCGGGAACCGCTTCGAGGAAGAAATCGTTGATCTTGACGAGTCGGAGGATCCGTCCGCCGAAGACCGCTCCGGCCACTTCGTGCCGCGCTTCCGAAGCGAAGCGGACCGATACGCCGATCCGGTTGCGGAAGTCGCTCGGCTGCGCGGAAACGGTCTCGCGCACCGAGATGCCGCGCTCGCGCGCGATCACGGGCGCGCTCACGTAGTTCAGATCGTCGCCGAGGATCGGGACGAGAAGGCCGCGCAGCACGGCCGCGGTCACGGTCTTGCTGCCGCGCTCGACGACGTCGCCGCGATACTCGATCTCGACGGAGACCGGAGCACCCCCCGGCGCCTTCGCATCGCTCGCGCCGAGCTGCTGCACGAGGGAGCCGAGCTTCTCGCCGAGCTCGAGGAACGGCGCGAGGCTCTCGCGCTGCTCCGGCGTGAGCGGCGGCATGTTGACAGCCGCGGTGATCGCTCCGCTGCGGAGAAAATCCGCGACCTGGTCCGCGATCGCCACGGCGACGTTCGTCTGCGCTTCCTCCGTCGACGCGCCGAGGTGCGGCGTCACGACGACGTTCTGCAGAGCGAGGAGCGGATGATCGCGTGAAGGCGGCTCGTCGACGAAGACGTCGACCGCAGCGGCCGCGACCTTTCCCGACCGGATGCCGTCGGCGAGCGCCGCCTCGTCGACGATGCCGCCGCGGGCGCAGTTGATGATCCGGACGCCGGGCCGCATCCGCGCGATCGCCTTCGCGTCGATCAAGTTCTTCGTCTCCGGCGTGAGCGGCACGTGCACCGAGATGAAATCGGCACGCGAGAGAAGCTCGTCGAACGAGACCATCTCGACTTCGAGCGGCTTCGTCTCCGGCGTGACGAACGGGTCGTGCGCGATGACCTTCATCGCGAGGCCGCAGGCGCGATTCGCGACGACGCGGCCGATGTTGCCGAGACCGACGACACCGAACGTCTTGCCCGTCACCTCGGTCCCGGTGAACGCGGTCTTCTCCCACTTTCCGCCGCGCAGCGAAGCGTCCGCTTGCGGAATGAAGCGAGCGCACGCGAGCGCCATCGAGACCGCGTGCTCGGCCGTCGTGATGTTGTTTCCGCCCGGCGTGTTCATCACGACGATCCCGCGGCGCGTCGCGGCGGGCACGTCGACGTTGTCGACGCCCGTCCCGGCGCGACCGACGACCTTCAGACGGTCCGCGACGGCGATCACGTCGGCGGTGACCTTCGTTCCGCTCCGGATGATCAGGGCGTCGTAGCCGCCGATGATCGCCTTCAGCTCGTCGGGAGAGAGGCCGGGCCGGTGATCGACCTCGATCCCCGGCTCCTTCTCGAGTCGTTCGAGCCCTTCCGGGGCGAGCTTGTCCGAAACCAGTACGCGCAGTGCCATCGAACGCTCTCTCCCCTACCCTCGCATGGGCAGGTTGTCAGGCCTTGGGGAGCGACGGAAGCTCTTCGGCGAACACGGCCTGCGCGGCGCCGACGCCGCGTCCGAGAGGGACGTCGACGCCGAAGTGCACGAGGCCGAGCTCGAGCGCGGCGAGCCCGATCACCACGTCGAACGGGCCTACATGGCCGAGGTGGGCGAGACGAAGGATTTTCCCCTTCAGGTGATCCTGCCCACCCGCGACCTCGATCCCGAGGCCGTAGCGGAGGTACTTCTGGAGGTCGCCGCCCGAGACGCCGTCCGGAACGTAGACGCCCGTCGCCGACGGGCTCGGCGCGCTCGGCG
>VGTG01000193.1 GCA_016874795.1 Deltaproteobacteria bacterium | reverse complement strand
TCAGCGCGCGACGGCGATCGGAAGCCGCGAACGGGGCGACACGGCAACCGAAGAGAGGCTTGGCGGCGGAGCGCGCGATCGGGCTCAGCGGCGAGCCGCGCGTCGCGTCGCGGGCTTCGCGCGCGGCGCCGGCTTGCGTGCGACGACGGGCGGGACGCGGACGCCCGCGACGAACACACGCACGAGCGCCCCGAGCCGCTTCCGGAACTCCGCGCCCGAGACGCGCCGCTCCTTCAGTCCGTGCACGCTCTGCAGGAAGAGCTCGGCCGCACCCGCGGCGTCGAGCCCCACCGGACCGAGGTCGATCTCGCGCGCCTGCAGCGCGCGGCGGAACGTCTTCGTCAGGATCGCGAGGAAGCGCTCGCGCGCCTCCGCGACGATGTCGCCGCAGAGACGATTCGTCTCGTCGTGGAGCTCGCTCCCGTGCGGCGAATCGTGGGTGATCTCGACGAACGGCAGGATCTTCGCCTCGACGACCGCCTGCAGCTTCTCCTCGAGCGTCCGCTCCTCGTCCGCTGCGGCGGTCGCCCGCTCGACCGCCTCTTCCTGCAAGCTCCGGGAGACGCTGCGGAAGATCTCGTCCTTGTTGCGGAACTGGAGGTACAGGGCGGCGCGCGAGACGCCCGCCTCGGAGGCGATGTCCTCCATCGACGTGCGGCGGAACCCGTAGCGCGACACGCGCGCGAGCGCGGCGCGTCGGATCCGCTCGGGAGTCGCGATGGTCTTGCGCGGCACGGGCGAATGACAAATTGACAAAGAGAGCTGATTTCGTCAACTGTGGAGGTTCAACCTGACGGATCCGATTCAAATTGTCAGCTTCAGCGCGAGACGGAGAACGCCGATGAGTCTTGGAGAAATCACTGGCGGGGGAGACCGCCGTCGTCACGGCGTGGCATCGGACGCGCGATCGCGGAGCGCCTCGGCGGGGCCGGCGCGCACGTCTACCTCTCCGGTCGAACCGCGGAGGCGATGACGGACTCGAGGAAGCGGATCGAGGGAGGCGGCTCGCCGACGTCGTCGTGCGGCCGCCGAAGCAGCTCGACCTGTAGAAGCAGCTCGTAGAAGCGGCTGATCGTAATCGTAGAGGTACGCATGTCCGGTTCGGTCGAAGCCACAGCGGGGCGCCTCGCAACGGAGCGCTCGCGCCCGACGCCGCTCACGACGTACCAGAAGTGGCTCTTCTTCTTCCTCGGCGTCGCGACGTTCTTCGAGGGGTACGACCTCTTCGCGCTGGCGCAGATCCTGCCGAACCTCCGCGCCGACTTCGGGCTCTCCACCGCGTACGCCGGCGTCCTCGTGTCGATCACGAGCGTCGGCAACGTGCTCGCCTACCTGATCGTCTACCGGGCGGACCGCTGGGGACGGCGGCGCGTGCTCACCATCACGATCGCCGGGTACACGATCTTCTCGTTCCTGACCGCGCTCGCGCCGGACGTCTGGACGTTCGCGTTCCTGCAGCTCTGCGCGCGAATCTTCCTCCTCGGCGAGTACGCGATCGCGATGGTCTACGCCGCGGAGGAGTTCCCCGCCGATCGACGCGGCATGGTCATCGGCGTGATCCAGGGTTGCTCGGGCCTGGGCGCGATCGCCTGCGTGGCGGTCGTGCCGTTCCTCCTGGCGACGCCGCTCGGCTGGCGGACCGTCTACCTCGCCGGGACGATCCCGCTCGTGATCATCGCGATCGCTCGCCGGAGCCTCCGCGAGACGAGCCGATTCTCCCGCGAGGCCGCCTCCGGAGAGGCGCGCGAGGTCTCCTTCACCCGCATCCTGCGCACGCCGTACCGGAAGCGCGTCTTCCAGATGGCCGCGATCTGGGCGCTGACGTTCGTATGCACGCAGAACGCGGTCTCCTTCTGGAAGGAGTTCGCGATGGCCGAGCGCGGCTTCACCGACGGACAGGTCGGCGCGACCCTCGCGTTCGCCTCCCTCGTGTCGCTTCCGCTCCTCTTCGTGACCGGCAAGATGCTCGACGTGATCGGACGCCGGCGCGCGGCGGTCCTGATCTTCACGATCTCGACGATCAGCGTGCTCGGCAGCTACACCGCGACGTCGCCTTGGGTGATCTCGGTGGCGCTCGCGGGCGGCGTCTGGGGATCCGGAGCGACCCTCCTCGTGCTCAACACGTTCACGACGGAGCTCTTCCCGACCGAGCTGCGGAGCGAAGCCTTCGCGTGGTCGAACAACCTGATCGCGCGCTCGATCTACCTCGTGTCGCCTCTCGCGGTCGGCCTCGCCGCCGAGGAGATCGGCTGGGGCCCCGCCGTCGCCGCGACCGCGGTCTTTCCCCTGATCGCTCTCGGGATGATCCTCACGACGCTACCGGAGACGGCCGGGAAGGAGCTCGAGGAGACCTCCTCGCTCTGAGCGACTCGGCGCGGGCACGGCGCGGTGACCGCCTCGAATTCGGGCAGCCCTGCTCATTTCATGAGCATCGCGAAGACGTCGCGCATCCGTGATGCCGCGAAATCATGCTTCGAAAGCCTCGTGATTTCAAAGACATGGGCCTAACGGTCGGGTCGCTGCTCAAGATTTCGTGCGTGGCACTGCCGTTGCAATCCCGGCGGTCTGCTCATTCAAACGTCGGCCCAGCGATCCGGAGCGGGGTTCCAGGAAGGCGCTCGGGCTTCGACCAGTCGCCGTCCCTGCAGAGGGGGAGAGGAGAAGCCATGTCTCATACGCAGTCGAGAACCAGCACGGCAGCCCGGTGGGGCTTCGCCGGCGCAGCCGGCGGGCTGCTTGCCGCGCTCGCCACGTCGTCGTGGGCGCAGGACGCCGCCGCGGCGCCGCCGGTGATCGACACCGGTGACACCGCCTGGGTGCTGACCTCGTCGGCCCTCGTGCTGATGATGACGCTGCCCGGCCTGGCCCTCTTCTACGGTGGGCTCGTGCGCGCCAAGAACGTGCTGAACGTTCTCATGCAGTGCTTCATCTCCGCCGGCATCGTCGGCGTTCTCTGGATCGTCGTCGGCTACAGCCTCGCGTTCGGAACGGGCAACGCCTGGATCGGCGACTTCTCGAAGGTCGGCCTCGCCGGCGTGACACTCGACTCCGTGACGGCGAACTTCGCGAGCCCGCCGCGGAACATCCCCGAGCTCGTGTTCGTGATGTTCCAGGGCATGTTCGCGATCATCACGCCGGCCCTGATCCTCGGCGCGATCGCCGAGCGCATGAAGTTCAGCGCGTGGTGCGCGTTCCTCACGATCTGGTTCCTCGTCGTGTACTGCCCGATCGCGCACATGGTCTGGGGCGGTGAGGGATGGATCTTCAAGTCCGGCGCGATCGACTTCGCGGGCGGCCTCGTCGTCCACATGTCGAGCGGATTCTCCGCACTGGCCGCAGCGATCATGCTCGGCAAACGAGCCGGCTTCGGCAAGGAGCCGATGTCGCCGCACAGCCTGCCGCTCTGCTTGATCGGCGCGGGCCTCCTCTGGACGGGATGGTTCGGCTTCAACGCCGGCAGCGCGCTCTCGGCGAGCCCGCTCGCGGCGATGGCCTTCCTCAACACGAGCACGGCCGCTTCGATGGCGGTGGTGACCTGGGCGATCATCGAGTGGATCCACCGCGGCAAGCCTACCGCTCTCGGCGGTGCGACCGCGGCGGTGGCCGGCCTCGTCGCGATCACCCCGGCCTGCGGCAACGTGGCCCCGATGGGCGCGATCGCGATCGGCTTCGGCGTCGCGATCATCTCCTACGCGGCCTGCACCTTCTTGAAGCCGGCCCTCGGCTATGACGACTCGCTCGACGTCTTCGGCGTGCACGCCCTCGGCGGCGCCTGGGGCGCTCTCGCCGCCGGCATCTTCGCGGTGACGCTCGGCTCCGGGATCGAGACGAACGGCCAGCAGATCATGGTGCAGCTCACGGGCATCGGCTTCACGGCGGTGTTCGCGCCGGTCGCCACGGTCATCATCCTCGGTCTCTTGAAGGTCGTGTTCGGCGACCTCCGCGTCCCCGAGGAGGAGGAGATCGAGGGCCTCGACATCACGCAGCACAGCGAGAGCGCGTACGGCTTCGCGGGCGGAACCCCGAGCTCGTCCTTCGGCCACAGCGCGCACCACTACTCGGTGAGCAGCGTGAAGGAGACGAAGTTCGCCTGACCCTCTGAACCGGCTCCCACCGCGAGCCACGAAGAAGGCGGCGGAGGCCACGAGCCTCCGCCGCCTTCTTTGCTTTCGCGGGGGCGCGTGCCCCTCGTTTAGACCATCGCGAGCTTCTCGACGCGGGCGAGGATGCTGTCCGGATCGAGGCCCTGGAAGGGCATCTGCTCCCAGAGCCCACCGCAGCCCTCGCGGTGCGTACCGATGTGCGCGTACCGCGGCGTGTAGCCGCGCTCGAGGAGCCAGGTCCCGAAGCGGCTGCCGAGGCCCGTCGTCACGCTGAAACCCTCGGCCACGAGGACGAACCCGCTCCGCCCGATCTTCTCCATCGCCGCCTCGTCGACGACGTTCAGCGTCGGCTTGTTCAGGAGCCCGACGTCGAGGCCCTTCTCGCGGAGCCGCTCGACCGCGTCGAGCGCACGATAGAGGGTCTCGCCGAAGCTGACGACCCAGCCCGCCTTGCCCTCGCGCACGACCTCGTCCTTGCACGGCTCGAAGCGATAGCCCTCGCCGTGCAGGAGCTTGCCGTCCGCGCCGAGGAGATCCGGCACCGCAGAGCGGTTCGAGAACACGAAGCGAAGCCCCGGATCGTCGAAGACGCGCTCGAGCAGCGCCTTCATCTGGTGCTGGTCCGCCGGGAAGTAGAGGCGCGTCGTCTCGTCCTCGGAGGCGAGCCCGTTCGCCGCGAACATGTTGTTCAGGCCGAAGTGGCAGGTGTTGTCGGCCATGTCGTCGACGCCCGCGTGCGAGAAGTGCGCGAGGACGTTGGCGTGGTTGAGCCGTGCCATCGTGATCTCGGAGATGCACATTTCGAGGAACGCGGAGAACGTTCCGAAGATGCCCTGGCGTCCCTTCTCCATCCCGAAGCCGGCCGCGGCCGAGAAGTTCGAGCGCTCCATGATGCCGGCCGCGACGAAGACCTCGGGGTACGCCTTGTGAATGTGGACGAGGCCGCACGAGCCCTCGAGATCGCTGTCGATCACGCGGACGCGGCGGACGCGCTCCTCCGGAGACATGCGCCCGAGGATGTCGCGGACGACCTTGCCGAACTCCTCGCGGTTCTTCCCCGTCTCCGCAGCACTGCCGCGGTAGCGGATGGGATTCCTCTTCGGCTTCAGGGCCTGAAGCGTCTCGATGGCCTTCTTCTGGCCGCGCGCTTCCAGGTACGTCACCGCCTTCTCGACCGAGATCACGTCGTGGGCGTGCGTCGAGCCCTCGAGACCCGCGATGCCGACCGCCATCTTCCGCTTGTTGACGAGCGCGATCGGGCCCTTCGTCGTGACGGCGCGGGCCATGCGGGCGTACAGGTCGTCGAGGTCCTCGCCCTCCCCCACGTCGACCGCGAGGCCGTGTCCCGCGAGCGTGTTCGCGACGTGGAAGCCCGGGATGTAGTTGCTCGGGTGGTCGGCGATCGTGACGTCGTTGTCGTCGACCACGATCTTCACGTCGAGCTTCTGGCTGACCGCGAGGCGCGCCGCCTCGGCGTCGTTGCCTTCCTGCTGAGAGCCGTCGGAGCCGAAGACGAAGACCGCCTTGCCCGGGTTCGCCATCGCGATGCCGTTCGCGAACGGCCAGAGGTGCCCGAGACGGCCGGAGGAGAACTTCACACCCGGCGTGAGGCCGAGCTCCGGATGGCCCGGCAACCCCGACTCCGCCTCGCGGTACTGCATCAGCTTCTCGACCGGCAGCTCTCCGTTCAGCGCCGCCATCAGGTACTGGATCGCGACCCGGTGCCCCGCCTCGTCGAGGTAGAGCGGCACGACCGGCGCGCCGGAGCGCATGAAGCCGTCCGCGATCAGCACCTCGGGGACGATGTCGTAGGGACCGCCGGTGTGCCCGCCGAGACCCTTCGCCGCCGCGGTTGCGGTGAAGAAGATGATCGCGTCGCGACAGAGTTGGACGTTCGCCGCCAGCGTCTCGCGCTCCTGCGGGGAGAGACGCGGCCGGCTCGGGTCCAGCGGCAGCGGCCGGAAGGCGGACAGATCGATTGGGAAGCTCATCGTCACTCCTCGCGCATCGCCGATCGAAACCCTAGCGGTCGAGGTCGCGGATCGCACCCGAGCGTCGAGCGGAGCGGCGCCGCCGGAAGAGCAGCACGCCGAGGACGAGATAGAGCGCGCCGTACGCGAGCATCACGGCCGTCGGATGGAGCGCCGCCTCGAACGTCCGCCGCCGGATCATCAGGTCGCTAGTGCACCGCCGTCGAGATAGCGTCAAGCAGATTGCCGTTCATCGGCGTCCCTCGCAAGGAACGCCGACGAAGGAATACCTGGCATATTTCGAGGAGGTGTGACGCCGCGAGGGGCGTCGAGGGACGGTAAGGTGTTGACGCTATCTCGACGGCGGTGCACTAGGCGAGGAGCTCCTCGGCGATCCGCTTGACGTCGGCCGCCTCGGCCTGGCCCTTGTGGCTCTTCATCACGTCGCCGACGACGCGGCCCACCTGCTTCACGTCCGTAACGCCGAGCGCGGCGACGCGCTCGCGCACGAGCTCGCGGAGCGCGCCCTCGTCCATGCCTTTCGGGAGCCAGCGGTCGCAGAAGGCGATCTCGGACCGGAGCTCCTCCGCCTGCTCGGCACCGCGGTCGCCGAGCTTCTCGTACTCCGCGAGCGCCTTCTGGAGCTGCTTCCGATAGGCGCCGATCACCGCGACGATCGCGGCGTCGTCCATCTCTCCCGAGAAGTCCTTCGCGGTCCGCCGCTCGGTGATTTTCGTCTTGATCATCCGTACGACGTTCGCCGTCCGCGAGTCCTTCTCACGGAGCGCCTGCGTCAGGGTCTCGTTCAGCTCTTGCTCGACGGCCATCTTCGAAAGGGCTCCCTTCCTTTCGACATGGTGCCACAAACCGGGCAAGTTTACCCGGCCCGCGGCTCGCCGGGCGTGGAGAGGAGATCTGGACATGCACCCACCTTCGTCAGGATCGTTCTGTAGCCACCACCTCGATCGCCGGCAGTTCCCGCTGCGCGCAGGCGCCTTGGGCGCCTGCGTCGACGCGGTCGCGCGCACGAATGTCGAGATGACGATGGCGAGCATCCGGACGAGCAGCGAGATCCTGCGCGAGCTCGAGTCACAGGGTAATCTGAAGATCGCCGGGGCGATGTACGACGTCTCGACCGCGAAGGTCGACTTCTACGACTGAGGATCCGGAAGATGTACGAGACCATCCAGATCGATCGCGAAGGCCATCTCACCTGGGCGACGTTGAACCGGCCGGACTCGCTGAACGCGATGAACCCTCGGCTCATCGACGAGGTGAACGACTTCTTCCAGAACCTTTCCGAGGACCGCGAGACCCGCGTCGTCGTGCTACGCGGCGCAGGTCGCGCATTCTGCGCGGGCCTCGACCTGAAGGAGACGCCCGCCGCCGGCGGCGGCAGCGGCGAGTCCCGGGGCTCGATCTCCGGCGGGCTCCGCGGCCAGCGCCGAGTGAGCGAGATCGTGATGCGGATGCGGCGCGCTCCGCAGCCGATCATCGCGGCGATCCACGGCGCCGCGTGCGGCGGCGGGTTCGCGATGGCTCTCGCCGCGGACGCGCGGATCGCCGGCGCCTCGGCGCGCATGAACGCCGCGTTCATCCGGCTCGGGCTCTCCGCGTGCGACGTCGGCGTGAGCTACTTCCTGCCGCGTCTCATCGGCGCTTCGCTCGCGAGCGAGCTCCTCTTGACGGGTGACTTCATCGACGCGGCGCGCGCCGAGCGGGTCGGCCTCGTCTCGCAGGTCGTCCCCGACGACCGGCTCGAGGAGGCGGCGCGCGACCTCGCGCAGCGCATGCTGCGGAACTCGCCGCTCGGCCTGCGTCTCACGAAGGAATGCCTGAAGCTCGGCCTCGACGCGGGGAGCCTCGAGCAGGTCGTCGCGATGGAGGACCGGAACCAGATCCTCGCGGCGCAGTCGCCGGACTTCCGGGAAGGCGTCGCCGCTTTCCTGCAGAAGCGGGAGGCGAAGTTCCACGACGACTGACGGATCCGCCGAATTTCTACATCCGATCGCCTCGACTTTGCGTAGTAGAGTGCCAGAAGGGACTCGGAGGTCAGGTCAGCAGCCCTGACCGCACGAGCGGTGACGCACGAATGCCAGGAGGATCTGGGGGGGCCTGATTGCGCTCTGCTGGGTCGGGGACCAGAGCGCCCTCGCCCGGCTGTACGACCGAACCTCCGCCCGGGTGAGCGGTCTCGCGGAGAGGATCCTCGGTGATCCGGGAGCGGCCGAGGAGGTGACGATCGACGTCTACCTGCAGGTCTGGCGCTCGGCCGGGTCCTATGACGCCGGAAGGGGCGCGCCGCTTGCCTGGATCCTGACCCTGACCCGCAGCCGGGCGATCGACCGCCTGCGGGCCCTCGGCGGCCACCGGCGCGTGACGGGCCCGCTCGAGACCGCCCGCGCGGTGCCCTCGGGCCAGGCGGGGCCGGAGGAAGGCTCGGAGGACGCCCAGAGACGCCGCATCGTGCAGGCGGCGCTCGCGCGTCTCGCCCCGAACCAGCGTCAAGCAATCGAGCTGGCCTTCTTCTCCGGCCTGAGCCACAGTGAGATCGCCGAGGAGCTCGGCGAGCCGCTCGGGACCGTCAAGACCCGTGTCCGGCTCGGGATGCTCCGACTGCGCGAGCTGGTCGGACCCGCGGGAAGGGAAGCGCTGTGAAGAAGCTCGGCACTCTCGAAGCGGACCTCGAAGCCGCTGCTCTCCATGCCCTCGGTGCACTCCCCGAGGACGAGCGCCGCGAGCTCGAAGCCGCCTTCGCGAGGACGCCGGAGCTCCGTGAAGAGCTGGCGGCTCTCCGCGCCGTCGCGACCGACCTCGCCCTGGCGGTCGCTCCGGTACCACCGCGCCCCGAGGTTCGGGCGCGCCTCCTGGCCGAGGTCGCGAAGGATCCCGTTCCGGCGCCGAAGCCCGTCTACTTCTCTCCGAACGAGAAGCGGTCGCCCCTCCCGCCGCTCCACTTCGCGTACCAGGACGACTTGCCGTGGACGGAGATCGGACCCGGCGTCGAGATCAAGGTCCTCACGCCGGGAGCTCCGGCGGGCAGCCGCGCGCTCCTGCTACGGATCGCTCCCGGCGGCACGGTCCCCGGGCATCCACATCGCTTCGCCGAGCACTGTTACGTGCTCTCCGGCGAGGTCCGCGTCCTCGGGGAAGAGCTCGTTCCGGGGGACTATCACCTCGCCGCGGCGGGCACGACGCACCGCGATTTCACCTCCGAGAGCGGTTGCCTGCTCCTGATCGTCGACGGACCGCCCGAGCAGCCTACGGCTTGAGGACGACGCGGCCGAAGGCCGCGCGGCTCTCGATGTAGGCGTGCGCCGCCGCAGCCTCCGCGAGCGGATGGGTCCGGTCGACGACGACGCGCAGCTCGCCCTTCGCGATGTCGCGCAGGAGGTCGTCGAGGAGACGCCGCACGCGCGCCGTCTGGATCATCATCTCCGCGCCGAAGAAGACGCCGGTGAGCGAGCGGTTCTGCTCCGCGAGCGGCGACACGTCGATCCGCTTGTCGCTCCGGCTGACGTTCCCGACGGTGATCGCGCGTCCGCGGTAGGCGAGCGAGCGCAAGCTTCCCTCGAGCGTGTTGCCGACGGAGTCGACGACGAGATCGACGCCCTTCCCGCCCGTCAGACCGCGCACGGCGGCGACGAAGTCCGTCTCGCGGTAGTTGATACCTTCGTCGAGGCCGAGCTCCTTCAAGCGCGCGATCTTCTCGTCGCTGCCGGCGGTCGCGAGGACGCGCGCGCCCGCGCGCTTCGCGAGCTGCACGCACGCGAGGCCGACACCGCTCGCCCCCGCCTGGATCAGCACCGTCTCGCCCTTCTGCAGCCGGCCGAACTCGAAGAGGCAATCGGCAGCGGTTCCCCACGCGACCGGGACGCACGCCGCCTCCTCGATCGAGAGGCCGTCTGGGACGAGCCACGTCTGCGCCGCGGCGACCGAGGCCATCGCCGCGTGCGAGCCGCTCGGCATCAGCGCGGTGACGCGCTCGCCCGGCTTCCGGTCGTCGACCTCCGCGCCGACGTCGCGGATCACGCCGGCGCAGTT
>VGTG01000192.1 GCA_016874795.1 Deltaproteobacteria bacterium | reverse complement strand
CGCTCTCGGGAACGGGAAGCCGTCGAGCATCGGACGACCCGCTTCGTCGAGGCGAAGGTCGGACGGGTAGGGCAGGTCGTAGAAGCGTGCGGGATCGCCGAGGTCGGCGTCGAGATCGAAGACGACGGCGGTTCCAGCGACGGGATCCGCGAGCGATCCGCCGTCGCCGCCGCAGGCGGCGAGCCACGCGACGGCGAGGACCGTCGAGAGCGCCGGCAGGCGTGGCGAGCGTCGCGGCGACAGGGGGCGCGCGGGCCGCCGAGCGAAGAGCGCGCACGGCTTCAAGCGGCGTCTTCTCCTTGCCGGAAGAGCTGGTTCACGTACTCGACGAGAAGCGCGCTTCGCATCGGCGGCGGCAGTGCATTCATCAGCTCGTTGATCCCCGCCATGCGCGCGGGCAGAGCGGCGCCTTCCACGCCCGCGAAGCCGAGCAACCCGGCGAAGTCCTCCTCCGAGAGCCGCGCCGGATCGATCCCGGCGACGGCCTGCCGGAGCGCGGCAACGTTCTCGCCGGTGGGAAGTGCTCGCGCCGCCTCCACCGAAGCGCGCAGGTCGGCAAGGAAATCCTCGACCCACCGCTCGCCGGCGGGGTTGATCGAGAGGTGGATGTTCTCCTTCGAGGTGTTGAACGCGAGCTGCGGTTGGACGAACCAGCCCCGCTCGCGCATCTCGTCGACGACGTGGAACACACCGACTTCGTCGGAGGTGAAAGCGACCAGGTTCATGTCCGGAGAGCCGAGGAGCCGCAGGCCGGGGATCCCCTCGATCCCCGCGCAAACGCGTCGCGTCGTTTCGAGCATCGTCGCCGCGAGGCGGAGATAGCCCTCGTCGCCGAGGAAGTTCAGGACCGCCCAGGCCGCCGCCAGCGGGCCTGCGGACTTGGTGCTCTGAACCGTGGTATTGACGACCGTGTACCCGGACCATCCGGCACACGCGTAGATCTGATGCCGGCGAAGCGCGCGGTCGCGGTACAGGATCACCGAGGCGCCTTTCGCCGCGAACGCGTACTTGTGGAAGTCCATCGAGATCGAGGTCACGCCGGGGACACGGAAGTCGAAGTCCGGGACGGGCGCGCCGAGCTGCGCGAGGTAGGGCAGGAGGAATCCGCCCATGCAGCCATCGACGTGCAGCAAGAGGCCGCGCTCGCGCGCAAGCGCACCGAGCTCCCGGATCGGGTCGACGACCCCGTGCGCGTACGACACGGCCGAGCCGACGAGGAGGATCGTGCGCGGCCCGATCGCGTCTCGCACGGCGCCGACGTCGGCGCGGAAGGTCGTCGGGTCGACCGGGACGACGACAGGCTCGACGTCGAGATAGTGCGCGGCCTTGTGAAACGCGGCGTGCGCCGTTTCCGGCAGCACGATCTGTCCGCGGCCGATCTCCGGTCGATGGACGCGCGCGTGGTCGCGTGCCGTCTTGACGGCGAGGAAGATGCTCTCGGTCCCGCCGCTGGTGAAGCTCCCGACGACCTCCGCGTCGCCGCCGAGGTGGGCCGCCGCCATCGCGATCAGCTCGTTCTCGAGACGGAGTGCGCTCGGAAAAGCGGTGGGGTCGAGGGCGTTCTCGCATAGGTACGAGGTGAACGCCTGCTTGACGACGTCCTCGGCTTCGCGGCCGGCGTCGTAGACGTACGCCCACGTCCGCCCGCTCCGCCAGTCGACGTCGCGCGAGCGGAACTGCTCGAGGCGGGCGAAGAGCGCTTCTCGGGGCAACCCCCGCGCCGGAATGCGCATGTCCTATCTCCGTTGATGTCTTGGTCTCGGCCGCGGCCTCGGGCCGTTGCCGAGGACCGCGTGGCCGATGGGCGCGAGCTGGTCGAAGGTCTCGCGACCGAGCGCCACGAGGTCGATTCGACCGTCGGCGTCGAACCACACGCGCAGTGCGGCGCGGATCGCGCCCATCGTCGCGCCGGCAAAGATCCGAGTCGCGCGGGCGGATGGTGCCGCGCGACCGGCGGTTGCCGCGCGCGAAGAATGCGCATTCAGCGCGAGGGCGACCTCGCGGTCCCATTCGCGGTCGAGGGTTCGCTCGAAGGCGATCAGTGCAGGCGAGGCGTCGACGACCCGCTGCTGCGCCACGATCTCCTCGCGTTCGCGCATCCAGTCCTCTGCGAGACGATGGAACGCGCGGCGCACTGCTTCGAAGGGCTCCTCGCCCTCTGGCCCGAAGCGCACGAGCGCGCGAAAGCGGGTGATTCGAGCGACGTGGTGCGGGAAGAGGGCCGCTTCCTTCGTCGCGAAGTAGCGGAAGAAGGTCCGCCGAGAGACGTCCGCCTCGGCGGCGATCTGCTCGACGGTCATCTTCTCGAAGCCGTGGCGCCGCGCGAGATCGAGCGCGGCCAGGGAGAGGGCGTCGCGCGTACGAAGCTTCTTTCGCTCGCGCAGGCTCGACGGCGGGGGGGTGGCGCTGCTTCGGGTGGCTCCGTGCATCGTTCCGAGCGCGCCGGAGAGATCCGGCACGGTCAAACTCCTGCCCCTTGTGGCACCGGGTGTCAATTGGCAATCGATGCCGGTATTGGCCGAGAAGCCTGCGGCCGCACCGCGGCGCGGCGGTCGACGTGCGCGGGATCCGCGCCTCGACCGCGGCGCGGCGGTCGACGTGCGCGGGATCCGCGCCTCGACCGCCGCGGTGACGGAGTCGCGCTCAGCTTTGCGCGGGATTCGCCGTGTCGCGCTGCGTGAGCGCCACGGACGGGCCGCGCTCCGGGAGGTCGAAGCGGTCGAGGTTCATCACCTTCACCCACGCCGTCACGAAATCGTGCACGAGCTTCTCCTGCGCGTCATCGGCGCCGTAGACCTCGACGAGCGCGCGGAGCTGCGAGTTGGAGCCGAAGGCGAGGTCGACCGACGTGCCCGTCCAGACGAGCTCGTTCGTCTCCCGGTCGCGCGCCTCGTACACGTCGCCCTCGCCCGGCGCCTTCTTCCATTCGACGTTCATCTCGGTGAGGTTGACGAAGAAGTCGTTGCTGAGCGTACCGGGGCGCTTCGTGAAGACGCCGTTCTTCGAGCCGCCGTGATTCGCGCCGAGGACGCGCAGCCCGCCGACGAGCACCGTTATCTCCGGTGCCGTCAAGGTCAGCAGGTCCGCACGCTCGACGAGCTTCTCTGCCGCCTCGCGACCCTGCGCCTCGCCGAAGTTCCGGAAGCCGTCGGAGTCCGGCTCGAGGTACACGAACGATTCGACGTCGGTCATCTCCTGCGTCGCGTCGGTGCGTCCGGGAGTAAAGGGAACCTCGACGTCCACCCCGCCGCGCTTCGCCGCGTCCTCGACCCCGACCGCACCGCCCAGCACGATCAGGTCGGCAATCGAGACCTTCTTGCCCGACGGACCCTCGTTGAACTTTCTCTGGATCGACTCGAGCGTCGTCAGGACCTTCGCGAGCTCGGCCGGCTGGTTTACCGGCCAGTCCTTCTGGGGTGCGAGCCGGATTCGCGCGCCGTTCGCGCCGCCGCGCTTGTCGGTGTCTCGATAGGAGGCCGCCGACGCCCACGCGGTAGAGACGAGCTGCGCCGTGGTGAGATCCGACCCGCGGATCAGGCCCTTCAGGGTGGCGATCTCGGCGTCTCCGACGAGAGGCCCGTCCGCGGGCGGTACCGGGTCCTGCCAGATCTGCGCCGGCGGAACGTCCGTCCCGATCAGCCGCGTGCGCGGGCCCATGTCGCGGTGCGTGAGCTTGTACCAGGCACGCGCGAACGCGGCCTCGAACTCCTGCGGGTTCTCGTGGAAACGCTTCGAGATCGGCGCGTAGATCGGGTCCATCCGGAGCGACAGGTCGGTCGTCAGCATGATCGGCAGGTGCTTCTTGTTCGGGTCGATCGCGTCCGGGACGTTCGGTCCCTTGGCGTTCGTCGGAGTCCATTGGTGCGCGCCGGCTGGGCTCTTGGTGAGCGCCCACTCGTACTCGAACAGGTGCTTGAAGTAGTCGTGCGACCACTTGGCCGGCGTGTTCGTCCACGCCCCTTCCAGACCGCTGGTGATGGTGTCGCCGGCGTTGCCCTTGCCGTACGTGTTCTTCCAGCCGAGGCCCTGCTCCTCGAGCGGCGCGGCCTCGGGCTCGGCACCGACGTACTTGCGCGGGTCGGCGGCGCCGTGCGCCTTGCCGAGCGAGTGGCCGCCGGCGATCAGCGCGACGGTCTCCTCGTCGTTCATGCCCATGCGACCGAAGGTCACGCGGATGTCGTGCGCCGCGGCGACCGGATCGGGCTTGCCGTTGGGTCCCTCGGGGTTCACGTAAATGAGGCCCATCTGCGAGGCGGCGAGCGGACGCTCGAGCTTGCGGTCCGCCGTGAAGCGCTGGTCGGCGAGCCACTCGGTCTCCGGGCCCCAGTTGACGTCGGTCGGCTCGTACACGTCCTCGCGGCCGCCGCCGAAGCCGAGGGTCTCGAAGCCCATCGACTCGAGCGAGACGTTGCCGGTCAGGATCATGAGGTCCGCCCACGACAGGGCGCGGCCGTACTTTTTCTTGACGGGCCACAGCAGCCGGCGAGCCTTGTCGAGATTCGCGTTGTCGGGCCAGCTGTTGAGCGGCGCGAAGCGGATCGTGCCCGAGCCCGAGCCGCCGCGGCCGTCCATGACCCGGTAGGTGCCGGCGCTGTGCCAGGCGAGACGGATCATCAGCCCGCCGTAGTGCCCGTAGTCGGCGGGCCACCAGCCCTGCGACGACGTGAGGGCCTTCTCGATGTCTCTCTTGACCTCGTTCAGGTCGAGCTTCGCGAACTCGGCGGCGTAGTCGAAGTCCGGATCCATCGGATCGCCGGCGGGCGCGTTCTCGCGCAGCACGCGCAGATCGAGCCGGTTCGGCCACCACTCCGCGTTGGTCGTCGCGCGGCCCGGTTGCGGCGCGGACGGCGGCTGGTCGACCTCGTCCGCGACCGGCCGCTGCGCCTCGGCTGCCCACGCCGGGCCGCCGAGCGCGATGGCCGACGAGCACAGAACCATTGAGACCGTCGAGCACCAGCTCGCTCGACCGAGTTGTCCGATCTTCCTTTGCACCTGAATCCCTCCTGTGTTCAGCACCCTGGACGACGGAGCGTGGGATCCCGCGCCCGCCGTACGGCCGGCTCGAAGCCCGCTCCTCGGACGCCTTGGGGCGCCCTCCACGATGCAAGGTGCCTTTCATCGCCTTAGAGGTCCAAGACATCTTTTGCATGGACGTGATAGGCAGAGACTATGAAGCTCGCACCCCATCCCTTCACTCTGCGGCAGCTGCAGTACGCCGTCGCCGTCGCGGACGCGCGCAGCTTCAGCGACGGGGCCGCGCGTTGTCGCGTTTCGCAGCCGTCGCTCAGCGCGCAGGTCGCCCAGCTCGAGGAAGCCCTCGGAACGCGCCTTTTCGAGCGCGATCGGCGCAAGGTCCTGCTCACGGCGGTGGGTGAGCAGATCATCACGCGAGCGCGCGCCGTGCTGCGCGAAACCGACGACCTGGTGGATCTCGCGCAGCGCTCGACGGACCCGCTCGTCGGCACGATCCGGCTCGGCGTCATCCCGACGCTCTCGCCGTACCTCATCCCGTGCATCCGTCCGGCGCTGCGTCGCGCATATCCGGAGCTCGCGCTGCTCTGGGTCGAGGACAAGACGGAGGTCCTGGCCGCGAAGCTGGCCTCCGGCAACGTCGACGGCGCGTTGCTCGCGCTCGAAGCGAAGATCGGCGACGTCGAATGTGCGACGGTCGGCTACGATCCGTTCGTCCTGGGGGCGCCCGCCGGGCATCCGCTGGTGAGCCGCAAGGGACCGGCGAAGCTGTCGGAGATCAAGAACGAGAACGTCTTGCTGCTCGACGACGGTCACTGCTTCCGCGAGCAGGCGCTCGCCGTGTGCTCGCGCGGCAAGGCGCAGGAGCTCGAGTTTCGCGCCACGAGCCTGCCGACCCTCGCGCAGATGGTGGCGGACGGCCACGGCGTCACCTTGTTGCCGAAGCTCGCCGTCGCGACGGAGGCGAAGCGCGCGCGGCTTGCCATCCGGCCGTTCGCCGATCCCGCTCCGGGGTGGACGATCGCGCTGGTGTGGCGCCGCCGCTCGCCGCTCGCGGCGGCATTGCAGCAGATCGCCAGCACGGCTCGTGACGCGTTCGGCTCGCTGCAGCCGGCCGTTTCCGTACGGCGATAGGTCGCTCGCGCCGGCGCGCGCCCTGACGCGGGCGGCCCAGCGGGGCGAAGAAGACCTCTCCGCCGCCGCGCTCGATCCACCCCGGCGCGGGCAGGGGAGCCTCTCACGCGTCCCGCGGGATGCCGAGCACGATGTAGAAGTCGCGTGGCGCCGTTCGCATCCCGCGGCTGCGCCCTCCGTCGAACGACGGCGCACCTCCTCGATCGCACTTCAGTGGAAGCGGAAGCGCAGGCCGGCCGCGGCGAGGAAGAGCGAGGCGAATCCCGCCAGAACGCTCACCTCCAAGAGCACGTCCGCGAGCATCCCGCCGCGCAGCATCACGTCGTGGTAGCCCTCGAGCGCCCACGACTGGGGGATCGCGAGAGCGATCGTCTGCATCGGCCCGGGCATCACGTAGCTCGGCACCATGAGGCCACCGAGTGCGGCCAGGGTGATGGACGAGGAAACGGCGAGCGCCCCGACTTGCGCCTCGGTTCGCGCGAAGGTTGCGATGAGCGCGCCGAGCCCCGTCGCGGCCGCCGCCAGTGCGAGCGAGACCGCGATGAGCGCAAGAGGGTCTCCGAGAGGATGGTCGAAAAGGGTCTTCCCGACCAGGAACATGAGGGCGATCTGCACCAGGTTCACGAGATAGTACGGGAAGAGCTTGCCGAGCAGGAGGGCGGATCGCGACACCGGCGAGAGGAGCAGGCGGGTCAAGGTCCCATCGTCACGCTCGCGCACGAAGCTCGTCGCGAGCGTCAAGGTGATGAAGAAGACACCGAAGATGGTGTACGCCGGAACGGCTTGCTGCGTTGCGGTCGGACGGCGCGGAGGCTCCATGCCCGTCGGAAAGCGCAGCGGTACGTCGACCATCGTCCGCGGGTCGACGTCGTCGAGCCGCTCGGAGAGCCTCTTCCCGAGCGAGTCCAGCACCTTCTCCGGAACCGGCCCTTCGTCCCGTTCGGCCGCCCAGCTTTCGAGCGACGCGCGGATCTCGCCGGGAAGTCGTTCGAGCAGGACCAGCGATTGCAGGACGCCCTCGACCGCGCCGCGCAACGGTGCGACGAGCTGCTGGTTCGCGGCGGGGTCGACCAGGAGCGGCACGACGGGAGCAGTCGAGCCGCCGGCGTTCGACAGCCCGGACGGGAGGATCAGCGCCAGCGGAACGACCCGATCCCGGATGAGCGCCTCGGCCGCCGTCCGGCTCACCGGGATCCCGTCGAGCTCGGTGATCACGCGAATGCCGTCGGCGTCGCCGAGCTCCCGCTTCACGCGGAGAGCAAGCGGACCGCCGTCCTCGTCGACGACCACGAGCTCGAGCGGACGCTCCACGGTTCCGGCCTCGAACACGTTCCCGAGCGCCAGACTCATGACGACGATGAAGAACGCCGGCATGAGGAAGAGCAGTGCCAGGGCCGGACGATCCTGACCGAGCACCTGGAACTCCTTCAGCACCAGCGCGAGGATGGGGCGGAGCATCGCGGGCTCAGATCTCGTCCCGCAACCGGCGCCCGGTCAGCCGGAGAAAAACGCCCTCCAGCGTGGCCTCGGGGAGCTCGAGCGACTCGATGGTCAGGTCTGCGGCGGCGGCTCGCTCGGCCAGCGCGGCGAGCAGCGGCTCCGGGCGATCCACCGCGAGATCGAGACCATCGCCGACGCCCGTCGCTTCCTTTGCCAGCTCCCGTTCGACGAGGTCGCTCGCGAGGGACGCCGGCGGCGCGCGATCGAAGCGGACCCGCAGCACGCCGGCCCCGAAGCGTTCGATGAGCACCGCGGGCGGGCCCGCCGCGATCACTTTCCCCCCGTCGAGGATGACGACGCGATCACAGAGACGCTCCGCCTCCTCCATCAGGTGGGTGGTGTAGAGCACTGCGGCTCCCGACCGTCCGACGGCTTCGAAGCAGTCGAGGAGGGCGCTGCGGCTCTGAGCATCGACCCCGACGGTCGGCTCGTCGAGGACCAGCACCGACGGCTCGTGCAGCAAACCGATGGCGACGTTCAGACGGCGCTTCATCCCGCCGGAGTAGGTGTGCGTGCGCTCGTCGGCATGCTCGCGGAGCTGCACGAGATCGAGCACGCGTGCGACGGCACTGGCGAGCGACGCGCCCCAGAGCCCGTGCAGGCGACCGAACAGCTCGAGGTTCTGGCGGGCCGTGAGGGCACGATAGAACGCGAGGTCCTGCGGCACGAACCCGAGGCACCGTGCCACCGCCACCCGCTCGTGCCGCGGGTCGAGCCCGCCGACCGAGACGCGACCCGAGGAGGGCGGGACGAGGCCGCAAAGCGCTCGCAGGAGCGAGGTCTTGCCTGCACCGTTCGGCCCGAGAAGGCCGACGAACTCTCCCGCCGCCACCTGCAGCCGAACGCGGTCGACCGCGAGCCGGCTTCCGTACGAGACGCTGAGATCGTCGAGCTCGATCATGAAGAGCGCACGCGACGTCTGGAGAGCGCGCGCTCGAGCCGGATGCGGTTGTAGCGCTGCACGAGGATGAGGGGCAGGTTCTCGGCGAGGGCGTACGCGACCATCAGCCAACCGACCCAGACGGGATTCCACAGGAAGAAGAGCGGAGCCCAGACCATGGTCAGGAAGTGGGTGCTCTCCGCGCGGCACGTCTCGCGAGCGAAGCGTTCGAGGTAGTCGCGCGTCTTCTGCTCGAAATGCCGCTTGCGAAAGCTCCGCCAGCGGAGGAGATCCGCGCCATCCGGCAGCATTTCCTTCCAAGCACGAACCCGAAAGAGCCTCTCGTAGAGCCGCCCTCCGCGCTCCCAGGCGCGCGGGCGGAACGCCCAGCCGCGAGGATCGAATCGCTCGGCCGGGAGGGACACCATGGCGAGCACCACGCCCATATGGATGACGAACCAGGCGGCGATGTCGAGCAGGATCGTCCAGAGGGTCGGCAGCCGGATGACCTGCCAGGAGCTCATCCCGTGCGCACCGCTCGCCCCTTCCACGAGACGTGCTTCCGCAGCGTCGTCCGGAAGAACGAGAGCACGAACACGCCGATGAAGAACGCGATCGGAATCGGAAACAGGACGGCGGGCCACCATCCATAGTTCCCCACGCGAGTGAGCATCCAGCGCATCTGCCCGGCGTAGAGCGCAGCCACGGCGAGCCAGGCCGTCGACTCGACGCCGGTCCCGGCGGACAGAGCGAGAGCGTGGCGCGTGGTCGACACGGCGCCCGTCACCCACGCGACGACGGCGACCAACAGCCAGCACGGGATCGCTCCCGCTCCGGTTGCGAACCCTTTTGCGAGCCCGTCGACCATCTCCCGGAGGCCCCCCGGATACATCCGGAAGCTCACGCAGCCACGGCCTCCGAGGCAGCGTAGCGGGAGTCCGTTCGAGGAGTACGCCCGTCCGAGCGGAAAGCCTTCGAGCACCGCTCCCGCCGCGCGCTCGTGGCCGCCCACCCGGCAGTAGTCCTCCCTGGACGTCATCACGCAGGGGCCGAAGGCGGCTCGGGCTGGCAGCCGATCTCCGGCGATCGTGAAAGCCCCCAACCCCATCATTGTGATCAGGTTGAATAGAGCTCCCAGACGCTCGTAGGCCCTCGACATGCAGTGGTACGGTTGGACGGAGAGGGGCCCGCCCCGCTCCCCGTGCTCCTCGACGATGTCGGCGACGCCGTGCGGCTCGAGCCAGGTGTCCGCATCGAGAAAGAGAAGACGCTCTCCGCGCGCGCGCTCGGCGCCCTGCCAGCAGGCCCAAGGCTTGCCGGTCCAACCCGCGGGCAGCGGGCGCGAGCGCAGCAGGACGGCGCCGCCTTCGACCGCGATGCGCGCCGTCGAGTCCACGG
Source organism: Deltaproteobacteria bacterium (assembly GCA_016874795.1). GTDB lineage: Bacteria > Desulfobacterota > Binatia > UBA12015 > UBA12015 > VGTG01. The sequence goes on along the minus strand of VGTG01000192.1, from coordinate 350 downwards.
AATCGTCGTCGACGACGATCACCTCGGCGACCGGCGGCTCCTGTCGCGCGAGGCTCGCGAGGAGTCTGCCGAGACTCCTCTCTTCGTTTCGAGCCGGGATGACCACCGAGACGGAAGGCTCGTGCTTCGACCGCGCTCGCTTCGGGACGGGGACGCGCCAGAACAACAGCAAGCCGAGGAGGCAGAAGAGGAGCGCGAGCGCGATCATCCGCCGGAATCTAGCCTGAAGTTCCCCGACTCGCCAGACAGATTCCTGCGTAGTCTCGCACAGTTACCCTGGAAGTAGAGTGCGTCGTTCTGTCTACGGGCGGATCTCGTCAAGGAGCGAGAGGGCGCGTTGTTGCGGCGCA
>VGTG01000191.1 GCA_016874795.1 Deltaproteobacteria bacterium | reverse complement strand
GAACGCGTTCGCCGACTGGTTCGGCGCGCGCGTCGTCGCGCTCGAGCCGTCGGTCGGCATGCGTCGCGAGGCCGTGCGGAAGGGGCTCCTCCCGGGGATCGTGCAGGTCGGCGCCGCGGGAGAGGCTCTTCCGCTCGCGAGCGGCTCGTGCGACGCGGCGTGGCTCTCGACCGTGATCCACCACCTGCGCGACCGCGAGGCGTGCGCGCGCGAGCTCCGTCGCGTGCTGCGTCCGGGTGCGCCGGTGCTGATCCGGAGCTCGTTCCCGGGTCGGCACGAGCGGATCACCGTGTTCCGCTACTTCCCGGGCGCGAGCCGCGTCGCGAGCGGCTTCCCGAGCGTCGAGGAGATCGCCGAGGTGTTCCGCCGCGCGGGCTTCCGGCGGGAATCCCTCGAAGGCGTGCCCCAGATCTCCGCTCCGGACCTCGCCACGGCCCTCGCGCACGCGCGGCTTCGCGCCGACTCGACGCTCGCTCCGCTTCCGGACGAGGAGTTCGAGGCGGGCATCGCGGCGCTCGAGCGCGACGTCGCGGCGGGAGCGTCGCCGGGACCGGTCGTCGACTTCATCGACCTGCTCGTGCTGCGCTGACGCGCGCTCGCGAGGCTCGCGAAGCGAAGCGGCCGGCTACTCGCAGCGGAGGCCGGAGCTCACGACCTCGCACGTCGCCGGCGCACCGACGCGGTCGATCCACGCCGCCGTCAAGGCGACGCGCACCGGCGGCGCGAGCGGCCCCGGCAGATCCAGTGCGCCGAGCTTGAAGCTGAACGTCATGTACGCGGAATCGTCGTCCGCGAGACGCCGCTTGAATCGCGCCGTCGAGCTCTTGTCCGGCTTCTTGCAGCGCCAGCCCTTGGTCCCTTGGATGCATTCTCCCGGCGCGAACGAGACCGCGACGACGACCTCGTCCGCAGCGCCGAGGACGCGCACGTCGAGGCCATTCGTCGCGTCGAGGACGTCGCCCGCGCCGAGCTCCTCGATCGGGAAGCGGCCCTTCGCGGTCGCACGACCGCGAACGATCGGGCTCGTCCGCAGCACGAGATCGAGGACGACGACCGGCGCCTCCTCGGGATCGCACGTGTCGGGCAAGCCGTCGTCGTCGAGGTCGCCGCCGGCACAGCCACACGAGCCGCCGAAGCATCTGTCGTCCGTCGTCTCGGGATCGCCGTCGTCGCACGAGCTGCCGTCGGGGAGCTGGAAGTCGCCGGGACACGCGGCGGCAGAGCCCGTGCACTCCTCCGCCGGGTCGCACGAGTCGCCTTCGGGGCGGCACTCGACGCCGGCAGAGACGAGCACGTCCGAGGGACACGCAGGCGAGCCGCCCGAGCACGTCTCCGTGAGGTCGCAAGCGCCCGCCGCGCCGCGGCAGACCGTCCCCGCGGGAGAGAGCGCGTCGCCCGGACAAGCGGCGCTCGAGCCGGAGCAAGTCTCGACCGCGTCGCAATCGTCGCCGGCCGCGCGGCAAACGGTTCCCGTGCCGGCGAACGCGTTCGTCGGACAGCTCGGCGCCGAGCCGTCGCAGCTCTCGGCGACGTCGCAATCGCCCGCGGCCGTACGGCACGTCGTTCCGGCCGTCGAGACCACGTCGCTCGGACACGCAGCCGAGCTCCCCGTGCAATTCTCGGCGACGTCGCAGTCGCCCGCGATCCCGCGGCACACCGTGCTCGGCGGGAGGAAGCCGCCGACCGGGCACGATACGGCGACGCCGTCACACGTCGAGGCGACGGCGCAGCCGCCCGCCTGGCACGCCGTGCCGCTCGTCTTCACCGCGTCCGCGGGGCACGTCGAGACCGCGCCGCTGCACGTCTCCGCGAGATCGCACGGTCCCGCCGCCGCGCGACACGTCGTGCCCGCGCTCTCGAGCGTGCACGTCGCGGAGCAGCAGTCGTTCGGAGCCGCGCCGCCGTCGCAGTCCTCGCCCGCCTCGACCAGCCCGTTGCCGCACGCGGGGAACGGCGGATTCTCGATGCGCCGCACGCGATGGTTCTCGGTGTCCGCGAAGAGCACGTCGCCGTTCGCCGCGGCGACGACGCCCGCGGGCTGACGGAGGTGCGCCGCCAGCGCCGCGCCGCCGTCGCCGTTGTCGCCGGCGAGGCCGGTGCCCGCGATCGTCGTGATGATGCCGGTCCCGTGCTCGACGCGGCGGATGCGGTGGTTCTCCGTGTCGGCGACGTAGAGGTTCCGGTCCGCATCGAGAGCGATGCCGGCGGGCTTCTTCACCTTCGCGCCGAGCGCGCCGGAGCCGTCGCCGCCGAAGCCGCTCGTGCCGTTCCCGGCGACCGTGCGGATCGTGCCGCTGGGAAGCTCGACCTTGCGGATGCGGTCGTTCTCCGTGTCGGCGAAGAAGAGGTCACCACCGGTGTCGAACGCGAGGCTGCCGGGATTACGGATCTTCGCCGACGTGGCCGGGCCGTTGTCGCCGCTGTAGCCGCTGTCGCCGGTGCCGGCGATCGTCGAGATGTTCCCCGAAAGATCGACGCGCCGGAGGCGGTGATTGACCGTGTCGGCGATGAAGACGCGCCCGAGCGCATCGACGGCGACGCCGCGGGGCTCCGCGAGCTGCGCTCCGATCGCCGGTCCGCCGTCGCCGCTGTCGCCTTCGGTCCCGTCGCCGGCGATCGTCGTGATCACGCCGGTGTCCGCGTCGACGCGGCGAATTCGATGGTTCTGCGTGTCGGCGACGTAGAGGTTCCCGTCGTCGTCGACCGCGATCCCCTCGGGCGAATCGAGCTCCGCTTCCGTCGCTTCGCCGCCGTCGCCGGAATCGCCGCGTGCGCCGCTTCCCGCGACCGTCTCGATGTCGCCGTCGCCCGCGTCGACGCGGCGGATGCGGTGGTTGCCACGGTCCGCGATGTAGAGGTTCCCGTCCGCGTCGAACGCGAGTCCGACCGGATCGCGGAGTCGCGCTTCGGTCGCGGGTCCGCCGTCGCCGCCGCCGCCTGCCGAGCCGGTTCCCGCGAAAGCCGTGATCTGACCGGGAAACGCGAGAGCGAGGGAGGGCACGAGCCCGAGAGCGACGGCGCAAAGGCTCGCCGCGAGGATCGCGCCCTTGTCCGGTCTCACTGGCCCTCCCCGGTTCCGGTTTCTGGTGCGAGCGGTGCCGTAGGCGAGCCGAAGCCGAAGACGACCCGCTTCCGTCCCCATAGCAGGGCGCGGACGACCGTGTGAACCCGGAATCTACGCCGCGGCGGGCGCCGGCACGGGCGGCGACGGTCGCGCGTACTCGCTGACCGCGAGCGGCAGGAGCGGCACGACCCAGCACAGGTAATGCGTGTAGAGGACCGAGTTGAAGTCGACGAACACGGAGAGCACGAGGAGAGCCGCCGTGAACCGGCCGACCTGCCCGAAGAGCGCCAACCCGTAGACGAGCGCCATCAACGCGAGCATCGGGAGCTTCGCCCAGAGTCCGACGAGCCCGAGCTCGGCGTCGATCGAGAAGGCTTCGAAGTGCGAGCTCGGCAGCCGCGTCGCCGAGAAGAAAATCGAGCGGAGATAGCCTTCCGCATCGGCGACGAGAAACGGCAGCGAAAGCAGCAGCGGGATCACCGCCAAGGTCGCAAGGGCGACGATCGTCGCGCGCCTGCGCGACGCTTCGGGCGCGCTCCGCCACGCCCAGATCAAGTAGAGCGGCGCCAGGAAGATCCCGATCTGCTTCGCCGAGATCGAAACTCCGAACAGCAGGAGCGAGAGACGCTGCCGCTTCTCGAAGAGCGCGAGCGAGAGCAGCAAGAAAAAGATCGGGATGAAGTCGAGCTGCGCGATCCGGAGCTCGAACAGCGTCCACCGGTTCAGCGCCCAGAACGCCCCCGCGAAGGCGGCGAGGAGAGGCAGCCCGCGCCGGTACGGCAGCCAGAAGAGGATCGCGATGATGCCGACGTCGAAAAACGCGAAGACGATTCGCCAGAGCCCGATCCATTCCGGGTATTCCCGGAACCCCATCCCCTGCGTCGCGGCGGAGAGCAGATAGAAGAGCGGGAAGTACGTCGGATACTTGTCGTTGTGCAGCATGTCGCTGCCCAGGATGCGCGAGTACGGGTTCTCGCCGCGGAGAATCCGAGCCCCCTCCCCCCACGAGTAGTAGATGTCGGAGCCGGCGGGATCGCTGCCGTAGTACAGAGCGGTCGTGGCGATCGTCGCGGCGACGAGCAGCCCCGCGAAGAGGCCGAGGAGGATGACGCGGAACGTGCTCAGCGAGGCACCGAGACGATCGCGCGGAGGCGGTCCCATTCGGCGAGAAACGCGCCGAGGTGCTCGCGGCCCGGCTTGACCTTCTCGGTCTCGAGGAGCGTGCGCACGCGCGACTGCTCGCGCTCGTACTCCTCGTCGTCGAACTTGCCGGCGAAGTGCGCGAGGCGGAGCCACACGAGGTAGGTCGTGAGCGCGTCGCACTCGTTGTACTGAACGATGCGGCGGAAGTTGCCCTCGAGCCACAGGCTCGCGACGGCTTCGCCGTCGATGTCGAGCTTGCCGGGGATTCCCGACTGGACCGCCATCTCGTGCAGCGAAGGCGACGCCTTGCCGAAGCCGCTCCACACGTCCTTCAGGTCGACGTGATCCTCGGAGTGCCGCGCGAAGTAGTCGACGCCTTCCCACGGCTTGTCCGGCCGCCGGCAGAAGGTCGCGGCGCGAAGGCCGAGGATCACGCCACGCTGGATCAGGATCTTCATGTCGGCGTTGAAGGAGTTGTAGCCGACGAGCTGCGGGCTCCGGTCGCCGACGCCCTGGAGGAAGCTCCCGAGGATGCTCGACTCGAGCCTTTGCGCCTCGTCGTCGGGGTCCTTCGGCAGCGAGAGGAGCATCAGCGTGACCTCGCCGCGCTGCTCGAGGCGCTGCACGGCCGCGATCGAGACGATCCGGCACACGGCGGTCTTCAGGTAGGGCGTCGGATCCTCGTCGTCGGCGCCCGCTTCCTCCCACATCCGACGCATCACGTCCGCGGGCGGAGTCGAGTCGGGCAACCCGTAGAGGATGCGGCCGGCGAGCGGATCCGGCACCCATTCGCAGTCGAACGCCCACACGCGCGGTGAAACCGACTTGATCATCGACCCGTTTTGAAGACTCCGGAGCCGCCCGTAAAGGGGCGCGCCGACCCTGCGCCTTGACCGAATCTCTTATCATAAATACACGAGGTAGGCGCGCGGCGCTCGCCGCGTCGCCAGCACACGACGGGAGAAGGCCATGAACCTCCGTACGCCCATCTGCGACATGTTCGAGATCGAGTACCCGATCTTCCTCGCCGGCATGGGGCAGGTCGCGTACGCCGACGTGTGCGCCGCCGTCTCGGAAGCGGGCGGTTACGGCACGCTCGGCATGGCAGCCGCGCACCCCGAGGAGATCCGCGAGGAGATGCGCCGGGTTCGTGAGCGGACGAAGAAGCCCTTCGGCGTCGACCTGCTCGCAGCTCTTCCGGAGCAGATGCTCGCCTCGATCGACATCATCCTCGAGGAGGGCGCCTCGAGCTTCATCGCGGGCCTCGGCGTGCCCGGTCCCGTGATCGGGAAGTGCCACGAAGCGGGCGTCAAGGTCGTCTCGATGTGCGGCAAGGTCGAGCACGCGGTGCGCGCGGAGCAGGCCGGCTGCGACGTCGTCGTCGCGCAGGGAACGGAAGCAGGCGGTCACACGGGGAAGATCGCCTCGATGGCGCTGATCCCGCAGATCGTCGACGCGGTGAAGATCCCCGTCCTCGCCGCGGGCGGCATCGTCGACGGACGCGGCCTCGCCGCCGCACTCGCCTTCGGCGCGCAGGGCGTCTGGATGGGAACGCGCTTCATCGCCTCGAACGAGGCGCGCGCGGCGCGGAGGTTCAAGGAGCAGATCGTCGCTTCGAACGGCGGCGACACGCAGGTGACGCGCTGCTACTCGGGCAAGCCGATGCGCGTGATCAACAACCCGTACGTCGAGGAGTTCGAGCGGAACCCCGAGCGGATCAAGCGCTTCCCCGAGCAGATGATCGACAGCGCCGTCGCCGGGGTGCTCGGCTACTCGCAGGACGAGCTGACCGATCCGAAGAGGACCTGCATGCCCGCGGGGCAGGGAATCGGCGGCATCACCGAGGTTCTTCCCGCCGCGGAGATCGTCGCGCGCGTGATGAGCGAAGCGCGCGCGACGCTCGCGCGACTCCAGCAGCTCGAGGGCTGAGCTGGCCCGCCCGGCCTCGGAGCGATCGCCCCAGCTGCGGGTTCCGGTGCGACACGCGGAAAACGCCTCCAAGCCGAAGGTCGCGTCGCGCATCGCGCGCGTGATCGTCCGCGAGATCCGCCGTCGCGGTCTCGTGCCCGGAGACAAGCTGATCTCCGAGCAGAAGATGGTGGAGCGCTACGGCGTCGCACGCGGCTCGCTCCGCGAAGCGCTTCGCTTCCTCGAGATGCAGGGCGTGCTCCGCATCAAGTCGGGTCCGGGCGGCGGACCGGTCGTCGAGAGCCCGAGCACGGCGCACTTCGCGAGCACGCTGGCGCTGCTCCTACAGTCCGCCGGTGCTTCGTTTCGCGCGGTCGTCGAAGCACGCGCGGCGATCGAGCCCGACATCGCGGGGCTCGCGGCCGAGCGCGGCACCGAGCAGGATCACGCGCGGCTCGCGGAGTGTCTCGCCGCGATGCAGGCGACGATCGAGGATGCGGCTGCGTTCCGCGAGGAGAATCGGCGCTTCCACGACCTGGTCGCGCTCGCTTCGGGGAATCCCGTCTTCGCGTTCCTGATCCCGGCGCTGCACGCGCTCTCGGAGGGAGCGCCGGTCCTCTACACGCCGTCCGAGCGACGCCGCATCCTGCGCGCGACGACTGCGATCCATGCAGCGATCGCAGCCCGGAACGCCGCGCTCGCCGCGGACACGATGCGCCGCTTCTTCGAGGCCTCGCTCGTCCACCTCGCGCGCGCGCATCCCCACGCCCTCGACCGACCCCTCTCGTGGGAGGATCCGTAGGTGCGGCCCGACCTTCCGTGGAACAAGGGCGCGGCCGTGCTCTGGCTCCTCGAAGCGCTCGGCCTCGACGGGGCGCTCCCCGTCCATCTCGGCGACGACGATACCGACGAGACCGTGTTCGCGGCGCTCGCAGAGCGCGGCGTCGGCATCTTCGTCGGCGAGGAGGACCGGGCGACGCAAGCGACGTTTCGCCTGAGCGAAGTCGGCCGCTTCCTCGACTACGTGCAACGCCTCGGCGCCCGATCGTGATGGATCCGAACGCGCTTCCGCTTTCCGCTCGCTACTTTCCCGTGCGACGCGCGCCGCTCCGGATGGAAGCCGGCCTGCGACGCTTCGGCACCGACTTCGGAAACGGAGACGTCGACCGGCTCTTCTTCCAGCGCGACCGAGAGGAAGCGCGCTACCTCGCCGCGAAGGCCGCGGCCCCGCCGGGACGCCACGGCGTCCTCGCGCGTGACGAAGCCGAGCGTCGCGTGCACCGTCGCGTCCAGGAGTGGATGCAAGCGCAGCTCGCGCAGGAGCACCCCGACGTCGCCGCGCAGTGTGACGGCACGTACGCGAGCCTCGCGGCCCGCGTGCAGGAGGACTTCGCCGTGCTGCACCGGCCGCAGCGCGACGAGTCCGCGATCGCGATGTTCGTCTCGATCCCGAGCGGCTGGCGGCCCGAGCGCCTTCTCGGCGCGAGCTTCCGCACGATCCACGGACCCGTGCCGAGCTTCGCCGACGTCGAAGCGCAGTCCGCCTCGATGGTCGCGAGCATGATCGAGCGCGGTCCGTACGTGCGCTTCGTGTGGACCCTCGCGGCGGACGACCATCTCGATCACCACCCCGAGGAAGGAAAGCGCTCGCCGTGGAGCGCGGCCGGTGCGGGCTGGCTGCGCGTCGAGCGGCAGGTGATGGTGCCCTTCCCCGCCGAGTCCGCCTCGCTGTTCCTGATTCGCGTCTACGTCTACCCGTTCGCGGCGCTCTCGCCCGAGGAGCGCGAGACGCTCGCGGCGGCGATCGAGGCGATGCCGGACGACGTCGCGCGCTACAAGGGGCTCGCGGGCGAGCCGCGCGAGATCGCGCTCTCGCTACTCGCGGACTGAGGACCCGAGAGAGAGCGGATCCAGTCGCCGACGACCTGCGCCGCCGCGCCGTCGACCGTGCTCCTCCCGATCGGCGGCATGCGGATGCCGGGCTCGTCGCTGACGAGGCGCCTCCACAGGATCGACTGCTCCGGCGAGCCCGGCACGATCAGACGCGCACCGGCGATGCCATGGTCGTTCCGCACCGGCCGATCGACGAGCGCTCGCGTCGGAAACGAAGCCTCGAGCGAGAACGAAGCCGCCGCGCCGCGGTGGCACGCGCTGCAGTTGACGTCGAGGTAGGAGCGCGCGCGCTCCTCGAGGCTGGCGCTCGGATCGTCGAGCGCGCGCAGCGGCTCGACGTGGAGGTCGTCGACATCGGGTGCGATCAGCTTCCACGGGGCGACCGTGAAGAGCCCGGCCGCCGACCACGCGGCGAGCTGGTCGAAGCGCTCGGGGATCCCGTCGAGCTCGAACTCGCCCGCGAGCTGTCGCGCGCGAAGGCCGAGGACGTAGCCGGAAGCGGCGTTGTGACAGCTCGAGCATGTCTCCGGTCCGTCGAACCACCAGGGACGCGAGCCGCCCGGCACGACGCCCTCGAGCGTCTCGTCGATGCGGACGGCGTCGCTCCCGTCCGCCTCCCAGCGATAGTTGACGCCGTAGACGGAGCCGCCCGGAGGAAGAACGAGGAGCCGCGTCTCGACCCGGACCGGCGGTTCTCCCGCGCTCGGTCCGGGAAGCTCCCGCGTCTCGATCAGGACCGTGCCCGCCGGAACGTTCCAGCTCTCGTCCTTGCGGAACAGCACGTGCTCGCGCGTGGGATCGAGGCTCTCGTCCGAGCCGTCTCCCGGGAAGGCGACCCAGCGCCGGCTCGAAGCACCGTCGGCGAACGCGGAGACGCGCACCCCGTAGGGGAGGACGCCGCGCGCCGGCGTCGCGCTCGCGACATCCGCGAAGAGCCCCGTCTCCGAAAGCCGGAGCGGCGCCTGCGCGCGAGGCTCGCTCGAGGCTTTCCCGACGCGCTGGATTCCGTGCGGTGCGCGCGCGAGGACGAGGATCTCGCCCTCTTGGTCGCGTGCGAACGCGAGAAGCCGGTTCGGCGCGATCGCGGCGATCTCCTCGACGACCGGCACGGAGGCATCGGGTGTCGCGAGGAGCGAGCGGATCCGGCCGGAGCCGTGGTCGCCGAAGACGTAGCGTCCGACGAGATCGCCGTGCTTCGCGCCGCGGTAGACGAAGCCGCCGACGATGCTCGTCTCTCCGCCGACGTGCGTGTACGTGAAGACCGGCGCCTGCGGGACGCCGAGCCGCGGACGCTCGGGATCGCGCTTCGACCATCCGACGGGACGCACGCCCTCGAGATCGCTCCACTGGTAGTTGCCGCCGGCGACGCCGCGATCGATCTCCTCGACGTCGGACTTGCCGACGTCGGCGATCCAGAGAGCACCGTCCACGGGATCGATCGAGATGCCCCACGGGTTCCGCAGACCGATCGCCCAGAATTCCTCGAGCGCGTCCGGGATGCCGACGAACGGATTGTCGTCGGGGATGCAGTACCCGGCGGTCGTACCGGTCTCGGGCTGGCGCGGCGGTGGATGGCTCTCTCCCTCTCGACAATCGGGATCGATGCGCAGGATCCCGGAGAAGAGGTCGCGATCGATGCGTTGCGGATTCTCGTCCTGCCGTCGGCCGCCCTCGTCGCCGAAGCCGACGAAGAGAAGGCCGTCGTCGCCGAAGAGGAGGTTCCCGCCGAAGTGCTCGCCCCACTCGCCCTCCTCCTGCCAATCGTGGCGCTGCTCGATAAGCACCTGCTCGGAGGCAGGATCGACCTCGGCGCCGCGCCAGGAAAAGCGGGAGACCCGGTCGTGGAGCGCACCGTCGCGCTCCACGACGTAAAACAGGAAAAGCGCGCCCCCGCCCGGAGCGCCTTCGATCGCGAAGTCCGGATGGAGCGCGAGACCTTCCGCGCCGGCCTCGTACCGATGAAAGACGACGTCCGAGAGGTCGAGGACGAGACGCTTCTCGCCGCCGTCGTCGGTCGAGCGCACCTCCCAGAGACGTCCCTCGTGCTCGAGGACGAGAATCGCGCCGCCTCTCGGCGACGGGACGGCGCTCACGGGATCGCCGAAGTCGAGGGCCGGAAACGCCGGCTCGAGACGCCACGGGCGAGCGAGCGGGTCGTCGAGCGGAAGTCGCGAGACGTCGGGTGCCTCGCGCGTCCCCGCGAGGAAGGCCTTTCCGTCGAACGCCGCGGGGCGAAGCGCCGGCGCCTCGGCCATCCAGCCC
>VGTG01000190.1 GCA_016874795.1 Deltaproteobacteria bacterium | reverse complement strand
CCTCCGGGCTCCTCGACGTACTGTTCAAGTACGCCTGCGTCGCCCTCCGGTCCGAGGCTCGCGAATCTTCGGCACTCTCGACCGCCTCGCGACGTGATCTGGTGAGAAATGCAGGCTAGCGCGGGCCGCTCACGATCGTGCTAGGGTCCGAGCGTGCAGCGCGTCGCGAGCTGGCTCCTCTTCCCGCTGATCCTCGGCGGCGCGGTCGCCTTCACGATCGCGCTGATGCCGAGCACCGGGCCCGCGGTCGCGGTCGCGATCACCCAGGCTCTCGCGGTGTTCGTGATGACCGCCGTCGAGATCCTTCATCCCTACCGCCGGGAGTGGGCACGCCCGCGCGGCGATCTCGGCACCGACATCCTGCACGCGGTCTTCTCCGGACTCGGCATGACGCGGCTCACCGACATCGCGGTCCGGGCTCTCGGGATCTCCGTCGCGGGATTCCTCTCCGCGAGCGTCGGTGCCTCGCTCTGGCCCACCGCCTGGCCGCTCGTCGCACAGCTCGCGATCGCTCTCGTCGTCGCGGAGCTGCCGCAGTACTGGCTCCATCGCCTGCAGCACGAGCGAGATTCGCTTTGGCGCTTCCACGCCGTGCACCACAGCGCGCCTCGGCTCTACTGGCTGAACGCCGCGCGCTTCCATCCGGTCGACATCGGGCTCCTCTACTTCGTCGGCTACGTGCCGCTCGTGGTGCTCGGCTGCCCCGAGGAGGTGATCGCGCTCGTCGCCCTGTTCGACGCGGTCTTCGGCATGCTGCAGCACTGCAACGCCGACCTCCGCCTCGGCCCGCTCAACTGGATCTTCAGCGCCGCCGAGCCGCATCGCTGGCACCACTCGAAGACGATGGACGAGGCGAACACGAACTACGGCTCGAACCTGATCGTGTGGGACCTCGCCTTCGGCACGTTCTTCCTGCCGAAGGACCGCGAGCCGCCGGCCGAGATCGGCATCGCGGCGCTGCCGGACTTTCCGCAGGGCTATCTCGCGCACCTCGCCGCCCCGTTCCGCTGGCGACGGCTCCACGAGGAAGCGCGGCTCGCCTCGAGCGGAGCGCTCGCCGCGAAACGGCCAGCGCACGGCTGAGAGCCCTTCAGGGCTGGACGGCGACGTCCGCCGGCCCGATCGCGATGCCGAGCGGGACCGTCGCGGCGACGGTCTGCGCCACCAGGTTGACGACGGAAACGGTGCCGCTGAGGCCGTTCGGGACGAGCGCGACGCTCCCATCGTAGGTGATCGAGACGTGGATCGGCGCCGTGCCGACGGGGATCGTCGCGATCACGACGGGCGGTATCGCCGCGAGATCGACGAGCGAGATCGAACCCGGCCCGATGCTGAGCGGCTCGAAGATCACGTTCAGGTTCGTCACGACGCCGAGCGCACCGCCCGGCGCGACCTTGACGTCGTACGGCGTCGGACCGATGCCCGCGGCGACCGTCCCGACGACCCGCGGCGAAGCCGGATCCGCGAGGTCGAGCACGCTGAGCGTGCCGTCCTCGCCGAACGACGGATCGACGAACGAGTTCGTCGCGTAGCCGGTCTGCGCGTCCGGCGAGAGAGCGACTCCCGACGGATCGTTGCCGCCGGTCTCGACCGTTCCGAGCACGCTGACGATCGTCGTGTCGATCGTGCTGACGGTGCCCGCGTCGGAGGGAACGAAGAGGAGCGTGCCGTCGCTCGAGACGGCGATCTCCTCCGGCTGGCGCGGCACGGCGAGCCCCTGGCGGAGCGTCGCCGATTCGATGTCGATCATCGAGATCGTCGACGGCACGTAGTTCGTCACGTACGCCGTCGCGCCGTCCGGCGAGATCGCGACGCCGGTCGGCTGGCTCGGCTGGCTCGGGACGCCCGTCGCGACGACGCCGATCACCTCGCCGAAGATTGCGTCGACGATCGCCACCGAGTCTCCGGGCGGAGCACCCGGCGCGAGCGTGTCGACGATCGACTGCGGCAGGAAGGCGATGCTGCAGGCGACGACGGCGCGGCGTCCGTCCGGCGTGAACGCGATCGCGAAGGGGCCGGGTGGGACGTCGACGGGGATCTCGCCGACGAGCTCGACGTCGGTCCCGTCGACCGTGAGCACGGAGAGCGTCAGGTTCGTGAAGTTCGCGGTGTACGCGAGCCGCCGCACCTCGATCGCGACGGGAGCGCTCTCGAGGAAGCCGCGCGACGCGACGACCTCCACGGAGCCCACGGGGGAGCCCGGCGGAACGCGCACGAGCGCCGTATCGCCCGACGCGTCGATCACCGTGGTCGGAACGCCGCCCACGGTCACCTCGAGGTCGCCGAAGAGCCCGCTGCCCTCGAGCGTCAGCTCCTCCCCGATCACCGCGAAAGCGCCGCTCGCTTCGAAGGAGATCGCCTCGACCGAAGGAGGTCCGTCATCGTCGCCGCTGCAGGCGCCGAGCAGGAGCGCCGCGACGAGCGCCACGAGGCACGCGAGCGAAGCGCGGTGCGGGACGGAAGCGCTCATGCGACTCTCCTCTTTCCTCTTCAGCTTCGCAGCACCCGTCCCGCGGCCGCCTGCGCGTCGTAGCGCGCGCCGTCGAGGACGTGCGCCCCGTTGATCCACACGTGCTCGATCCCCATCGGGAAGCGCGCCGGTGAAGCGAACGTCGCCGTGTCGCGGAGCGAAGCGGGATCGAGCAGCACGAGATCGGCGAAGTAGCCCTCGCGGACGAAGCCGCGCTCGCGCAGACCGAGCCGCTCCGCCGCGGCTCCGGTCATCTTCCTCACCGCCTCCTCGAGCGAGAAGAGCCCTGCCTCGACGTACGTCGAGAGCACGCGCGGGAAGGTGCCGTAGCTCGCCGGGTTCTGGTGCCCGTGGTCGGTCAGGAAGGTGTCCGTCTCGATCGTGCACAGCGGATGCGCGAGGATGCGGCGCAGCGCGTCCTCGCGGTCCTCGTGGCCGCTGTAGGTGTGATTCAGGACGCGCGCGGTGCGGTGGCTCTCGATCACGAGCCGCGCGTAGAACTCCCAGACGTCCATCCCGGCGCGCGCCGCTGCGTCACCGACGAAGAGGCCTTCGTACGGCTCGTACGCCGGCGCGTTCGCACGCATGATCTGGATGTCCTCGAGCCAGAAGCCGATCTGCTCGAACGCGTGCCGGCCGAGCTCCTTCACCGTCGCGAGGAGGTTCGGGTCGGCGAGGATCGATTCCAGGTGTGGCAGCATCTCGGGCGGGAAGAGGACGCTCGCCGTCGTGTTACCGGCCGTGTAGGGGAACGCGTCGAAGGCGACGTCGATCCCGTCCTCGCGGGCACGCTCGATCATGGCGATCGCCTGCTCGACGGTCGGCCAGGTCTCGCGGCCGACGAAGATCAGGTGGCTGATCTGCACCTTCGCCTTGCCGGCGCGCGCGACGCTCAGGATCTCCTCGATCGCGGCGAGGTTGTGCGCGAGGACGCTCGCGTCCGTCTTGTAGACGGGGCTGACGCGGCTGTAGGCGCGGAGGTGCGAGGTGAAGATCTTCCCCGAAGCGGCCGCCCAGCCCGCGACGCGCGCGAGCTCCGCCTCGCTCGAGAAGATCCCCGGCGGATAGCCGAGCCCGCTGCTGATGCCGAAGCAGCCGGCGTCGAGCGCCTCGCGCGCATGGCGCTCCATCGCTTCGAGCTCGTCCGCGCCCGGCTCCGCCGCGTTGAGGGCGCCCATCACGGCGGAGCGGATCGCGCCGTGGCCGACGAGCTCGGCGACGTTCAGCGGCAGTGGCTCGCGCTCGAGCGCTTCGAGGAACTCGTGCATCGTCTCCCAGCGGAGCTCGACCTCGTCGTCGACGATCAGACGGCTGCTCTCGCGTGCGGCCTCGCGGTTCCGCTCGCTGAGCGGTGCCGGGCTGAAGCCGCAGTTGCCGCCGACGAGCGTCGTCATGCCTTGACGTACGAACGGCTCGACGAGACGACCGACGTCGCCGCCCGGCACGAGCCAGTCGGAGTGCGAGTGGATGTCGATGAAGCCTGGCGCGATCAGGCGTCCGCGACAGTCGATCGACCGGCGAGCCTCGAGACCGGCGAGGTCGCCGATCGCCGCGATGCGATCGCCCGTGATCGCGACGTCCGCGGAGAACGCGGTGGCACCGCTGCCGTCGACGACGCGTCCACCCGCGAGCTTCAGGTCCGCCGGCATCCCCGGTCACGCGAAGCGGGCGAGGAGCAGCAAGTAGTCGCCGAGGACGCCGACGGCGCTGAAGAGGAGGATGACGAGAATCGCGCTCGCGGCTCCACTCATCGCGGAAGCTCTCCCGAAGCGCTTCGCCGGCTAGGCCGCCCGGTCGCGCTCGGCCTCCGACTGCAGCCGGAGCCGCTCGGCGCGCGCGTTCGCGATCGACTGCTCCAGAGCCTCGTCGCTCATCTGCGTCAGGCCGGCGGCGATGCTCTTCGCGTCCTCGTGCTCGAGCGCGCGCGAAAGCGTCTCGTTCTTCGTCGGGCCGAGCTTCTGCCCGAGGAAGGGCTTCACGATCAGGTACACCACGTCGCTGAGTGGCATGTAGCGCAGGAAGCGGCGCACGAGGGTGAGCGTTTGGCGCGGGTACCAGAAGAGCTTGTAGGCGAGGAGCTTCCGCATCCCCTCCGAGCGGATCCGGTGGATCGTCTCTCCCGGCAAGATCGTCGGATCGATCTCGGAGCACTTGAAGTACTTGAACCAATCCCGAGCGTCGTCCACGAGACCGCGCTGCACGTACTCGTGCCACAGCGGCGTTCCGCGATAGACGCAAAGGCGGTTGAACGCGAACGTGTCGAGCGGCAGCTCGGACGCGAACTCGAAGGTCTGGCGTAGGTCTTCCTCGGTCTCGTCCGGAAGGCCCACGACGAAGAAGCCGTGCACGATCTCGATGCCGGAGCGCTTCGCGTTCGAGACCGCGGTGCGGACCTCGTCGAGCGCCTGCTCCTTCTTCAGGCGGTCGAGCATCTTCTGGCTGCCGCTCTCCACCCCGAACATCAACGTGCGGCAGTGCGCCTTCGCCATCGCGGGGAAGAGGTCCATGCACACCGAATCGACGCGCCCCTCGCATCCCCACTGGATGTCGATGCCCTCGTCCTCGATCCCCTTGCAGATCGCCTCGATGCGCTTCGGCTGCAGGAGGAAGTGGTCGTCGACGAAGTACACGGCGCCATACCCCTGCTCCTGGAGCTCCTTCATCTCAGCGATCACGTGCGCCGGGCTGCGCGACCGCCACTTCCCCTCGTTGAAGACCGGGATGTCGCAGAAGACGCAGGGCCACGGGCAGCCGCGTGACGTCTGCATCGTCGTGAAGCGCTCGTGCGAGAGCACGCACGGAACGTCGAGCGGCATCGACTCGATGAAGTCGAGCGGCAGGCTCTCTCGATCGGGAAACGGCCATTGGTCGAGATTGCGATCCAGCATCCGGTTGGGATTGTGGACGACCTTTCCGTCCTTCTCCCAGGTGACGCCGGCCACGCTCGACGGATCGTCGAGGTTCTCGAGAAGATCGAGGATCAGCTGCTCGCCGTCGCCGCGGCAGACGAAATCGACCTCGGGGACCTGCAGCTTGACGAGCGGCGCGTTGAGCGAGGCGAAGACGCCGCCGAAGGCGATCTTGGCGTCCGCCTTCGCGGCCCGGATGTCGCGCGCGAGGATCTTCGCGTAGGGGTAGCTCGTCGTCGAAAGGAAGCTCAGGCCGACGAGGTCCGGCTGGATGCGGAGGATTTCGGAAATGATCGTCTCGTTCGGCGTTTCGGGGTTCGCCTGGTCGAACATCCAGACTTCATGCCCGGCCCGCTTGAGAACCGATGACAAGGACATGATGCCGATGGGCGGAAAACCCATGACCTGCAGACGCCCGTTCTTCCCTCGTGCTTGCGATGGGATGGCATAGAACTGTGGGTCCCGAACGTGGACGAGGCAAACGCGCATCGGTTCTCCTGCTCGAGGAGCGTGGAACCTATCTATGTCAAGGCAGGAAGGCAAAACGCCCGCCCCGGGCGAATCTCACGGGGCGGGAGGAGCTCCAGGGGAAGGGCGCGGCGGGAGCCCCTCCCGGATGCGCTCCGAGAAGTCCGGCGCACGATCGGCGGCCCTCGCTCGCTCGACGATCAGGCTCTCCGCCTTGAGCTGCTCGAACGGCCGGGTCGTGTCGATCGAGCCCCTCTCGTAGAGCATCTGGTCGCCGTATCCATTCACGAGAATGCGCCAGTCCCAGGGGCGCGCTCCGCCGACGTGCTGCGCGTGGACGCGGATGCCGGTCGTGCAGTTGTCGACGGCGGCGTTGTAGAAACGCGGCCGCTCGGCGAGCTCGTTCATCGTCTCGACGTAGTCGAGGAGGAGCGCGCGGGCGAGCTCCGGCCGGCCGCGCAGGCGGTAGAGGTACACCTGCTCGCCACGGTAGCTCGTACGGAGACGGATCAGGTCCCGCTCGTCCGCGGCGACGTAGTAGAGCTCGTACTCGCGGAAGAACCCGCGCACTGCCGAGTACTCCTCGCCGCGCTCCTTACGGGTCTCGATCGAGATCGCGAGAGGCGGCGCGTCCGCGAACTCCCACGACACGATCGTGTGCGCGATCGACGGAGAGCCCCAGTACGAGAGGAAGAGATCCGCACCGGTGATCTTCGAGAGGTCGTACGTACGCGTCTCCCAGCGCTCCGTGAAGTCCGTCTCGCTCCGGTAGTCGAAGTCCCGCACGTCGTGCAGCACGAGGGTGTCTCCGCTGATCTCTCCGTGCGGCGGCCGCGCGACCTCGGGGCTCCAGTCGCGATCGTTCGACGGTCGGATCGTCGACCACCAGAGAAAGAGCACGCCGAACGCGAGGGCGAGAGCCAGGGACTTTCGCCCGAGCGGATGCACGAAGAGCAGGATCGCGAGCACGACCGCGAAGAATGCGAAGGCGATCGTCCGCCCGAGCCACCACGGACCCGCGACCCGAAAGGTCAGAGCGAGCGCACCCCACGCCGCGGTCAGAAGCACCGGGATCGCGAGGAGCCCCAGTGCGAAGCGCTTCATTTCGCCGGCGAAGCGGGCGGGCTCATCCTCGCCGAGGTCTCGGGCGGACGCTTCGGCTCCGCGGGCGTACGCTTCTTCACCGGCGACGCCGAAGCCGCCGCGGCCGTGGCTTCGGACGTGATTCCCTGCGAGGCGTCGTACTCCGCGATGTGCTCGAGCAGGATCCGCCGCACCTCGTTGATCGCGTTCGGATTGTCCTGGCAGGAGTGGCCCGAGACGACGATCAGCTCGGATTCGACGTCGTCGAGGTGCGCGCTCGTGTACTCGACGACCCCGTCGTCCGCTTCGTCGAGCGGATCGTCTGGATCGTCGACCGCGATGATCGAGTGTGACTCGACACCGGGGACGAGCGGGATCTTGATCAGCGTCTCGATCATCGGGTTGCCCGGCGTCATTCCGAGGACACTCGAGTTCATGCCGGTGAACTGCGCGTTCACCTTGCCCTGGTTGCGCAGGAGAAAGTCGGTGCTGAGCCGCGTCAGGCTCACCGGCATCTCGATGAACCGCGCCGCCTGGTGCGCGAGCCAGCTTCCCGCGATGTAGCTGCCCCGGTGGGGCGTCGAGAGGTAGACGACGCGCTTCACCTCCGGAACGCGCTTGACGAAGGCGACGCCCTGGACGAGCTTGCGCTGCTCGTCGCTCATCTCGAACGACTCGAACGGGCTGTCGCTCACGTTCTTCCAGAAGAGGTCGCCGCTGTCGACGGCCGTCAGCTTCGTCAGAAGGCCGCCCTGGCTGTGCCCGATGACGACCATGTCGCGCAGCGCCGGATCCTTCCCTTCCGGGTCGAGGCGCTCCACCGCCCTCTCGAGCGCCCGGCGCAGGAGCATCGCCGAGTATCCGATCGGATTTCCCGTGTCGTACATGAAGAGCCAGAACTGCACGCGCGGGCCGACCCGACGGTCGTTCGAGAGCTCGTTGATCATCTGCGCCCAGCGTCCGGGACTCGAAGCAGTGCCGTGCACGAGGACGACGGGGATCCGCCCCGGGCGGAAGGGCGTCAGCGCCGCGAGCTCGGTTCCCTTCTGGATCGCGCCGACCCGCTGCAGGAAGCCTCCGATCTCGCGCGCCCAGACGGGCGATTCGGCGAGCGTGTACGCGAGCGCCGCCGTGTTTTCGGTCTCGAGCGAAACCTCTTTTCCGCCGAGCTCGATCGTGTCGCTCACGATCGGCTCCTCGAGCGTCAGGCGGGACTGCACGCGGCCGCTCGGAAGCTGCTCCTCGACGTCATTCATCTCGAGGACCGCCGTCACCGAGACCTTCGCCCAAGGCTCGACGAAGTCGTCGTAGCCCTTCTTCGGATCGAGCGGCTCCGTGCTCGCGGCGAGCGGTGCGCCGAGACCGGACCAGCGGTAGCGTGTCGCGAGGCCCTCCACCTCGAGCTCGGAAACCGGGACGAACTTGATCAGCCGGCGCTGGCCGCGCTGCAGCTCCTTCTGGTCGAAGTAGACGACGAGCTCGCCGAACGGCATCGCGTAGGTCGCCTGCTGCGGAACGAACTCGCCGCCG
Source organism: Deltaproteobacteria bacterium (assembly GCA_016874795.1). GTDB lineage: Bacteria > Desulfobacterota > Binatia > UBA12015 > UBA12015 > VGTG01. The sequence continues at coordinate 1,866 of VGTG01000190.1, read as the reverse complement.
GGACCGGTAGCGAAGCCGCGCGCGATGCCGCGGTTGTAGAGGTCCGCGGCGATCCGCGCCCGCGCGTCGAGCATGTCGGGCGCATCCTCCGGGTCCTCGGGGAAGAGGAAGAGGAACGCATACACCGCGGCGGCGCGGTCGTACGCGAGGTCGTTCGTGTGCTCCGCGTGATAGAAGCAGAGCTCCGCGAGGGCGAAGATGTCGTTGCGTCGCGCCTGACCGCTCGCGACGCGCTCGTGCATCTCCGCGATCACGCCCTCGGGGTCGGACCGGAAGCGCTCGACGGCGTCGTTCTGGAAGAGCGCGTTTCGCGTCGTCGTGCTGAGATCGTCGGTCGAGAGCACGCTTTGCGTCAGGTGCCGCTGGACCTCGGTCGGGTCCATCCGCTTGACGCCGATCGGAGCACCGCAGGCGACGAGGAAAAAGGGGAAGACGATCGCGAGAACGCCGCGTGCGCCGGACATCTCCGCGCTCCCCTCGCTCAGCCGATCAGCCGCAGGAATCCCTGCGACTGAAGCGCCTGCATGAACGACGGCTCGTACGCGGACTCCGGCGACTCGCGGACGGCGCGGTCGAGCGCGTGCGCGTCGTCGCCGACGAGGATCCGCCACTGGCCGCTGCGGACGCCGTCGAGGATGATCGTCGCCGCCTGCGCCGCGCCGACCGGAGCGTTGTCGCGGAAGTGGAGCGCGAACTGGTGGAGGACACCGCGAAGCTGATCGTCATTCATGCCGCCGATGGGCAAGCCGCGTCTCTCGAGCCGCTCACGCGCCGCCGCGAGCTCCTTCGTCGACATCTGGAGCACCGCGGGCTTCCCGAGCACCTTGCTCGTGTTGAGCACGATCGACGTCCCGATGTGGCCGGGCATGACGACGGCGGCCTTCACGTGCGGCGCGTGCAGCTTCAGATCGATCCTCAGCGCTTCCGTGAAGCCCTTCACCGCGAACTTCGCCGCGCTGTACGCGGTGTGCGCCGTGTCCGGCCCGAGACACGCCCAGAACCCGTTCACGCTGCTCGTGTTGACGATGACGGCTTCGTCGCTCGCCACGAGGAGCGGCAGGAACGTGCGCGTGCCGTAGTAGACGCCGAACCAGCAAACGCCGAACGTCCGCTCCCAGTCCGCGCGGTCGTCCTCGAAGAGGCTTCCGCCGCCGCCGATCCCGGCGTTGTTGAAGAGCAGATGGACGTGGTCGGTCTGGTGCGCCGCCTTCACGCCGTCGCGGAACGCGATCATCTGGCGCTCGTCCGACACGTCGCAGTCGTGCGTGCTGATCCGAACGCCGGCCTGAGCGGCCGCTTCGCAGAGACCCTTCGTTTCCGCCATGTCCTCGGCAGAAACGTCACACATCGCGACGTGACACCCCTCGACGGAGAGCTGCCGTGCGATCTCCCGGCCCATGCCGGTGCCGCCGCCGGTGACGACCGCAAGCTTGCCGCGGAAATCCTTCATCTTCGCTCGCTCCCTTCGCGTCCCGCCGTCCAGCGGATTGGACACGGTGCCAAGCGCGGTCGGCAGCGGCGGACAAGGCCGCTCGCTCGCCTCCGGAATCGCCTCGATTTTCGGTCGATTTCGCGCGCTCGCCGCTTCGGCACCAAGAATGCTCCTGCCCGTAGCCCTTCCCGCCGGAAGACGCCAAGGAATCGCGAGCGCTCTCGTACCATGGATCTCCGCGGCCGCCGACATCGCGGCCGAGGTGGCTGCGGACCCGAGACCGACGCGCACGAGGAGTGCAAGGAGAACGATGCCACCCCGGAGAACGCGCGTGGACCCCAAGTTGCCGCCCCCCAGCGCCGGTGATAACGGCCGCCGGAGGCGATTGGTCCTGGCCGACAACGACGCGCCGTCGGATCTCGAGCGGGTTTCGC
>VGTG01000189.1 GCA_016874795.1 Deltaproteobacteria bacterium | reverse complement strand
CGAAGCGTCGTCAAACGCGGTCAGGAAGTCGTCGTGCAGGTCGCGCGTCCGCGTGAAGCGGTGCGGCTGGAACGCCGCGACGAGCCGCCGGCCGAGGCCCTCGCGCGCCGCGCGGAGCGTCGCGCGGATCTCTTCCGGATGATGGCCGTAGTCGTCGATCACCGTGACGCCGCCGTGCTCGCCGCGCACCTCGAAGCGGCGGTGGATGCCGCCGAACGAGCGCAGCGACCGGGCCGTCACCGCGAACGGGACGTCGAGCTCGGCCGCCGCCGCGATCGTCGCGAGAGCGTTCTGCGCGACGTGGCGGCCCGGCATGCCGATCCGCACCTCGCCGAGGTCCTCGCCGCCGCGGGTCGCGACGAACGATGTCGCGAAGCCCTCGACCCGCAGGTCGCGCGCGCTGACCTCCGCTTCCGGCGAGAGGCCGTAGGTCACGAACCGCTTTCGGATGCGCGGCAGGAGAGCGCGTACGCGCGGGCTGTCGAGGCACAGCACGGCGAGGCCGTAGAACGGGACGCGGTTCACGAACTCGACGAACGCGTCCTCGGCGCGCTCGACGGTGCCGTAGTGGTCGAGATGCTCCGGATCGATGTTCGTGACGATCGCGATCGTCGGCGAGAGCATCAGGAACGTGCCGTCGCTCTCGTCCGCCTCGGCGACCATCGTCTCGCCCTGGCCGAGCCGCGCCGTCGTGCCGAGCGAGTGCACCTTCCCGCCGATGACGACGGTCGGGTCGAGCCCGGCCTCGGAGAGGATGCCGGCGAGGAGCGACGTGGTCGTCGTCTTGCCGTGCGTCCCCGCGACCGCGATGCCGTGCTTCATACGCATCAGCTCGGCGAGCATCTCGGCGCGCGGGATCACGGGGATGCGAAGCTCCTTCGCGCGCGCGACCTCGGGATTCGACGCCTTCACCGCGGACGACGTCACGACGGCGTCGATGTCGGAGGTGATCCGCTCGGCGTCGTGGCCGACGGACACGCGCGCGCCAAGCTTCGCGAGCCGCTCGGTCGTCTCGGTCCTGCCGAGGTCCGAGCCGGAAACCGAGTAGCCGAGGTTCAGGAGGACCTCGGCGATCCCGCTCATGCCGATGCCGCCGATGCCGACGAAGTGGATCCGATGCCGTACGCGCATGGCGGTAGCTGTTCTAGCGGTCGCTGCGGCAAAGCGCACTCGTTTCACGGCTCCCTTTCCACGTTCTTCGCCGTGACGGGCACTTTCGCGGCTTCGAGACAGACGTCGACGACGCGGTCGATCGCGTCGGCGCGGCCGAGAGCGAGCGCGCTCCGGCGTCGCTCCGCGAGCCCTGCGGGATCCGTGCGAGCTTCCTCGAGTCGCGCCGCGAGCGTCGCCTCGTCGAGCTCGCGATCGAGGATCAGCCACGCGGCGCCGTCGCGCACGAGCGCCTCGGCGTTCGTGCGCTGGTGATCCGCGGCAGCGAAGGGATAGGGAACGAGGATCGCGGGAACGCCCATCGCCGTCAGCTCGGCGAGCGTGGTCGCACCGGCGCGGCAGACCGCGACGTCGCACGCTTCGTAGGCAGCGCGCATGTCCTCGACGAACGGCACGACGGTCGCCTCGATTCCGAGCTCGCGATAGCGCCGGGTCACGGCCTCGTGGTCGGCCGCACCGGTCTGGTGAAGCACCTGCACGGGTCCGCCGAGACGCGAGAGCGCGCCGGGCACGATCTCGTTCAAGCGGTGCGCCCCGGCGCTCCCGCCGAACACGAGGACCCGAAGCCGACCCTCGCTCGGCGCCGAGACGCCGCGCGGCTTCCAGCGAACGGGATTGCCCGTCAAGCGCGCGCGCGGGCCGATCCTCGAAGCGGTCTCGGCGAAGCTGACGCAGACGGCGCGCGCGAACGGCGCGAAGAGCCGCGTGACGAGCCCGGGGATGGCATTCTGCTCGAGGAGCACGATCGGACGGTGCCGGATCGCCGCCACGGCGAGCGCCGGGAACGCCGCGTACCCACCGACGCCGATCACGAGCGACGGCCGAAACCGGCCGAGGATCGACCACGCGGCGAAGAGGCTCTCCGGGACGCGCCACGCCGCGCGGGCGAGACCGCGAAGCCCCTCCCCCATCACCCCGCGGATCGACAGCAGATCCACCGCGTACCCGGCGCGCGGAACCGCGGTGCGCTCGATGCCGTGCGTGCTCCCGACGAAGCGCACCTCGGCGCCGAAACGGCGGACCATCTCGTCCGCGACGGCGATTCCCGGGAAGAGATGCCCGCCGGTACCGCCTCCTGCGATCAGCACGCGCAGCGCCTCGCTCCTCCTCAGCGGACCTCGCGCGAGAGGCTCAACAGGACCGCGAGCATGCCGACCGTCACGACGAGCGAGGAGCCGCCGTAGCTGAGAAGCGGAAGCGGCATGCCCTTCGTCGGGAGACAGCCCATCACCACCGCGAGGTTCAGCACCGCCTGCGCCGCGATCGTGAAGGTCAGCCCGAACGCCAGGTACGCGGAGAACAGATCCGGCGCGCGCGCGGCGAGCCGGAAGCCGCGGATCGCGAGCACGCCGTACGCGACGAGGACGAGGAGCCCGCCGATCAGTCCCGTCTCCTCTCCGATCAAGGCGAAGATGAAGTCGGTGTGGCCCTCGGGCAGGTAGAAGAGCTTCTGCTTCCCGTCGCCGAGCCCGACTCCCGCAACGCCGCCGCTCCCCATCGCCACCAGGGACTGCACGAGCTGGAAGCCCTTGCCCTGCTGGTCCGCCCAGGGATCGAGGAACGCCATCACGCGCGACCAGCGGTAGTCGGACGAGAACACGAGCGCTGCGCCGAGCGCTCCGCCGACGCCCGCGAGGCCGAGCAGATGCGCGGCACGCGCTCCCGCGACGAAGAGCATCGCCCCGAGCACGACCGCGATCACGGCGGAGGCGCCGAAGTCCGGCTGCTGCATGAGAAGCGCGATCGGCACGCCCGCGATGATCAGCGGCGGCAAGACGCCGAACGAGAAGCTCGTGATGCTGGCCCGCTTCCGTGCGAGCGTGTGCGCGAGGAAGAGCACGAACGCGGGCTTCAGGAGCTCGGACGGCTCGAACGACACGGGCCCGAGCGGCAGCCAGCGCTGCGCTCCGTTTCGCACCTGACCGATCCCCGGCACGATGACGAGTGCCAGAAGCACGAGCACGAAGCCGAGCGCCGGATACGCGAGCGGCCGCAGCATCGCGACCGGAACGCGCGACACGAGCGCTCCGAGGGCCACCGCGATCACGAGGAAGATCGCCTGCCGCGTCGCGAGAGCGTACGGATCGCCGAAGCGCTCCTCGCCGAGGAAGAACGCGGCGTTGAAGACCATCAGGAGCCCGCCGACCGCGAGAGCACCCGCCATCGCCAGCAGCAGCCCGTCGACGCGGCGGCTCGCGCTTCCCGCGGGGCGCTGCACGAGCTCGCTCGGGCCAGGCGGGATCGTGCGCGGCCACGTGGTCGGCGGCGGCGGGGTCCAGGCGTCTCGGTGGTGGCGGGTCGCGATCATGGCAGGGTCCTCACGATCGTCGCGAAGGCATCGCCTCGCGCCGCGTAGTCGCGGAACTGGTCCTGGCTCGCGCAAGCGGGTGAGAGCAGCACGAGGTCGCCGCTCCTCGCGGCGACGGCGGCTGCGCGCACCGCTTCGCCGAAGTCTTCGTGCGACTCGATCTCGGCTGCGCCGCGCCAGCTCCGCTCGAGCTCGTCGCGCGCGCGTCCGTAGAGCACGATGCGGCGGGCCTTCCGCGCGAGGACGTCGCGCGCGACCGAGAAGTCGCCGCCCTTCGACAGTCCGCCCGCGATCAGCACCGTACGGCCGTCGGGAAGACCTTCGAGCGAGCGGACGACCGCGCCGACGTTCGTCCCCTTCGAGTCGTCGACGTAGCGGACACCCGCGCGCTCGTGCACGACCTGCATGCGATGCGGCAGCGCCCGGAAGTCGTCGAGCGCCGCCTGCAGCGCGCTCGGCGCCGCTCCGGCGGCATGCGCGGCGAGCGCCGCAGCCATCACGTTCTCGCGGTTGTGCGCGCCGAGGAGAGACGAGCGCGCAAGGCTCAAACGGAACGTCGTGTCGCCGGTCCGCACCTCGATCTCGTTCCCGACGAGGCTCGCGCCGGAGCCCTTCCCTGGTGAGCTCCCGAACGTCTCGACGCGTGCGGCGAGATCGGACGCGAGGACGGCGACGAGCGGATCGTCGCGGTTCAGGATCGCGAAGTCGCTCGGCCCCTGCCGCGCGAAGAGCCGCGCCTTCAGCGCGGCGTAGGCCTCGAGCGTGCCGTGGCGGTCGAGGTGGTCGTCGCTGACGTTCAGGAAGACGCCGACGCTCGGCCGGAAGCTCTCGACCCACTCGAGCTGGAAGCTCGAGACCTCCGCGACGACGACGTCGAAATCGCCGTCCACCGCATCGACGAGCGGCGTGCCCAGGTTGCCGCCGACGAACGGGCGCCGCCCCGCGCGCGCGAGCATCGCGCCCACGAGCTCGGTCGTCGTGCTCTTGCCGTTCGTTCCCGTGATGGCGACGAGCGGGACGTCGAGCGAGCGCGCCGCGAGCTCGATCTCGCTCACGACGGGAATGCCGCGCGAAACGGCCTCGCGCAGGAGCGGGCTCGTCGCCGGCACGCCGGGGCTCGGCACGACGAGGTCGATGCCGTCGAGCAGCGTCGCGTCCTCGTCGCCGACGCGGATCTCGACGTCCGCCGCCTCCTCCAAGTCCGCTGGGAGCGGGAGATCCGCGCGTCGGTCCGCACCGCGCGCGAAAGCTCCCTGGCGCCGCAGGTGGCGAAGCACGGCGACTCCCGTCCGTCCCAGCCCGAGGACGAGAGCTCGATGCCCCTCGCGGGAGCGGAACGCCGGCATGCCCACCTCTCACCGCAGCTTCAGCGTCGCGAGCGCGAGCAGCGCACAGACGACGGCGATGATCCACGCCCGCACGATGATCAGCGGCTCGGGCCAGCCGAGCAGCTCGAAGTGATGATGGATCGGCGCCATCTTGAGGATCCGCTTCCCCCGCATCTTGAACGAGAGGACCTGGAAGATCACGGAGAGCGCCTCGATCACGAACACGGCGCCGAGGATCGGCAGCACGAGCGCCTGCTTGCTCGCGAGCGCGACGACGGCGAGGGCGGCGCCGAGCGGCAGCGAGCCGACGTCGCCCATGAACATCTGCGCCGGGTACGCGTTGAACCAGAGGAACCCGAGGCCCGCCGCGACGAGCGCGCCACAGAAGACCATCAGCTCGCCCGAGCCCGGGACGTACTGGATCTGCAGGTACTCGGCGAAGCGCGCGTTCCCGGCCGCGTACGCGAACACGCCGATCGTCCCCGCGGCGATCGTGACCGGGCCGATCGCGAGGCCGTCGAGACCATCCGTCAAGTTGACCGCGTTCGAGGCGCCGACGATCACGAGCGCCGCGAAGATCGGGTAGAGCCAGCCGAGATCGGGACGGACGTCCTTCAGGAGCGGGATGTCGAGCGTCGTGCTGAAGTCGGGCCGGGAAGCGAGAAGGAGGCCGATCACGAGCCCGAACACCACCTGCAAGCCGAGCTTCGCGCGGGCCGAAAGACCGGCGGCGCTCTTGCCGCGGAGCTTCTGGTAGTCGTCGATGAACCCGATCGCTCCGAAGGAGGCGATCGCGAAGAGCGAGATCCAGATGTAGGCATTGCTCAGATCCGCGACGAGCAGCGTCGCGAGGCCGCCCGAGAAGAGGATCAGCGTGCCGCCCATCGTCGGTGTGCCGGCTTTCGAGAGATGGCGCTCCGGTCCGTCGCTCCGGATCTGCTGCCCGACCTTCATCGAGGTGAGCCAGCGGATCATCGTCGGTCCGAGCAGCAGCGAAATCACGAGCGCCGTCAGCCCCGCGAGGAGCGTCCGGAACGTGATGTACCGGAAGACGTTGAACGCGGAGTACGTGGTGTGGAGCGGGTAGAGGAGCTGGTACAGCATCAGCCCCTCCTTACACCACGAAGGAGGGTCACTCGCGCACGGCGAAGGGCACGTCGCCCTTCCGAAGGGCTCCGGCGGCTCCGGAGGGGGCGGGCGCACTGCACCCGCTCCCCCGCGGAACCACTCCGCACCACCACCACCACCACCCCACCACCACAGCTCCGGCGTTCGCCGCCGGAGTCGTCGCACCGCCCTCGCGGCCTCGCGACCTCATTTCAGGCCGCCTCCGCGAGCGCACGGCGCACTTCCTCGCGATCGTCGAGATGCATCTTCTTCGTGCCGACGATCTGATAGTCCTCGTGTCCTTTGCCGGCGATCACGACGAGATCGCCCGCGCGAGCCACCTCGATCGACCGCTGGATCGCCGCGCGGCGCTCGGGCACCACCGCATACTCCGCCCCTACCCTCTTTTGCCCGAGCGCCTCTTGCGCGACGCGCGTGCAGGCCGTGGCCCGCACGCCCGACTCGATCTCCTCGATGATCTTGAGCGGCTCTTCCGTCCGCGGGTTGTCCGAGGTGAGGATCACCACGTCCGCGAGGCGGCCGGCGATCTTCCCCATCAGAGGACGCTTTCCCGCGTCGCGATCGCCGCCGCAGCCGAACACGACGATCAATCTCTCCTTCGCGAGCTCGCGCAGGCTCGTGAGCGTACGCTCGAGAGCGTCCGGCTTGTGCGCGTAGTCGACCAGGACCGCGAAGGGCTGTCCTTCGCGAATCGCCTCGAGACGGCCCGGCACGCTCGTGCAATCGGCGATGCCGCGGACCACGCGATCGGTCGGAATTCCGAGGCGCCAGCCCGTCGCTGCGGCGGCGAGGACATTCTCGAGATGCGGCGCGCCGATCAGAGAGCTCGCGAAGCCGACGCGCTCGCCGCCGAGGACGAGCGTTCCCCGCAGCCCGTCGAGGTTCGCCGCGACGTCCTCGGCGCGGACGTCGCCGCCCTGCCCGAACGTGACCTTCGGAACGGTGAGACGATCGGCCACTCGGCGCGTTTCCGGGTCGACGGCGTTCAAGACCGCGAAGCTCGCCTTGCCGGATGCCGGCAGGAGCTCCATGAAGAGACGCGCCTTCGCCGCGGCGTAGCTCGCCTGGTCCGCGTGGAAGTCGAGATGGTCGCGCGTCAGGTTCGTGTAGACGCCGGCGTCGATCGCGGTCCCGTGCAGGCGATCGAGGGCGAGTGCGTGCGAGGACGCCTCCATCACGACGTGCGTGACGCCCGCGTCGACCATGCGCCGCAGGAGATTCTGCAGAGCGATCGGGTCCGGCGTCGTCAGCGGCGCCGCTTCGCTCGTTCCGCCGAAGCGATACTCGATCGTGCCGACGAGCCCCGCCGCGTGACCGGCCGCCTGGAAGATCGACTCGAGGAGCCACGCGGTCGTCGTCTTTCCACTCGTGCCGGTGACCGCGACCAGAACGAGCCGCTCGCTCGGCCGACCCGCGACCTCGGCGGCCGCGAGCGCCGCGAATCGGCGTGCGGAAGCGCACGCGACCACGGCGACGTCGGGATGCGCTCGCGCGACGTCCTTCGCGCGATCCTTCTCGACGGCGAACGCCGCCGCGCCCGCAGCGCGCGCTGCGGCGAGGTACGCCGTGCCGTCCTCACGGACGCCCGGCACCGCGACGAACAGATCCCCCTCGTGCACCGTGCGCGAGTCGAGCTGTACCGCCGGGATGGCGCTCGAAGCGTCGCCCTGGACGAGCTCCGCCTCGCCGGCGGAAGCCGCAACGAGCGAGGCGATCGTCGTACGCTCGCGGCTCTTCACGCGACCGGCTCCAGAGCGAGTCGAATCGAGCCCGCGTCCTGCAGCGCCGTTCCCGGCGCGGGATCCTGCACCTTCACGTACCCGGTGCCGCTCACCTCGACCGGAATGCCTTCGTCGTGGGCACGCTCCAGCGCGCGTCGCAAGCTCAGGCCGAGGAAGGACGGTACGCCGTCACGGGGCGCCGCTGCCACTTCGGACGGAGAGGGGGGTGTCCTCCGTGGCAGCGGCGCCCCGAGGCGCGGGCGGCGGCCCAGATGGTCCAGGGTCCGCTCGGTGATCTCGCGGAACACCGGAGCGGCGACCTCGCCGCCGTACTTGACGCCTCTCGGATTGTCGATCATGACCAGCGTGACGAGCACCGGATCGTCCGCCGGCGCGTAGCCGATGAAGGACGCGAGGCGCTCCTGAGAGTAGCGACGCGTCTTCGAATCGACCTTCTGCGCGGTACCGGTCTTGCCGGCGACGCGTACGCCCTCGATCTGTGCCTTCTTCCCGGTTCCGCCGCTGACGGCGCTCTCGAGCATCTGGCCGACGACGGAAGCCGTGGACTCCTGGACGACGCGCCGTGCGGCCGCTTCGCGCTCCTCCGGATTCCAGTCGAGGAGAACGCGCCCGTCGTCGACGGCGCGCTCGAGGACGTAGGGCTGATACAGCTTCCCGCCGTTCGCAATCGCACCGAAGGCGGCCGCGAGCTGGATCGGCGTCGTCGAGATTCCCTGGCCGAAGCTCCCCGTCGCGAGATCGATCATCGCCCAGCGGTCCTTCGCGCGGACGATGCCGGGCACTTCGCCGGGAAGGTCGATCGACGTCATGCGGCCGAAGCCGAAGCTCTTCACGTAGTCCGCGAAGCGCTCTCGGCCGAGCTGCATCGCGATCTTCGTCGTTCCGATGTTGCTCGAGAACTGGATCACCTCGGGCACCGTCAAGAGCGAGTAGCGGTGGTGATCGTGGATCGTCCGGCGTCCGATCGAGAACGCGCCCTCCTCGCAGTCGATCCGATCCTCGACGCGGACCGCGCCGACGTCGAGAGCGGCGGCGACCGTGAACGGCTTGAAGGTCGAGCCCGGCTCGAAGGAGTCGGTGACGGCGCGGTTTCGCACGGCGGCCTTGTCCGAGCCGCCCGGATGGTTCGGGTCGAAGGTCGGAACGTTCGCGAGCGCCAGGATGGCACCGCTCTTCGGATCGAGGACGATCGCCGTCCCCGCGTCCGCGCGCGCCTTCTCGACGCCGATCGCGAGCTCACGCTGCACCATCGCCTGAAGGAGCGCGTCGATCGTCAGCTCGAGGGTCGCACCGGGCGTCGGTCCCTTCGGCGCCTCCACCTCGGACACCGCTTCCTCGCGCGCGCGGGTCAGGAGCGTGTGGCCGCGGCCGTCGCGCTCGACGCGGAGCACCGTCTCGGCGCCGCGCATCAGCTCGTCGTAGCGGAGCTCGACTCCCTCGCGTCCGCGGAGGTCGGCACCGGCGGCGGTGCCGAGCACGTGCGCCGCGAGAATGCCCTTCGGATAGCGGCGGCTCGGCTCGATCATCGTTCCGACGCCGGGGAGGTTCAGCGCGTCGATCGCACGCGCCTTCTCCGGGTCGATGCGGCGACCGAGCCACGCGAAGCCGGCTGTGGGGCGCAGCTTCGTCTGGAGCTCCTCCGGCGAGAGGTCGAGCAGCGCGGCGAGACGCGGCAGCGCTTGGGGAGCGACGGCGTTGTACTTCGGGCTCGCGTAGATCGAGGGAAGCCCGACCGTGTGCGCGAGCGTGCGGCGGTTGCGATCGAGGATCGCACCGCGCGGCGCGGCGACGCGAACGGTCTTCCAGTGCTGCTGGTCCGCCCTGCCGCGAAGCTCCTCCGCCTTGACCACCGTGATGTGCGCGAGCCGAAGTCCGAGGAGACCGAACGCGGCGAGCAGCAGGCCTGCGACGACCAGCATGCGACGATCGGGCGCGCGTCCGAGTGAGGTCGTCACGGCTGGGCTCCGCTCGCGGCCTGGGCCGCCCGGACGTCCGCGGCGCCGGGCTCGCGCGGCTCGCGCGGCTCGCGCGGCTCGCTCCGCAGATCGACGACCTGGCCCGCGGACGGCGGGCCGAGCCCGAGGCGGCGTCCTGCTTCCGCCTCGAGGAAGTCGGTGCTGCGCAGGCTCGCGAGCTCGTCCTCGAGCGCTTGACGCTCGATCTCGAGCCGCTCGCCGAGATCCACCGCACGAACGTGCTCGTAGCCGAGGTCGGCGAAGAGAAGTCCCGTCCACACGCGCAGCCCCGCTGCGAGAGCGACGGCCGACGCGCCGAAGAGCACGCTCCACGTCTTGCTCGGGCGCTGCGGCTCGGCTCGTCCTGCCGCACGCGTGGTCGTACGTACCTGGCCCGAACGACTCTCCGGAGCGCGCGACGTTCGGAGGGTGGCCGCGGCGCTAGCGCTCATCGATCCACTCGACGGCACGAAGCCGTGCGCTGCGCGCGCGCGGGTTGCGGGCGATCTCTTCGTCGCCGGCGCGGAGTGCTCCGCGCGTCAAGGCACGCGCCTGGGCGCGGCCGCCGCAACGGCACACCGGCATCTCCGGCGGGCAAATGCACGTCGCCGTCCAGCGCGCGAGCGCCTGCTTGACGCGACGGTCCTCGAGCGAATGGTAGGCGAGGATCGCGACGTGCGCGGAAGCGGCGAGACGCTCGGGAAGGAGCTCGAGCAGGCGGTCGAGCTCTTCGAGCTCTCCGTTCACCGCGATCCGGAGCGCCTGGAACGTGAGCGTCGAAG
>VGTG01000188.1 GCA_016874795.1 Deltaproteobacteria bacterium | reverse complement strand
GGCGTCGGAGTGGGTGTGGCCGTCGGAGTGGGTGTGGCCGTCGGAGTGGGTGTGGCCGTCGGAGTGGGTGTGGCCGTCGGAGTGGGTGTGGCCGTCGGAGTGGGTGTGGGTGTCGGAGTGGGTGTGGCCGTCGGAGTGGGTGTGGCCGTCGGAGTGGGTGTGGGTGTCGGTGTGGGTGCCACGTTCGTCAAGAGCAGAGTGTACGTGGGGCTGTCGCCGTAGGAGGTTCCGCTCGAGCGCTTCAGCACGAAGGAGACCGGAAAGGTTCCCGTCGTGCCCATCGGCACGACCACCTGATATTCCGGGTGTACGTGGAGGCTCGGCGCGGAGCCGAGGGCCGCGGACTCGCCGGGCTCGTCGAGGATCGTGGATCCGACCTTGACGCTCACGGCGTCGTCGATCGAGACGATCTGCAATCGGAGCTGCGTGCCGGCGTCGAGCGCGAAGAGGGACTCGGCGGGACGGTCGTCCGTCGCCGTGCGAAAGCCGGGATCCGTCGTCGAGTACAGACAGCTCCCACCGACGCACAGGCTCTGAAAGACCTGCTGCGGCTCCGCGAAGCTGAAGTCGGCCCCGACGAGTGAGCCGCCGCCGTTCAGGCTCGAGTAGATCTTGATGTCGATATCTTGTCCCCAAGCCGGGCCGGCAAGGAGACAGGCGGCCGTTGCCAGGGCGATCATTGCGCCACGTCTGTTCATGATGATCTTCGTCCCTTCGACGCGACCGCCTCGCAGCGGCTCACAGTTCGATCTCGAACGGCACGTGCGGCCGGGGATCCGCGGGGGTGCGTTTCCCCGGCCGCACAGCCGCGGGCGGGCTACTCCTCCTCGGGCACGGTGTCGCCTTGGCTCTCACCGATGCAGGGGAAGGCCTCGCTCGCCGCCTCCTCGTCGTCGCCGAACACGACCACGGCGATGTCCTCGAGAGCGCTCGAGTACGCCGCGCCGATCAGGTCCTCGACGCGACAGGTCGCCATGCCGAGGTGCGGGCTCACCGCGTCGATCGTCGCCTCTTCGGTCTCACCGAAGACGCCGACGCACTTGTCGACAACCTTGTCCTGCGCCTTTGCGCGCGCGGAGGCGATCCGAGCGCCGGCGCCCGCGACGGGATCGGAGCAGGCCTTCGCGACGCTGTTCGGGACCGGATCGGTCTCGATGTCCGCGCCGGAAGCCTTCCAGCTCTGGATCTGGTCGAGGCACTTGGCGAGCGCGCCGTAGCTCGTGTTGATCAGCTTGCGGACCTCGCCACCCACCTGCTTCTGGCACTTGGCCGTATCGTTCGTCGGCTCCTCGACCGGCGGTGGGTAGCCGTTCGTGACGTGCAGGGTGTGGACCGTGGAATCGCCGTACGCCGACGCCGGATCCTGCAGGACGAAGCTCACGTCGCCCTCGCGGAACTCACCCTTCGGGGCGTCGAGCAGGAGCTGGTAGGTCGGGTGGTTGTGCAGGGCGCCGTCGTCTCCGGCGACGCCGTCGTGCGTCCCGATCGTGGCGACGTCGCCCGGCGCCGCGAGCGTCGTGGCGTCGACCTGGATCGAGATGGCCTCGTCGATGGTGACGATCATCATGTCGACGGTCGTGCCGTTGTCGAGCTCGTAAAGCTCGGGGGCCTCGTCCTCGGCTGCGACGAAGCCGGGCGTCGTCGAGCTGTAGACGGCAATCGGACCAACTTCCGTGGCGAAGTCGGTGCGCAGGTTGATGTCGAAGTCGTACTCCGCAACCAGCTCGCCGCCGCCGGCGGTGCTGGATCCGATCTCGATGTCCGAATGGGCGTGCTGCGCGCTCGCCCCGCGAGGCGCGCAAAGGATGCCTGCGGCGATCAGCGCGCAGACGTAGGTCAGGTTCTTCATGCGTGTCACAGATTTCTCCTTTTTCTCCTTGGTTGGTTTGGTCGTGCGAATGTCCGAGACCAGCAATGCGCCCGGTCTCGAGATGGCTTCAGATCCACGGAGCGGCCGGAGGAGCACGAGCACGTGTCGGCGCGCGAATGGCGACGGCCGGTCTCGGAGCTGCGATGGCGACGACGTCGCAGACCAGGCGGGCGGCGACGATGGTCGGCCGGAGCGTTTCGTCGATGGGGGTGGAGCGGGTGGCGCGACAGACGGCGCAATCGTCCCGCTTGGCCGGATGGAGCGAGCCGTGCGCTGCGCCGACGATCTGCAGAAACACGAACGCCGCGAGCACCACGAGAGTTCGGCGCCGAGTCGAGCAGCGTGCGGGTGCGCTCATGAGCTCCAAGCGTGACGTTCCATGAGGGGGCGAGGATCTACTCCTCCTCCTCCTCGTGCTCGTGATCTTCTTCGCCTTCGACGGGCGCGAGGATCGCCGTCGTCGTGGCGGAGTCGGCGTACGTTTCGCTCTCCGTCGTGACTCGGAAGGAGAGCTCGTACGCGCCTTCGTGCACGTCCTCGGGCAGGACGAGCTGCCATTCGCCGTGCCCGTGCAGCCTGGGCGTCGTGCCGAGGACGACCGAGTCGCCGGGCTCGTCGAGCGTGACCCCGCCGAACTTGAACTTCGCGGCAGGATCCAGCGCCACGATCTCGAGGCTCACGGTGACGTCGTCGTCGAGCACGTAGAAGCCCTCGTCGGGCTCGTCCGAGAAGAGCTGCATGAGCCCGGGGTCGGCCCCGGACCAGAGCGTCATCCCGCCGATGCTCGCGCTCTCGAAGACCTCGATGGGCGTTGTGAAGTCGTAGTCGATCGCGAGCCCGCCCGCGCCGGGCTCGTCCGAAGCGATCAGGATGTCGACGTGGCCGTCGGCGTTCGTCTCCACGGGGCTCGGGCTTCCGCAAGCAGCGAGAGCCAACGCCAGAATGCAAGGCGCGAGCCCCCGGCGCTGCCAACCCGCGCGCGAAACGCCGGCGATGGCGCGCACCGTTCCCTTGGTGTTCATCTCCACCCTCACCCTCCATGGCCGTTCGAAAACGGCTCGCCACTCGACATGGACTTTCCTAGACCGACCGTCGCTCGGACGAGGTCTCGGGTCCGTTCCCGGACCGCAGCGCCGAGTGCCGACCTGAGGCACACTCGGCGAGCCGGTCCCGTCGTGTCAGTCGGAGGGCGGCCCGCGGGTGCTGCGGCCGGATGGAATGGCGGGTCGATCGGCAGCCGGAAGCCGCAGGTCCGCCAGCAGCAACGAGAAAACGATCAGCAGAATCGTCGCCGGGACCAGCGGCGAGACGCGAGGGGCACGGACGGTGGCGCAGGTGGCGCAGCTCTCGACGCCATCGCTGGAGTCATGGCCGTACTCGTGGAGCACGCCGAGCGTGAGAACCGCGAGGATGGCGATGACGGCGAGGACGCTGACCAGGACGAGCGCACGCCGAAGTTCGTGTGAGCCGATGCCGGTCACGCCCGACCTGTTAGCAGCCTGCGACAGATCTTGTCAAGCAGAGATCGCAAATGCGAGTGGATCGCACTTGGTCTTGTGCGGCGACGGTGAATCCGCTACTTCATGAATCGTTGAAATGAGCACGCCGTCCCTCGAGCTCCTAGACGCCTGCCTGCACGAGCCGCACCGGCACCAGCCGGCGACTGCGGTCGTGATCGATCGCGCGGCGACTCTTTTTCGCAGCGCGGGAGACGCGAACCGCCTGCGACTGCTCGAGATCCTTCTCACGGGCGAGCACTGCGTCACCGAGCTGGCGAGCGAGCTCGGGGATCGCATGTCGACCGTCTCGGAACGCCTTCGCCTCCTGCGCGCGGACGGCCTCGTCGCGCGGCGCCGCGAGGGCAGGCATGTCTACTACGCCCTGTCGGACGACCACGTCGCAGCGGTCCTCCGGGCGGGCCTCGACCACGCCGCGGAGCTGTGCGGATGAGCCTACGTCGGACGAAGTCGCCACCTTCTCGGGAAAAGCGAACCGCGCTCCTCCGCGAGCGCCTGAGGTCGGCAGGCCTGCGCACGACCCTGCCTCGCATCGAGGTGCTCTCGCGCCTCGACGGGGCGTCGTCGCCTCTGAGCCACGCCGATCTCGCCCAGCAGCTCGTACCGCTCGGCTTCGACCGCGCCACGGTCTACCGCAACCTGAACGACCTCGTGGAAGCGGACCTCGCGACCCGCGTCGACGTCGGCGACCACGTCTGGCGGTTCGAGAGCCGCCGAGAGGACACGGCTCGAGCGCGAGAGCACCCGCATTTCCTCTGCAACGATTGCGGGGACGTGGTCTGCCTCCCCGGTCTTGCGATCCCCTCGCGGGGCAAGGCCGACGCGCGTATCGGAGACATTCAGGACGTCGTGCTCCGAGGACGCTGCGCCTCCTGCTGAGCTCCCAAATCGTAATTGCAATTCCGTCGCGACCAATGTAGGACGTGTACGGCGATGCGAGCGGAGACGGAGGAGATCCGTGCGCGGCAGCGCATCGGAGCGGGCTGGCCTCTCGTCGGCTCGATCCTGATCGCGCTCCTCGCCGTCTCGACGCTCGGCGCCCTGCATTCGGCAGAGCACGACGTGCCCCAGCACGGCGCGTCGTCGTGTGCCGCATGCATCGCGGTCGCTTCGCACGGCCTCGTCGCTGCGGCCGAGCCGCTCCCGAGGGCGGAGCTCAACGACGAGCGACCCGTCCCGAGCCCGGACGAGGACTCGGAGTCCTTCGGCCGGATCACCCGCCTCTCCGCGCGCGCCCCTCCCGCGTTCCTTGGCTAGGAGCGCAACCCGGCCGGTGGTCGGCCGGGCTGTACGGAACGCGGTGCTCGCCGGCGGGCACGTGGCCGGGCCGCTCGATCCGTCGCCTGGCGCGCCGGTGCGAACGCGCCCGGTGGCGGCCTCCGACGTAGGAGCGTGGCCTCCAAACGACTTCGGGTGGGATGAATCATGTCGAGCCTTTCCTTCTTCGCCTTCTTCAGACGCCGAGCCATCGAGTGCGCGATCGCGGTTCTCATGGCATTCCCCGTCGCCGCGCCCCTCGCGCACGCGGAGCCGACCGAAGCTCCAGAGGAAGCCGAGACGCCGGACGCGGACGGGCCGAGCTCTCCCACCTCGGCTCCGACGGACGCATCGGACGCGGACGGCGCCGGTGACCCGGGGCTCGACGACGAGAGCGTCGAGAAGCGGGAGCCTCGAGAACGGGTCTACTCCTACGGCATCGACGAGATCGTGGTCACGGCGAGCCCGCTGCCGAAGAAGGCGAGCGAGCTCCCGGGTGCGGTGTCCATCCTGCAAGGCACCGAGCTCCTCCAGAAGCAGCAGCCGACGATCGGCGAGACGGTGCGCTACCTCCCCGGCGTGAGCGCATCCTACTTCGGTCCGGGCGCGAGCCGTCCCATCCTGCGGGGCCTCGGCGGCAGCCGCGTGCAGATGCTGGTCGACCAGCTCGACGTGTTCGACGCCTCCGCAGCGAGCAACGACCACGCGGTGGCCGCGGACACGCTGGGCGTCGAGAAGATCGAGATCCTGCGCGGTCCGGCGACGCTCCGGTTCGGCCCCAACGCCGTCGGCGGCGTGGTGAGCACGATCGAGAACCGCGTTCCGCGCAAGCTCGTCGACGCTCCGGTGACGGGGACGGTCGAGCTTCGCGGCTCGTCGGTGGACGGGGGTGTCGGCGGCGCCGCGGTCCTGAACGGAAGCGTCGACAAGTTTGCGTGGCGCCTCAAGGGCTACGGGTTCACCGCGGGGGACACCGCGATCCCCGGCTTCGCCGAGTCCGAGCAGCTCCGCGCGGCCGAGGCGGCGGAGGGCGACGAGGACGAAGATCCGGAGGAGGAAGCGTTCGGGTTCATCCCGAACAGCCAGGTCGAGTACACGGGCTTCAGCGCGGGCGGCTCGTGGATCGAAGACGACTTCTACCTCGGCCTCGCCGTGTCGGACTTCCAGACGAACTACGGCGTGGTGTTCCACGAGCTCGAAGGCCACAGCCACGCCGCGCCGGGTGAGGAGGAGCCTCCGATCTCGGTCGACCTCGATACCACCTCGCTCGACTTCGCCGGTGGGCTCGTCGAACCGGTCGAGGGCATCCGCTCGGTCGATGCTCGCCTCCGCCTGACCGACTACCAGCACCACGAGCTGGCCGGCGACCTCCTCACGACGACGTTCAAGAACAAGGGCTACGACCTGCGGATCGAGGCGGTACACGAGCCCTTCGGCCTCTTCGAGGGAGCGTTCGGCTTTCAGAGCGCCTTCAGCGATTTTCAGGTGACCGGAGATGAAGGCTTCCTGCCCAACACGTACTCGGCGCGACAATCGCTGTTCGTCATCGAGGAGGTCGACCTCGATCCCGTGACGCTCGAGGTGGGCGGGCGCTTCGACTACGCCACGGTGAAATCCGGGGGTGGAGGGCTGTTCGGCGACCCGGTGGACAGGGACTTTCCCGGAGGTGCTGCCTCGGTCGGTGTCGTCTACGACGTGGTGGAGGATCAGATCCTCAGCTTCGACGTGTCGTGGAGCATGCGGCCGCCCAACTACGAGGAGCTTTTCGCGGACGGCATCCACGTCGCGTCGGGCTTTTACGAGATCGGCGATCCCGATCTCGACTCGGAGAACGCTCTGGGTCTGAACCTCGGGTACGCCGGCCAGTTCTCGATCTTCGACTGGTCGGCGAGCGCGTTCTACGACCGATTCTGGGGCTTCACGTTCCTCCAAGGGACGGGGGAGACCATCGGCGTCGTTCCCGTGGGCCGCTTCTTCTCGACCGACGCCACGTTCACGGGCGGAGAGGTGCAGATCGGGGCGCCCGTTTTCGAGGAAGGAGCGCAGCGCCTGTACGTGGTCGGCCGCTTCGACTACGTCAGGGCGCAGAACCTCGATGCGGACGAGCCGCTGCCCCGGATCCCGCCGCTCCGCTTCGGCGGCAGCCTGATCTACGATTACGACGCGTTCCAGGCAGAGCTCGACATCTTGCAAGCACAGGCCCAGAACCGCGTGCCCGAGGGCGAGTTTACGACCGACGGCTACACGATGCTCGACCTGAGCTTCAGCTACGCCTTCGGGCTCGACACGTTCGTGCAGCCGCTGCTTTTCTTCCGCATCTCGAACCTGCTGAACGAGGAAGCGCGAGCTTCCGAGTCCTTCCTGAAGGACCGCGCGCCCCTACCGGGCCGCAACTTCACGGGTGGCGTGCAGGTGCGGTTCTAGGGGCGAGCGCTGAATGGCTGCAGAGCGCGACAACCGGATGACGCGGCGATGGCTGGTCGACGCCGGCGTCACGGATGGGATGCGCGTCATCGAGGTCGGGTGCGGTGGCGGCGAGGTCACACAAATTTTGGCGGAGCTGGTCGGTCCTTCCGGCAGCGTCGTGGCGTTCGATCGCGACCAAGAGGCGTTGGCGATCGCGCACGATCGCATGCGGGAGCGACGGATCGAGCACGTTCAGTTCCGCTCGGCGGACGTCGCGGAAGAATGCTCGACCCTCGAGTCATTTCAGGAGGAATCGTTCGACGCCTTGGCCGGCCGTCGCGTGCTGATGTACTTGCGGAACCCCGCTGAAGTGCTCCGCCGGCTCAGCGGATGGCTGCGCAGCGGGGGCTTGGTCGTGTTCGAAGAGACCGACTCGACCATGGTCCCGGCGCGGAGATCACCGATGCCGGCGCACGACCGGGCGACGCAGTGGCTTGCACGAATGCTCGCGGCCGAAGGGGCCAACCCGGCAATGGGATTCGACTTGCCGTCGACGCTCGCGGAGGCTGGGCTCACGTTCGAACGGATTCGTGCGGAAGCTGTGATTCAAGGGCAGGGCACTCAGTACCCGCTTCGCGATCTTCTCGGGTTACTTCGTTCTCGCCTGATCACGGCGGGCGTCGCGACCCAAGCCGAAGTCGATGCGCTAGCGGCTGGTCTCGAGGCGGAGAGTCTCGACCGAACCTCCGTGTATGTGAGCGAAATGAGCTTCTGCGCGTGGGGTCGCAAGCCCTGACGGGGTGAATCGGCGCGTCGCGAGCGGAAAGGCCGCGGCCCGCAACGACTGCGAGATTCTCGCTGTCCGACCGCCCGCAACGGGTGCGTTCTCGGATCTTTATGCAATCAAGTTGCAAGTAGAGTTGGGTTGCGTTAGTCGATGTTCCGAAGGAATGCTGGACTGGTTGATCATCGGCGGGGGCGTTCACGGCACGTATCTCAGCTCGATTCTCGCGTCCCGACTCGGCGCTGGCGCAGACCGGATCCGCGTCCTCGATCCGGACGACGAGCCACTCGCCCGGTGGTACCGCTGCGCGCACAACACGGGCATGGAGTTCCTGCGCTCGCCGGACGTGCATTGTCTCGGCGACCATCCGTTCGCGCTGCACGAGTTCGCACGGGAGAAGCGTGGGCGGGCTCTCGCGCGCTTCACCGGTCCGTACCGCAACCAGCCGTCGCTCGAGCTGTTTCGTGCGCACGTCGACTCGATCGTTCAGGAGCGTTCGCTCGGCGGCATGCGGCTTCGCGGATGGGCGCGACGCTTGACGCGTTCACGACGCGCGGTGCGGGTCGAGACGGACGACGGCACGCTGGACGCGCGCCGCGTGGTGCTCGCGATCGGCTCCACTAGATCGGCGTGGCCGTGGTGGGCGGTCGAGCTCCGCGCGGCAGGGGCTCGCGTCGGCCACATCTTCGATCGCGACTTCTGTCGCGCGAGCCTCGCGCCGTGGACGCGCGCGGTCGTCGTGGGCGGCGGCATCAGCGCGGCGCAGACGGCGCTCGCTCTCGCTTCGAGGGGGCATGGGGCGGTCACGCTGCTCACTCGACACGAGCTTCGCGAGCAGAACTTCGACGCGCACCCGTGCTGGTTCGGCGGCTGTCTCGGGGCGTTCGCTCGGCTGTTCGATCCTGGGCTTCGGCGCGCGCTCATCCGTCGCGAACGAAACCGTGGAACCGTGCCGCCGGCGATCGCGCGCGAGCTGCGGCGTCACGTCGACGAAGGGCGCGTGGAGGTAAGGCTCGCGGCCGTCCGGCGCGCCCAGCGCCTCGGGGCGGGGCTCGCGCGTCTCGATCTCGGGGATGCGGGCACGCTCGAGGTCGATCTCGTCGTCCTCGCGACGGGGTTCGACCCGGCGCGGCCTGGAGGCGACTGGCTGGATCGCGCGGTCGACGAGCTCCCCCTGTCGTCCGCGAGCTGCGGCTATCCGTTGGTCGACGGCTCACTGCACTGGGGCCATGGAATCCACGTCATGGGACCGCTGGCCGAGCTCGAGATCGGCCCGGCGGCTCGAAACATCATCGGCGCTCGGCTCGCTGCGGAGCGCCTCATGGCCGTTGCGTGAGCGCTGAAGCATGCGCGCCGTCTCCCCGCAGGATCGCAACGAAGAATTCGACGTGGTCGTCGTCGGCGCGGGCGCGGCGGGCATCGGCGTCGCCGTCGCGCTCGGCAAGGTTGGAGTCGCGAAGCTCGCCGTGCTCGACCGCTACGATGTCGGTGCGTCGTTCGAGCGTTGGCCGAAGCATCTTCGCTTCCTGACGCCCTCCTTCCCCGCGCACGGTTTTGGCCTTCTCGATCTGAACGCGGTCACGCCGCGGACGTCGCCCGGGCTCGCCCTCCAGACCGAACATCCGAGCGGGCAGCAGTACGCGGAGTATCTGCGGGCCGTCGCCGAGCACCTCCATGTTCCCGTCGCGCGTGGACAAGACGTGCTCGACCTGCAGCGTGATTCGCGAGACGAGAAGATGCCGTGGCGCGTCCGTACCCGAGACCACGTGATCCGTGCCCGCTTCGTCGTGTGGGCTGCGGGCGAGTTCCAGTATCCGCGGCTCAACGGCTTTCCCGGAGCGGAGCACTGCCGTCACACGTCTTTGACGGCGAGCTGGGACAGCATCGGCGAGGGCGGCCACGTCGTCATCGGAGGGCTCGAGAGCGGGATCGACGCGGCCCTACGCATCGTCGAGCTCGGCGAGCGCGTCCGCGTGCGCGTCGTGGATCCTGCCGAGCCGTGGCAGTACGCGCAGCTCGATCCGAGCCGCGCGCTGACGCCGCGCACGCAAGAGCGTCTTCGCGGTGCGCTCGAGAGTGGTCGTCGGATTCGCCTCATCGGCGGTGGACCGGTGCAGCGGGTCACGCCTGTAGAGCGTGGCTACCTTCTCGAGCGCACCGGTGCGCGCGGCCTGGTCACGCCGAACCGGCCCTTCCTAGCGACCGGCTTCTCCGGAAGCCTGTCGCTGCTCGATTCCGAGTTCGACAGGGATCCCGAAACATCGGCCGTGAAGCTCACCGAGCACGACGAATCGACGCGGTCTC
The DNA here is from genome assembly GCA_016874795.1 of Deltaproteobacteria bacterium. Taxonomy (GTDB): domain Bacteria; phylum Desulfobacterota; class Binatia; order UBA12015; family UBA12015; genus VGTG01. The sequence continues at coordinate 366 of VGTG01000188.1, read as the reverse complement.
CCGGGCTCTTCCTGGTGGGCCCGCAGGTTCGCCACGGCGCGCTCATCTTCTGCTTCATCTACAAGTTCCGACAGCGCTTCGCGGTCGTCGCGAAGGAGATCGCCAATCGTCTCGGCCTCGCCACCGATCCGCTCGACGAGTATCGCGCGGCGGGAATGTTCCTCGACGATCTGAGCTGCTGTGACGACAGCTGCGTGTGCTGAGGAGGCGGGGATGGGTGCTCGTCGGGACGGTGGCAGACGGGGCGCGTGCCGCGTCGCAACCGCGTTGCTCGCATTGCTCGGCAGCGTTCTCGGCGCGAGCGCAACCTCGCACGCGCTCGAGCCGGATCCGCTGCCGACCGTGTCCGGCTATGCACCCGTCGAA
>VGTG01000187.1 GCA_016874795.1 Deltaproteobacteria bacterium | reverse complement strand
CAGAATGCCTCTTCTCGGAAGCTGGAAGTCGAGGCTGTCAGCCGAGCCAGGTCCCTCCTATCCCGTGTACGGCTCCCGGGCAACCGGAAAGGCGGCGGGACCACCACCGTAGGGAGAAGCGGTCGAAGGCGCAGCTGAGTGGCCCGAAGGTCACCTCGCCGCACTGCCCTGTCCCCGCCGCGGGCGAGTCGACGACGAAGGTACTGCGGTGCGGCAGCTCGCCGAGCGATACCGGATAGCTCCCGTTCTCGCCGCGGACCGAGAACTCGAGCTGGCCCGGCACCCGGCCCGCCTTGACCGTGACGGAGTGAATGCCCGAGATCAGCGGGACGACGCGGCCGCTACTGCGGTAGCGCCACGCGTTGCCGAGGCCCTTCACGCTCCAGCCCTCGCCGCCTCGCGCGCGCGTCCGCCGGCCCGTCGATCGCGCGATACGAATCGCGTAGGCGACGACTCGCCCCCGTGCTAGAAGCCCCCCCCCGGGGAGGCCGACGATGCGACTCGTAGACTTCACGCCGAAGCGAGCTCGGGTGCCCGTCGCGGCCGCCCTGCTCGCCCTGGCGACCGGCTGCGGCGACGCGCGCAGCGGCGGTGCCATCCAGCGGGGCACGCTCGTTCGCCTCGCGGACGGACTCGTGCAGGGGACGGTGCAGGGCGGGGCGCGCCGCTTCCTCGGCATTCCGTTCGCGGCCCCGCCGGTGGGCTCCCTGCGTTTTCGTCCGCCGACACCGGCCATCCCCTGGCAGGGCGTCCGGGAGGCGAACGCCTTCGGGCCGGCCTGCGCGCAGACCTCGTCGATCATCACGCCGCGCAGCGAGAACGAGGACTGCCTCTACCTGAACGTGTGGACGCCCGATCCGGCGCCGTCGAGGCCGTTGCCCGTGATGGTCTGGATCCACGGCGGCGGCAACAACAACGGTTCGGCGAACGACCCAGTGCCGCTCGGCCTCGGCGGCCTGTTCTACGACGGACGCCAGCTCGCGGAGACGCGCGACGTGGTGGTCGTGTCGATCAACTACCGTGTCAACCTCTTCGGCTTCTTCCCCCACTCGTCGCTCGCGGCCGAGGACCGGGGCGACCCGCACTCGGGCAACCAGGGGCTCCTCGACCAGCAGCAGGCGCTGCGGTGGGTGCGCGACAACGTGGCGGCGTTCGGAGGCGACCCCGGAAATGTGACCATCTTCGGCGAGTCCGCTGGGGCGTTCAACGTCTGCTTCCACGTCGCGTCGCCGGGCAGTCGCGGGCTCTTCCACCGCGCGATCAGCCAGAGCGGCGGCTGCACGACCTACCTGCCGACCGCGGCCGAGGCGGAGGCGCGTTCGCAGGCGGTGATCGACGCGGTCGGCTGCGGCGGCGCGAGCGACGTGCCGGCGTGCCTGCGCGACGTGCCGGTCGCGCGCCTCCTCGACTACGCGGGCGAGAGCGGCCCGATCGTCGACGGTCGCGTCCTGCCGGCACAGCCGCGGGCGCTGTTCGCGCGCGGCGACGTGGAGAAGGTGCCCTGGATCCTCGGTTCGAATTCGGACGAGGGCACGTTCTTCCTCCTCGGCACCCCGAAGGTGACGACCGAGGCCGAGTACCTGGCGTCCCTGCGGGGCTTCTTCGGCGATCGCGCCCCGGCCGTGGCGGAGGTCTATCCCGCGTCGGCCTACCCGGAGCCGCAGGACGCTCTCGCGCGGGCCTACGGCGACTTCCTCCTCGTGTGCAGCACGCAGGACTCGGCCCGCCGGGCGGCCGACGCCGGGATGCCCGTCTACCTGTACAACTTCTCCCGCCCGATCCCGCTCGCGGAACTCGCACCACTCGACCTGCGCGCGACCCACGGTGCCGAGGTCGCCTACGTGTTTGGCTCCGTGCCGCCGCCGACCGAGGAGGACGCGAGGCTGTCGTCGGCCATGCAGGGCTACTGGACCCGGTTCGCTCGCGGCGGCGACCCGAACGGCGGCGGCGCGACGCCGTGGCCGCTCTACGACCCGACGGCGGATCCGCGCCTCGATTTCGACGTCGAGATCGGGCTCGTGTCGGGCTTCCGCGAGCGCGAGTGCCGCTTCTGGCGGGGCGTGTACGACGACGAGTTCCCGACCGGCGACGGCGTCGCCGCCGGTCGAGGCCGCCCGTGAAGCTCGTGCTCCCTCTTCTCGTGCTGGCCTGTGTGCTCCTCGTCGCGGCCTGCAACGACTCCGCGGACCCGGTGCCCGGCCCGGGCGACGCGTCCCGGCCGCTCGTCGACCCGGGCCGCGGCGAGTGGGTCCCCGTGCCCCGCGAGGAGGTCGCGGAGACCTGTCGACTGGACCCGGCGCGACTCGCCGAGGTGGACGCGGCGGTCGAGCGCCTCGGCGGCAGGGGATGGGCGGTCGTCCGCTACGGACGGCTCTGCCACGAATACGACGTCGGGGAGCCCGACGCACCCACGTTCGTCTTCTCGGCGGCGAAGACCCTGGGCGCCCTCGTGACGGGGATCGCCGCCTGGCAGACGCGCGACCTGCCGCGCACCGGGCGCAAGACCGGTCCCCTCTCCGATCTCGACCGCATGGACCACTGGGTCGACGATGTCACCTTCAACCCCGACGCGCTCGTCGCCCACGTGCTCGGCATGGTCGGACACAACCCCGACCTCTCCTTCGGCAACCGGACGTGGGTCTACGACGCCGTCGGGACGACGCAGATCAACCGCCTGAGCGACGCCGTCAACGCGGCGATCGACCAGGACCCGGCGCGCCTCGGCGAGGACCTCGAGGTCTTCACGCAAAGGTTCCTCTTCGAGCCGCTCGGCATGAAGGACTCCTCCTGGTCCAACGGCGCGCCGGACAAGACCTACGGCTACGGCTGGGTCACGACGCTCCGCGACATGGCGCGACTGGGGCTGCTCATCCTGAACGGCGGCGTGTGGTCCGGCGAGCGCATCGTCGGCGCGGACTGGATCTACAAGATGACGCATCCCGCGTTCGAGGACGCGAACACGGCATTCGGCTACCTCACCTGGCTCACGTCGCGGGCGAACTGGTTCCACGTCGCCGGACCCGAGATCACGGACGCGTCGGGCCCCTGCAGGCCGGCCGCGATCTGGGACGAGTACCCGCACGAACCCTCCGGAGCGCCGGACTGCGGCTACGCTCCCTGGGCCGACTGCGAGCAGCAGTACGACGTCGGAATGTGGTACGCGGCGGGCTTCAACGGCCAATACGTGTTCGGGCATCCCGGGCTCGACATGGTCGTGGTCGCGAAGGACCTCGACGTCCGCACGCAGGATCCGCGCGTGTCCATCACCGAGTTCTCGCTACCGCTGCTGCGCGCCGTCGCGGCGCTCGACCCGACCTTCGCCGGCGACGAAGCCGCCTTCTGCGAAGCCTACGGCGCGAATCGCCACGCCCCCGACCTTCGGCGCTGAGGAGCCCCTGCGACCAAACGTCAGCCGAATCGCTGTCCGCCGCCGGCTACCGCTCGGCAAACCCGCGTGCGACCGCCGAATCGCCTTGACCGCCCCGTATACGGGCGCGGGAGCTTGCCGCCGCCAACGCCTGATAGGCGGTATTGCGTGAAATCGGTGCTTTGTGGCACCTACGATCCCGCGACTCATGAGCCCGACTAACGTGAAGGCTGTAGTTTCAGACGAGCACCGTACTGTGCGGGCGCGTTAGCAGAGTCGAGCCACGCTCGCGACGTCCGATAAGAGGGCATATGTACAAATCGCGGCTTTGTGCTTCCTCGCCGCCGCGTCAAGAAGAAGCCGCTGGGGGAGGATGACATCGAGATCGTCATGAAACTGCTGCGAGAATTGAAACCGCACCAGATCTATGCGGCCGGAGACCTGGCTGACCCGCACGGAACCCATCGTACCTGTCTCTCGGCGATATTCCGTGCTTGCCAGCAGGTGCGTACCGATGACTGGTACCAGCATTGTGACGTATGGCTGTACCGTGGAGCGTGGCTGGAATGGGAGCCGGACGAGATCGAGATGGCGGTCCCGTTAAGCCCCGCCGAGGTGGTCCGGAAGCGCGTAGCGATCTTCAAACATGAATCGCAGAAGGATCGCGCGCTTTTTCCCGGGAGTGACCCACGTGAGTTTTGGCAGCGGGCGGAGGAACGAAATTCCGCCACGGCACGACTCTATGACGCGCTCGGATTGGCGGAATACCAAGCCATCGAAGGCTTTGTGCGGTGGGATGGTTCCCTCCGTGGCGAATGAGTGGACCGTTGGGCGGACCCACCCGCAATGCCTGCGGGAGTGGCCGTAAATCCCCCGCAGGGTCCGCTGCCCAGTTCCGTACTGTGCGGGCGCGTTAGCAGAGTCGAGCCACGCTCGCGACGTCCGATAAGAGGGCATATGTACAAATCGCGGCTTTGTGCTTCCTCGCCGCTGAGCCGAGCGACGATGCTCGCTCGGCATGTGCCGGTGGCGTGACACGATCCTGGATTCATGGTGGCCGCGCGCATGCGATACGCTCACGCAGTCCTGGTCGCGGCGCTCGCGCTCCTGACGGCGATCGTGCCGATCGGCTGTGGCGAGGACGACCAGCCTTCGGACCCGACCGGCACGCCGACGCCGACCGCGACGGCGACGCCGGTCCCGCGGATCAGCGCGATCACGATTCTCCCGGCCTTCACCGGCGCCGCCGGCCTCGACGTCGGCGCCAGCGACGACGGCTTCCTTGTCGCCTACGGCGGAAACGCGACGACCACGACCACCGGGATCTTCGGCCTCCGCGTCGATCCGGACGGCACGGTGCTCGACCGTTCACCGTTCGACATCAGCGTCGCGCAGAGCGACGGCTTCCTCGCCAACCCGAGCTGGACCGATCCGGCGGTTGCCTTCGACGGAGCGTCCTACGCCGTCGCCTACGCGGGTACGGGAACGGCCGAGGCTGGCATCCCGGCCGCCGCGATCACGGCCGTCCTGGTCGACCCGCAGGCGAACGTCGGGCCGCCGGAAGATCTCGCGGAGACCGCACAGATCGGCACCTGCGAGACCGACGTCGTCCCGCCGCCGGCGATCGCGGGCTCGTCGGCGAGCTTCGCAGCGCTGTGGCCGATCGAGGAGGGCTGCGCCGGTGGACCGGTGCTCGAGCGTCTGGGCGGCGCGTTCGCGACCGTGAACGGCGCGGGCCTCGACGTGACCGCGATCGACGGCCTGCTGCCGCCGCCGGGCGACCAGAGCATCGTGACGGCCTCGGCCGCGTCGGTTGCGTCGAACGGGACGACGACCGTCGCGACGTGGACGGAGCGCGTCAACCAGCAGAACGAAGGGAGCCTCGAGGTCGGCGTGCTGTCCTCGAGCGGCGTCGAGCGGGTGACGCTCGCTCCGATCGTCGGAGGCTTCGTTCGCCCGGCGATCGCGAGCGACGGCGCCGACTACCTGGTCGTCTGGCAATCCACCCTGCTCGGGGGCGAGGGGGGCGGCATGAACACGATCGTCGGCGCGCGCTTCCGGCCCGGAACCGGGCCGCTCGACGGCGCTCCCTTCCTGATCGCACGGGGTGACCTTCGGCAGGGCGCCCCACGGCTCGCGTTCGGTGCCGGTCGCTACCTGGTGGCGTGGACGGTTCCCGCGGGTGGCGGTGTCAACGATCTGCAGATCGCGGAGGTCTCGCCCGCGGGGACGCCCGCCGCGGTCGAGACCGTCGCGACCGGGCTCTCGTCGGAGGAGATCGCGCTCGCGTTCTCCGGCGATGCCTTCCTGGTAACGCTCCTGCGCGCGGCCGACGCCGGCGCGGCGTCGCTGCAGGGGCTGCTGATCCGGCCTTGACGCGGACCGGCGGACGCGGGTGCCCCATCGCCGCGCCCATCGGGAGACACGAACGGCCGCCAGCGACGAATCCGCAACGAGCACGCAGCCCGCCGAGTTCGAGGCGAGCGAGGGCTACAAGCAGTAGGTCGTCTGGCTGCTGTTCGTGGTCTACGTCTTCAACTCCATGGACCGCCAGATCCTCTCGAGCTCGCGGTCGAGCGCGGGCTGGTTCGCGCGTCCTCGCGCCCGTCGATCGCCCCGGTCGGCAAACCGGAGACCCGCGTCGCGGGTGCCGGACGCTCCCCGCGAGGTCGCCGGCCGGGAGGGCCGGGCGGTCGTCGTCCGTCCCGGTCACCGGATCTGGGCGTGTCGAGGCCGTGGCCGATGCCTCGCGGGTGACGTCCTGACCAGATTTCCGTTGACAGCGGCTTTGTACGCTGCGTACTGTGCGGGCGCGTTAGCAGAGTCGAGCCACGCTCGCGACGTCCGATAAGAGGGCATATGTACAAATCGCGGCTTTGTGCTTCCTCGCCGCGCCTATTACTGGACCTATACTTGCAAAAATTATTTCAGATTCATAATCTTGTTTAGGAATAGTTCCAGTCAGACCCCAGCGTATAACTGAATTACAAAAATTTTGAGTCAATAGATTTTTTAATACATCTGCCGTACTGTGCGGGCGCGTTAGGAGTCGAGCCACGCTCGCGACGTCCGATAAGAGGGCATATGTACAAATCGCGGCTTTGTGCTTCCTCGCCGCTTTGTGCTTCCTGGCCGCCGTAGTCCGGGTCGACGGCCTTCCTATAGCCATCGGAGATCGTGTCGGCGCGCGGGCGGGGGTTCGTGTGGACGAGCCGGCAGCGATTGCAGCGGACGATGCGGCCGTAGGCGTCGTAGCGATCGGTAGAGGCCACGAAATCGCCCATGTCGTCCGGATCCTGGTCCCGGAGCGGCTGGTCGTAGAGAACCTGGAAGTCGTCGCCGCCGCACAAGTTGCAGGGGACGGACTCGAGCTTTGACCGCAGGGCGTCGTTCATAGAGGGCGGGGGTGCGCGAACAAGCGTCGCATTCTAGTCCGCTCCGCGGGCGGACGCATCACGAGGACAGGGGCCCGAGCCCTGGGATAGGATGAGCGCCCAAATGAGGCGGACGAGTTGAAGCGCGGGTTCGAGGCGTCCTTGCTGTGTCTCGGGTGCCGGGCGAGCCAATGGGCTCTCGAGACCACCCACGAAGACGAACGCGAGGTGCGCGAAGGGACCCTTCGCTGTGAGCGCTGCGCGAGGAGCTACGCGATCCTGAAGGGCATCCTGACCACCCTCGACCCGGAGGACGAGACCCTGGCTCGGGAGGTGAACGGCTGGCACCAGCTCGCGGGGCCGCTCGCGGAAAGCCTCGTCTCCACCATGACCGCGCTGCCCTACTACCCGCACCCGCCCTGGCCGCACCTCGCCCCCGACTTCTTCCAGATCTTCGAGTACGTGGATTTCCACGACAAGCACGTCGTCGATCTCGGTGCGGGCCGGACCTGGGCTTCGAGGCACATCGCCACCATGGGGCAGGCGCGGGAGGTGGTCGCGGTGGACGTCCTCACCCGCCGTTTCCTCGGCCTCGAGACCGCCGACGTCTTCTACGCCGAGGACCGGAAGCACTTCGAGAGGATCTGTGGCGACGTGCACCAGATCCCGCTCAAGGACGGCTGGGCCGATGTCGTGTTCAGCGCGGCCGCCATCCACCATTCGGGGCAACGCGAGCGACTCTTTGCCGAGGCCTGGCGGTTGCTCAAGCCGGGAGGCACGTTTGCGTTCGTCGGCGAGCCCTCGAAGAAGGCCTCGATTCCCGACCGCCAACCCCAGAACGAGGAGACCGCGGTCGGCATCAACGAGCACATCTACAGCTTCCAGGAGTACATGGGTCCCCTGAAAACGCAGGGATTCCGCCCCCGCCACCTGGCCCCTCGCTCCATCCGCTACCGGTTGGCCTACCCCGACCCGGAGTTCATGCAGGGCCTCTTTCGGCCTCTCCGGCGGCTCTCGAGGTCCGCGCTCGGGCGGCGCCTCGTCACCCGCCTCGTGCGTGGGCGCTTCACGGGGCCTCTCACCTATCGCTACTCGAACCTGCCCCTCACCGTGATCGCCCGCAAGCCTGGGGCCTGACCTCATCAGGAACATGAGAGGGCGATTGCTGGTCGAGGAACGAGGGAGGGCCCTTCCGGCGGGCGCCTAGGGTGCTGCGCAAGCTCCTGTGGCGCCTCCGGATTCTGCGGACGCTACTGGCGGATCTTCGAGAGGGTCCGGCGGATTGGGCCTCTCTGACCCAGCGGGTGACGGCACAACACGTCCGCTGGGCGTTCCGGCTTCTCCTGGATCGCGAGTTCGACGACCCCAACGGGCTCGACTACTGGGTCGAGGCGAACCCGTCGTGCGCGGACCTTCGGCGCGCGATCCTGCTCTCCGACGAGTTCCAGCGCGACAGCGCGGCCTTCGCGCCCCGGGCCCCCGCGCGTCGGATCGTGCTGGGTGAGATCGATTCGGGGCTGCGCTTGTACGTCGACCTCGCCGACGCGATCGGGCGTGGCGTCCTGGACGGGGTGTACGAGCCGGAGGAGAGAGCCTGGCTGGCCGAAGAGGCGCGTCCTGGCGACGTCGTCCTCGACATTGGCGCCAACATCGGCTTCTTCACCGTGCTGTTGGCCGCACGAGTCGGCCCTACCGGCAAGGTCCTGGCCTACGAGCCCTCTCCGTCGAACGCCGATCTTCTCGCGCGCTCGATCGCCGAGAACCGCCAAGAGGGGATCGCAACCCTGAGGCCGTACTGTGCGGGCGCGTTAGCAGAGTCGAGCCACGCTCGCGACGTCCGATAAGAGGGCATATGTACAAATCGCGGCTTTGTGCTTCCTCGCCGCACATGGCGGCGGCGGACGTGGAGCTGCCGGTGCTCGAGAAGTTCGTGGACGCCGCGGGCGACGCCTCAGCGCCGGTCAGCTACATATCCTTCAGCGGCCTGAGCTTCATGTACGCAACGTGGCTCGCGCCCAACACTTCCGACGGCTACGCCCTCGACCAGAGCGGCTTTCACCTGACCGGGACGGACCATAGCGCCAACACGATAGGACACGATCCCAATGACGTCGGGACCCCCGGCAATGTGAACTTCGTCTACGCGCAGAATATCGTTTTCGAGAACAACACATTCGCGCACATGGGCGCGATCGCGCTCGAGTTCGGGACCGGCAGCCAGGACAACGAGATCTCAAACAATACCTTCACGGACATCTCCGCAGCAGCGATCCAGCTCGGCGGAATAGCGCCGCAGGACCACCACCCGGAGACCGAGTCGCAGCTGACCAGGGACAACCTGATCTCCAACAACCTCGTGAAGTACGCCGGCCAGGAGTTCTACGACGCGCCGGGAATATACATCGGCTTCACCACGCGCACCACAGTCGAGCACAACGAGATCAGCCACGTGCCGTGGTCGGGAATCGCGATCGGATGGGGATGGGGCCTGCTCGATCCGGGCGGGTTCCCGGGGCTTATGCAGTATAATGATTGCCTGCCGAACACCGGCGCGACGCCGTACGAGTGGGGCGTGTACGATACGCCCTCGGCCGCGCAGGGCAACCAGATCGTCCACAACAGGATCGAGTATTTCCTGGAGAAGCTCTGGGACGGCGGCGCGATCTACTCCTCCGGCTTTCAGGGCACCTCGCTCGAGGACGGCCAGCTGATCGCCTGGAACGTCGCGATGAACAAGCGCGCCGCGGCGGGCGGCAACACGTTCTACACCGACGGGGGGAGCCGCTACATCACCCTGCTTGGCAACGTATCCCTCAACAACCCACCGGGCACGATGGATTTCGGGCCCTGCCTCAAGGACTCCTCATTCCCCGGGCTTTGCCTACTGACCGGCATCTTGCCCTACGGCGCCGACATGGGAGGCTGCGTCCCCTACGGCGAGATGGTCTTCGACACGAATTACCTGCTCGACCCGTTCACGTTCTACAGGCCCATTACCTGCAATAACACCAATGTTCCTAACTACCCCGTCGACCTGACCTTCATCGACAACGTGAAGGTGACGAGCGCGGCCGACGTGCCCGCAGAGATACTCGACGAAGCCGGAAGGCAATAGGCAGGACATAAAACAACGTCCGTACTGTGCGGGCGCGTTAGCAGAGTCGAGCCACGCTCGCGACGTCCGATAAGAGGGCATATGTACAAATCGCGGCTTTGTGCTTCCTCGCCGCACCGCCACCGTAGGGACGGCCCTCGAGCTCGTGGTGCTCGTGGAAGAGCGGTTCCGCGTCGCCATCCCCGATGAGCAAGTGGGCAAGCAGGCATTTGCCTGCATCGACGCGCTAGCCGACTTCATCCTTGCAGCGCAGTCGCGCGCTGCCGTGTAAAGACGATTGCGATATCACTGGTTTCGATCTTGACGCTGCGAAGGCAGCGGCGATACACCACCTTTGCGTGATGTCGCACAGGATGGCGGGCACCCTGAAGGCAGGAGAGTGAACGGGGAGGGGCGTTGAGTCGCCTCTCTGCTGGCGGAAGGAGGAGCGGCCATGTCGGTGAGCGCCGGAACACGACAGCCCGGACTCGAGTTCCTATGTGTGGCACTTGTGTTCGGTGTCTTGGGATTGGCGGCCTGCGACGACGGGAATTCGTCGACCTCGACCCCTACTCCGACGCGGGCGCCAACTCCGACAGCCGGCGTGTCGGTCATCATCGACACCGATTCCGACTCGGACGATGCGATGGCCATTCTGTATCTGCTCAGCGCTCCCGATGTTCGCGTCGAGGCGATCACCG